>JAKQOD010000059.1 GCA_029565465.1 Deltaproteobacteria bacterium
GCCACCTTGGTTGCCAACGGCAAGAGCTATCCGATCTTGCCAAGCGTTGCCTACAACCTGCAGATGGATGGCTTCAAAGTCTTCGACCAAGATCATCTCTTCGGCATCGACGGCATCACCATTTCGTCGGGCGGCATGGACGTAGCCGTTGCGAAAGATAAAGACATCTTCAATCTCGTCGACAGCAGCACCCTCAACGACATCGCAGGCAGCGACGGTCGCTTGACCTGGAATGAACTGCTGACCAAAGGCTTCTACCCTATCGACTACACGTCGCGCAGCGATCAGCAAGCATACGTGTGGCCGCGGCCCGAAGACAGCACCGATGCCGAACGCAAAAGCATTGCGGTGTTCGGCGCTGGCCTCGATCTCAAGGTCGAAATGAAACCGCTGCATTTCGACTTACCGGCGATTCCGATCGCTGGCGTGGCGTCGGTGCAACCTTATTTCGAAATGGAATCAGGGATGGCGTGGCACAACCAACACAACCGCATGCTCAACCGCATCAGCCAAGCGCTGGGCGTGCCAGCGCCGCTGCTCAACCGCGACGAACACGCGTTGCAAGCGCCCGATGCATCGCGCGATGTTGGCGTCACGGCGCATATCGATCCGAAAATCGGCGCGGAGCTGACCGCTGGCATCAAGCTTGGCAAATACTTGCGTGCTGGCGTGTTTGCCAACGTTGGGCTCAAAGTCAGCGTGGCGCCCGGCGTGTTCGCCGATACCATCGACACCAGCACGCCGCTGGCCACGTTTTTGAACACTGTGAATCCCCCCGTCGACGCTGCGTGCACGCCGATTTTGCAAAAAGCAACGACGCGTTTGGTGTGCCGCAACCAATTCGCAAGCAAAGGCCAGCTCGACGCGGTCGCAGCGTTGAGCTGTGATGATGCCAGCAACACCTGTATCACGGGCGGGTTGTGCGAGCGCTACGATTCGCTTGCCGGCGGCAACCATGCCGGCGGCCAGTTCGTCGGTGGTGATGCCGAGACCAATTGCGTGCGCAGCGGTGGCATTTGGCATCCCAACGCTTGCGGCTTGGTTGCTGGCGGCACCGACGCCAACGGCCACAGCAACGGCAGCACCATTGTTGGCTGGCAAGGCCCGGGCTGTAATCCTTTATCGGCAACCGCCAACGGCTACATCGGCGTCGATCCATCCACGTCGGCGGCGCTGCAAGCCGACATCGCTGCCAAAGGCGCGCCGCATCACTCGATCTTCACCTATGCGCTTTCCGATCTTACGTTCTCGGCAATTCTCGACGCATCGATCTTGGCGCAGCTCGAACTCAAGATGAAGTTGTTTGGCAAGAGCATCCAAAAGACGTGGACGCTGTTCAAATGGAATGATGCGTGGAGCCTCGGCTCAACCAACAAGACCTGGTTGCAAAAGGGCGTCGAAGCGCAATATGAAGATGATTGCGCGGCCCCGGGCATCATTGCCAATCATCAACCTGCCCGCATCAAACGCTATCGCAACCGCAGCAGTGCTGACTGGGCGAGCTTCGACGACAGCGAAGAACTGATCAATAACTGGTGTTACCCAAGCATCGCCGACGACACCAGCGACAACCAATACCAAGTGCCAACCAACCAAGGCTTGGTCGATAGCATCAACAACTATCAAGCCATGGGCCACGACGTTGGCGAGCAAACCTGGCAACAAAACCAAGTGTGCGTCAACGGCCAACTGTCGTGGCAATGGGCAGCGCAGCACGTGCCGACCGAACAGTGCGTAGTGCGCGCAGCAACCGGCGCCACCGCGTTGGCATGCACGCAACCAGGCATGGACTGCAGTGGCAATCAAAGCGTCAACAGTTGCGAAACGCACGGTGATTGCTTCTGCGAAGGGCCGCTTGGTAGCTGTGGCACGTACTTCTACGACGGCTACAAACACATTGGAGCGACGCAGACCGAATGCGTCCGGCAGGGCCCCTACACGACGTTTGTGCCGTACGAATGTCGGCCGGTTGACGTGCCTGGCCCTGGGCGCGAACTCGCGCGGGGCAGTTGCGCCAACGTCGTTGAGCTGAGCGCAGCTGCAGCGGGCTGCATGACCGCGCGTGATGCTAGTGCACCAGCCGATGCGCCATTGACCGAGGAAGGATACGTCGATGTGGGTACGATTACCGACGACGAGGGCAACTTGTTGCCGGCGTACAACACCGCTGCATGGCAAGCTTGGGCCAGTGCCTTACAAGGCTGCCTCGACAAAGGTAAGTTCGACTTTGATATCGAACTTGCTTGTGTGGCGGATGGCACCTGCGCGCCGACCCTGTGCTGCGGTGACGGGGTGCAAGAAGCGCACGAAGCGTGCGATGGCTCGGCGTCTGGCAGCGGCAATTGTACAGCGCAGTGCACCCTGCCGGTTTGCGGCGACGGCCGCGTTGAAGGCACTGAACAATGTGATAACGGAGGGCACAGCGCTACGTGTGATGCGAATTGTCGCCGCATTGATGTCGCGCACGACAATCCGACCATCGAAGAATCAATAGACGATGGCACCGCGCCTGCGCCTGCTGCAAACGCCGCTGCGAAACACCCCGAAGTTGCGGGCTTAACCTGTGACGGCGACGAAGCCACTGCCGACGAGAAAATACTGGCTGCTAACATAGCGGTCGCAGCGGCCTGCAACCGCGACCCAGATTCGCAGGTGTGTACTGAAATCGTCGAACACCATGCGCGCATCTTGCTCGATGAAGGCGAGCATCAAGCGCAAGCTGAAACTGACAATCATCCCGGCTTCACTGCTGACATGACGGACAGCCAACTCTGGAGTTTCTGTGACAAGATTCCGCCAAAGTCGCTCCTGACAGTTTCGCTTGGCTTGTCCGCGAGCTTTTTGTGGTGGCAAGGCGGCGGTGGCATCGATTTTGTTTATCGCTTGGACAACATGCAGTCGGCGATCTTCTTCTATAAAGGCGGTGGTGTTGGCTCGGCGGCCGGGTTCTCCGTCGGCGCTAACATTTCATTCGGCGGCGCGCGCGACACCGAAACGCGCAGCGTACTTTCGGCATGGTCAGGTCCGTTTGGGCAAGTTTCCGGTTCGTGGGCCAGCAACTTCAAATTTGCCGGCTGGGGTGTCGGCGGTGCGATCAACTATTTCCGGACACCAGACGTCACGATCGAAGGCTGGTCCGGCACCGTAACGGTTAGTCGCGACTTTGACTTTGGCATCATGGGCCGCATCCTCGGCGGCGAAGGCGCAGCGCGCAGCGTGAGCGGCAACCTGAGCTACTGGTATCCATGGGACTTCATGACCCGAGCTTTTGCCGTGATGCCCGGCGCACGCTGGTGGCCGATGACCGAGGGTGGCAATGTGTACTTGAAGTATGCCGACAAGTGGGAAATGGCCAAGCACATGGTGCACACCGGCATCGCGATTCCCGCCGTGGTCGCACTTGGCGCGTACGGCTGGTGTCACTAAGGCGCCGACGGCGACAGCGTGGCCGACACCAACTGCGTGCTGACTGCGAACGAAACACCTTCGCCGACCGAAGAATCAAGAATATCCGGGGCTAGCAACGTTTTGGTAAGGCCGTCGTCGTAGAATTCAGGATCGCTGAGTTGGCAATCCTTGTTGTCATCGAAGGTTGTTGCGACCGTTGCGCCGGCTGAAGCAGCAATGCACGTGCAGGTCGTTGGCCCGCTTGCAGCCACGCAATCGCGTGCCAATACGCGCCGCAGTTGCATAACGGCTTGGGGCAAAACCACATTTTGCAAATCTTGTTTCGAAACGACGCCCGCAAATACCGCCCGCGCCTCGCTGGTCGTCATTTGTGACATTCGAATTGCGGCGTCGTGCAACAACAGATCGACCACAACACCTTCAGCCAGCGCGAATTTGATCGGAATCTCATCGGCGTGGGCCAGGACAACGCCTTGGTTCATTGGGCCCGTTGCATAGCTGAAGGGATGTGGCGCCTGCACGCGAATCACCGCGTCACCATCGAGATGCTGGCCGCATGACAACGGGTCCGAACTCAGGCAAGGTGGCGGCACCGCAGCGGTGCCGATGTACGGCTGAATTCCGACGAGCTCAGCGTTGTTTGACAATTCGACGCTTTGCAGATCGACGCCAATAAGAATGCCACCGCTGCGCACGCCGTCGCGCAACGCCGTTCGAACATCTAAGCCGCTGTTATTCAGCAACACTAGAATTGTGCCCAAGGAATTGTCCTTACGACCATCGCCGTCTAGGTCGACCGAAATATTCTGCGCATCGCTGTAGGACCCAGGCACATCGATCGCCGAAACCACATACTGATGGTGGGGCCCGTCAACGATATAGTCATTGTCGCCACAGGCAGCCGCCATGCCAAGCATGAAAGGAAGCAGCATCATTCGAGTTTGTTGCATCGTCACGAGAACAAACCACATGGCTTGCTGAATGCCACCGGCCTAACATGGCAACGAACGGCAAGAATGCGGCGTCCGCCGCAACGCTAGAGCGCTTGCTGCAACGCTGCGGCCACGGTTTCGAGCACTTTAATCCGGGCAAACCGTTTGTCGTTGCTTTCGACCAATGTCCAAGGCGCAATCTCCGTCGAGGTGCGTTCGATCATGTCATTGACAGCTCCGGCGTATAACGGCCACTTCTGGCGATTGCGCCAATCCTCGTCGGTGATCTTGAAGCGTTTCCAAGGGGTTTCAGCGCGCTCCGTGAACCGGCGCAACTGTTCGTCTTGGTCGATGTGCAACCAGAGCTTGACCAACACGGTCTTGCGGCGCGTCAACTGCTCTTCAAAATCGTTGATCTCAGCGTACGCGCGCTGCCAATCGGCAACGCTGCAAAAGCCTTCAACGCGTTCGACCAACACCCGGCCGTACCATGAGCGATCAAAAATGGTGAACGTGCCACCACGCCCAAGCCGGCGCCAGAATCGCCAGAGATACGGATATCGCCGCTCTTCCTGGTCTGGTGCCGCCACCGGCACGATGCGATATTGCCGCGCATCCAACGCACTGGTGATGCGGCGAATCGCGCCGCCTTTGCCGGCTGCGTCGACACCTTCAAACACCACCACCGTCGAGACCCCGCGCTTGGCGGCCTTGCGCGCCAAACGATTGAGGTCGCCTTGCGCCTGCTGCATGCGATCGTCGTATTCATCTGCAGGCAATGCCTTGCTCAGATCGAGGCTGGAAAGAATCGTGATATTTGCCGCCTCGACCGTCGGAGGCAACGCTTGCGGCTCCGGCGCCTGCACGGCCGCTTCGGCGGTCGCGTTGCGCTGCGTGACACGTGCCGACAACTGTTGGTGAATGGCGCGCTCAATGGTCTGGCCAACGGTGAGCGTCTGATATCGGCGACAACTCGCTTCGAGCACGGTCCAAGGCGCTTCCACCGTCGAGGTTCGGCGCAACGCGTGAGCCGACACCTCTGCGAATCGATCATACATTTCAAAGTGCGCCCAATCAGCCGGCGTCACCCGCCAGCGTTGCTGTTTGTCTTTTTCCAAGCTGCGCAGCCGCTTGCGCTGCCGGTCTTTTGACAGATGCATCCAGAACTTCAGCAACACGGCGCCGTCGGACACCAGCTGTCGTTCAAACGCGGCAACTTCATTGAGTTGCCGTTCGAATTCGTCGCGTCGAATGTGCCGCTGCGCGCGTTCCACAATGGGCGCGGTATGCCAGCCCCCAAAGAAAATGCCGATTTTGCCTTTCGGCGGCAGCGCTTTCCAGAATCGATAATACGGCGGCCGTTCCGCTTCTTCGTCGGACGGCGCGGTCAGCGCAAACGTTTCAACATAACGCGGGTCGAGCCATTCTAACAGCGTGTTGACTGTTTCGCCTTTGCCTGCACCGTCGACCCCGCCGATGATAATCAGCAACGGAAAATCGGCATTGCGGAGCGCCATTTGTGCGTCGAGCAGCCGCGGCCTTAGCTCGGCGACGTCGCGAATGTAATCTTCTTTGTTAACGCTCCGACCCACTTCGGCGGCTTCAAACATGCGGCTATTGTCCGCCCTTCACGATTTTTCACAAGCGACAAGATGGCGCGTCGGCCCGCCGCTACCCTCGGCCAGCGGTTTTTTGCCAGCTTGGACGTTCGCTGCAACGTTGCCACCAGGCCATAACGTTGTCGTATTTCGACAAAATCAATTTCGCAGGAGTGGCCATGGCGTACTCCATGTACGGCAAGTAGCAGATGTCAGCGAGGGTAAACTCTGCGCCGGTGAGATACGGCGTGGTGGCGAATTGTTTTTCCATCACTGCCAGTGTCGCATTGAGCGCAGCTTCAGCTGCAGCCAGCACATCTTCACCGTGCGGCCGACCAAAAATGTAATGATAGACGAACTTCATCGCGTGTGGCGTGAAGTTTGAGGTTTCAACGCTCATCCATTGATCCATCAATGCGCGCTGTTGCGGGTTGGTTGGCACCAGGTTGCCGCCAGCTTTGTCGTTGATGTAGCGAATGATGGCGCGCGATTCGTATAGTGCAAAACCATCGTCGTTGATCGCAGGCACTTGGCCAAACGGCTGACGCGCCAGGTGTGCAGCCGCTTTGTGTTCGCCTTTGGCGAAGTCCACCAAGGTGAATTCGTACGGCGTGTTGGTCTCGGCTAGGGTGGCGAGAACCTTACGAGTGCAGGTGCTTTTAGCATGCAGCGACGCTAACACGCTGCGATGGCGCCCCTGCGCTCTACTGCCCTAGCTAATTTGGCAGGCCGCGTTCAATGCTCGCGAGACTTTCACGATATCGTTGGCGTGATGAGCATCCGCTGCCCCAGCTGCACCAAGTTAACCTTGCCTGGCATTGTCTGCGGAACCTGTGGCTGTGCCACCATCGCGCCCGAACTTTACGGCGTGGCGCGGCTGCTGGCTGCCGACGATACGCCGGCGCACGCGTTGCCACTTGCGGTCGCGGCGTTGGATGAAGCCAAACTGACGGCGCTGCATCTACGGTGGTCAGTGGTGCATCGCGCTGCGCAGCAGATTGATGAGTTAATCACCGACCTCAGCACGCTGGTCAGTGAGCCCGTCACAAGCCAACTGCGTGACGAACTTGCGGCTGCGCGTTTCGGCGACCGCGAACTCGAAGCCTGCCATGCACTTGTGGCGATCGTCGCGCCGCTGCCGCGCTCGCCAGCGATCGTGCGCATCCGTGCGATCGCCGACAGTGCGCCATGGCCATGGCTGCGGCAAGCCAGCGAACTTGCGATTATCAGGGTTGCCACGCAACGCGCTGAGCTAGCACCCGCCATTCACTTGCTGGGCGATGGCAGCGCCCTCGATATCGAAACAGCCCTGGCACAGTTCGAGTGGCGCACGACGGCGTTGGGTGGCCTGCCGCACTCTTACCAACGCGAAGATGCTTGGCACATCGTCGAGCGGGCGTTACATCTTGAATCATGGGCAGCCCGCGCTGCAGCTGTGCTTGCGGCCCGCACCCCGGACCACATCGACGGCTACCGCACGGTGCTGCAAGCGGGGCTGCACAACTCCGATCGCTACACGCAACTGGCCTGCGCGTTAGTCCTTGGCGACGAAGGCATTTTAGAAGCGGCCTGCGCCGACGACGATCCGGTCGCCAAGCGAGCAGCACAGATCCGGTTGGCCAAAGCTGGCTCGTTGCGCATCTTGCGCGTAATGCTTGATGGCACCAGCGCTGAAAAGCTTACGCTGCTCAATGATATCCAACGCAGCGGCGGGCTAACCTTGGAACAACTCCCCGCGCTGCTGCGCGCGATGGACACCGCGACCGACGAGGAACATCTAGCTACGTTTCGCTTGCTGCGACGCCGTAGCAACGACTACTACAGCGCCGAAGCTATCAAGCGGATCGCCGGTTATGCCTTGACGACGACCTTGGCCGATACGCTCGTGCTGTGCAAAGAGCGGTTAGAACTTTTGGCGTGGATAGCAGGCGACCCCAGCGATGCCAACTGCCGCACCAGCACGGACGGTATCGAGGCGTTGATGGCCGCGGTTGCCGATTCGCTGCTCGCGATCAATGCCGACGAGGTTGGCAGCATTCGGTTTCACGACGGCTTGAGCCAGTACCTATTGTTGGCCGAGCGCAACAATCCAACCACAGCGTTTGTGTTCGAGCGCTGGCTCAGTGAGCCGACGATGGCTGAAGTGTTGCTGCGCCGCTTACTCGAAGTGCATGACGCACGCACGCGTCGCCAGAAAGCGGGCGCCGACGTCCGCACCTTAAGCCACGTGGTTGCGCTGTGGGAACGCTGCACCCTGCGGGAAGAACTGGTGGCGGCCCTGCACCTCGCCGTCAATAACAGTCGCCACTTGCCAGAGCGCGAAGTGCTGGTCGATTGGGTGTGGCAACGCTTCTGCAGCCGCCCCAACGAGCGCGCCGAGCTGTACACCGCCTTTGCTGGTTGGCGTAACGATTTGCTCGAACGCCGCAATCAACTGTCGCGCGACGAGCGGCCCGGCGGCGAATCCGCAGCAGCGCACTTGCAACTATGGGGCAGCCTCGATCTTGAACGCATTCAAGAAGTGCTCACCGAAGCGCACGACCTAGCCGACGATGATGACTGGTTGTCGTTGACGGAAACCGCCTTCGGCTTGATTCGGCAACGTTTGCCGCGCCAGCAGATTATGGCGATGGTGGGCGTTTGCCAGCTTGGCCATCACATGTTTAACCAATGGCGGCTTAGTGAATCGGCCCATGACGGTTCCCCTGGTTTGCACCATGCGGTTGATCGGTTCGAACAATATGGTCATCAGCTCGTCGGTGAAATGAAGCGCGATGGGATGTTGGACCCTGACTTCAAACGCATGCTCGGCAATCTGACGGATTTGTTGACCCTGTTTGCCAACCGCCGTGAAGAACGGGCTGAACGCGAGCGCGAAGAACAACAGCGCGCACAACGCGATCGTGACCGCGCGGCCCAACGCGAAGCGCAACAAGCCGAGGTCGCGCGCCAAGTTGCAGCGGCCCATGAAGAAGCTCGACGGCAGCAAGCCGAAATGATGGAGATGCAAGCGCGCATGCAGGCTGAGATTCAAGCGCAAATTGCAGCGCAACAAGCTGCCGCAGCGCAAGCTGCCGCCGCTGCCATGGCGGCAGTACAAGCTGCTGCTGCGCCCCCAACGATCGGGCGTTGGGCAATGCCGAATCCGATCGAAGCCGTCGACTTTGAAGCACTGTGCCCGACGCTGCCATTGGTCAACCTGGTCGACTATTGCCGCGTGCTGGTGCGCTTGCAACGCGGCGGTAATCCAGCCACGTTATTTCCAGAGCACAGTATCGATCCGACGACGTTTGCGCAGTGCAGCCAACAATTCAGTATGCTGTTCACCACACGGCCGCAACTTGCGCAGCGGTTCGCAGCACTGATGGCGGCTACGTGGATCTAGCTTGGGCGCGCCAAGCGTTTGTTGTCACTCCCAAGACTTATTCTTGAATGCCAAGTTGGTGGCATTCTCCGATACCGCACGTTTGATTTGATCAGAAACCCCGTGAGAAAACTCACCTTTGATTTCGAGGGTAACGGTTACGTTGGCTTGCGGGTCAGAGATGAGCTGGGCAATAATTTCCTCGGCGATTTGCACCAGCCTCATTTTGGCAGTCGCGGGTTTGACATCAACCGCACCGAAAAAAGTGACCGCTTGGGGGGCGACTGGCGCGGCATTACTAAGCGGCGGTGATTTTGATTTTGAACCTTTGCGCGCCGGCTCAACAGTCCCAAGGTCGGACGACGTAGCATCCCCATCGCTACCCAGTGTCACTGGTGCAATGGCAGCTTCATACTTCGCTGCAGCAGCAGGCTCGATAAGCAACAACGTGTTGTCAAACTGAATATTTGAATCACCCAGCTTAAAGCCCGCATATACACCTTCAGCTTCGCCGTACGCAGTACCAAAGAAATCTCGAGTAGCCGCGCCTTTGTGGATGACCTGTTCCAGGATTTTGCGAGTCGCAAGCCGCGGCAAATACAGATATTTGGTTGAGTCTTCCCAAAACGCCATCGCGTTGGCGGCGGACTTGTCGTCTTTCCAATACAGCTCCGCCAGTTTGTCGCGCAGATGAATCGGCGACCATGCAACAATCACCAGTTCGTTGTCGCCGCAAACTCGTTCGATCTCGTTGATCAACCCCGAACCGCCGGTGTTGAGTGCAAAAGCCTCGATCGTCGATTTGTTGTCGGTTGCCGCATGTTGCACTGGGCACAACAACCACTTGTAACATTCACGGGCAACTCGTGGAATCACCGCCTCAGCCGAGGCCAGCTCCTTTTCTGCCTGCTTTTGTTGCAATAGATCGATGTTGAGCCGGCTCTCTTTGGCATCATCGACGATCGATTCCCACGCCAACGCAGTGCGAATGCAATCATTCGCGCGCCCAACTGCGGCTTGCTCCGCGGCAAGAAACATCAACCGGTTAGCGCGGTGACGCGGCTTGGTGCCATTGTTCCGCACGTAGTGGGTAACGCTTTCAAAACTCAGCCGACTTTCGCTCGTGCTGTGCCAGTCGTCTGGCGACAGCACTACCAAGCGAAGTGATACATCGTCAGGCACATCACTGTGCGGCGTAAACACATGCACGCCGTCAAAAAATGTATTGCCACCGGTAAGTTTTTTGAGTGTCGCCGCCAACTTCACGCGAACATCTGCCAGGTCGTCAAAGCGTTGTTTACGATCTTCCATTTCGCGGCGAAGATTGGCCCGGGTATCAAACCAAAACCGTGTTGCATCCTGGGCTTTGTCACCGGTGCTATTGAGGTAGTGCAGCCGATCAACAAGACGATTGAGCGCATCGGAATATGTCGACGATGATTGCCCTGGCTGCAAACAGCCGAGCAATACGCGCCCACGGTCGATTCCTTTGGTACCAGCTTTCGTGCCAATCGATGATGGCGCCGTGCCTAAAAACAAGGTCCGCGCTACCCGACGTGCTGCATGGATTGCGCCGAAACGTGGTTCCCGCTTTTCTAGCTCGGTGGTTTCCGCCCGTGCCCCGTCGATATCTTTTTCGATAACGGCATCCCAACCTGCGGTCAAATAGTAGGTTAGCTCGTTGCGCGAGCCGCTGTCGGACAGCGGCAAGCTGCCTGGCAAGATCATCAGGTCTTTATTGTCGTCTTGCCACAGTCGATGGATCGCTTTGGCCATTAACTTAAGCACGCCACGTGTGCGCTGAAAGCCGTCAATGGTCGTCCAGTCTTCATACAAGCGGTCAAACACTTCGGGGTGAATTGGGTAGGCTTGCAGCAAGCGTTCGCTGTAGTGCGCTTCATGAGTTTCGGTCGGCAGTTTCGCGCCTTCAGCCGCATAGGCGGCAGCAAACGCGCGACACACTTCGGCGCGCGCTTTTTCATCGCGCACTGGCTCAAAGAGCCGTCGCCGAACAATCTCAAACGCTTCTTCAGTGGCCACGGGTTTCCAAAGCGCCTGCACGCGACCAAACGCTTTTTCTAACGTGCGCAGCGCGACGACACCGCGTTGGCTGCCGGCTTCGACTTCAGATTCCGGCAGCGAACCTAGAATGATGGCCGTCGGCACCAATTTGGCAGCCTCGGTCAGCGCTTGAATGAACGACAGATTGCTTTCAAACGTGCCGCCGGTCAGCGTCGCACCTTCTTGAAACTGGCGAACATATGCCACTAGCTCATCGATCAAAATCACGCATGGTGCGTGCGCTTGCAGCAAATCTTTGAGTACGTTTTTACCAGGCGATGTACCTGCAACATCGGACTCTTTGACCATCGCAAAGGCATCGGCGCCCCCAAGTTGCCATGCCAACTCACCCCACAGCGTGCGAATCGTTTGTTTGCCGTGCTTCCACGGCTGACTTGGACCATTAGCATTGCCATCGAGCACCGCTACCCTAGCCTTCGGAACGTCCATGAGCCCGGCATGATCGAGCAAGGCAGGAACACCAGCGAGGTTTGCCAACGGACAGCTGCGAGTTGCCAAGTGAAACACCGCCAGCATGGTGTGGGTTTTGCCACCGCCGAATGCCGTTTGCAATTGAATGACGGGTTCGCCACCTTTGCCGTTGAGGCGCTGCGCCACTTGAATGATCAGCTGCCGCATGCCTTCGGTAATGTAGGTACGTTCAAAAAACGAAGCAGCATCTTGATACTCGGGCATGGCGTTACCGTCGCGAACCGCGGAGATATCAGCAGCAAATTCCGATTGTAGAAACGTACCTTCAAGCACGTCGCGGTGAGGAACAGCTATTTCTCGCCAAGGTTTCATGATTTTCGATTCCGTTTCGACGGCTTTGATTTTACAGCAACAGCGGCAGTGGCAGATTCGAACAGTTCAACTTGCGCTGGCTCGCTCGCAGCGGAGCCGGCGGCGGCTTCAATCCCGGGCCAACTGGTGATCAGCTCGTTGTAGGCACGGGCATCTTCCGACCAGCCTTGCCGTTCGCACAACGTGTACAACCGATACGCCAATTGGCGCGCCGGTTCAGCTTTGTTGTTGACGGCAGCGAGCAAGGCGCCAGCGCCAGATTCACCGTCTTGCTTCAACGCGCGAATCAAGTGATGCAGGGTTTCCCACACTGGATTGCGGGTATCCGTTTTAGGATTCCAATCGCTTGGATACTCTGACCATTTCAGCAAGCGCACGGCGCCGCGGCCCGACTCGACGACGCCTGCAGCGTTGACGCCGTCGACGCTGGTGCCTTTGGCACGGGCCAACGTATCGGCATCGCCAAATTTGCCGGCCTTCCAGCTATTTTGCTCAAACCAGCGCAGGCAGAATTGCGTGTCGGCGTCGAAATCGTCTTCGGCAAGGAAGCGATTGATTAGTTGCAGCGCAGTACGCACGGTCATCGGTGTGCCATCGGCTTCGAGCACAGCGGAGTATTTGGAAAAGATCGCCATGCCCGGCCCAATGATCGCTTGCGAAAGATCGACGGGAGCGACGGGCGCTGCGCCTTCGCCGGAGCCGTTAGTCATTTCGTCGAGGGCCTCGGGCAGTGTGCCATTTAACTCGCGCTGAAATTCACGCCTTGAAACGGACTTCGCATCTGCGGCGCGTTGGCGGCAAACCAATACAATACTTGACGCAAGTGCATTATTTCCTCGACCTATCGCTCGCGTCGCCAATTCGGATCGCATTGGCCAAGTACCGGTAAGCGCGAAGCCAGCTCGATGAACTGCTGCCAAAAACGTTTCCCATCCCGTTGAAGACGTGCCTCCATCTTCCTTGGAATCGGCCTGTTTAAAAGCGTAGTAAATGGTAACGGGCGCCGCAGGATGGGCCAGCAACGCCAATTGTTGCATTGTGGCTGTCATGCCAGCCAAAAAGAATGTCTCGGCCTTTTCTTTGGAACCATGACGATGAGGTGTCGCAACAAGTTCTTCGGCCTTCGGCACCGCCATACTGGCAAAGGTAGCGGCGAATACCGACCGCAGCGATCTGCGCAGCCAAACATAAAAAAAGTCCGACAAATCTGCGTATCCGATATTGTCGTAGTAAGGCGGGTCAGTCGATACGAATTTACTTGTGCTTATCGACTGCCTTTGTGCATCTGCTTGAATTGCCATTCCGCTAAAACTAGGAATCGAAAATTTGTCGAGTACTTCACAAAGAGATTGCACCGTGCCGAAAATATCTCCACCGGCACCTGCAAACGGATTGGTTTCAACATAATCCCAAGTCATCGGGAGTGCTTGGCGGCCGAATGTTCCGCGCAAACGATCCATGGCGTTTTCCCAAACGCACAATGATGAGTTACGATCTGCTGCTTTACTAACGGCGAAAGCAAGAAAAGTAGAAATCGTATCGGCGTAGGCTTTAGCACCAAGGCCGCCTTGATCAAGACCGCGAGCGTCATCCGACATGCCAGCCGCAAGCGCGTCACGGGTAATGCGTTCGCGCGCTTCACCGACCAAATCGGAGAATGTCGTCAGTGCCACTAGCTGCCGCGGCGTGAACAGATCACCAAACGTTGTCAAACCGTACAACGGCGGTGAAAACCACCGAGGATTCTCAGGCATCTTTGCATCGGGTTTCCACGTTGGCATCGCACTCGCCGCTGTCGTTTCCATCTCATCAATTGGATCAAGATAAACGCGAGCGCGAGCACCTTCCGCTACTACCGCCATCAAGCGTGAGCCCATGCGGCCCCCAAGTGCTTCGGCATAAATATGAGCTGGCTCTATCGGCGTGCCGGACACCACACATCGAAAATTTGCCCCTCGCCCCAACTTGGTCCCATCTATTGCATCCTGCGTTGGCGTACCCCGCACCACGCTGAATCGATAGGTATCACCCTCAACGATCGGCTGCACGTACGTCTCTTTGCCTGCTTTGCTCGACAGCACAAACGTCGACGCCAAGGGCACAGCCACATGCGAAAACGCCGGATTCGGACTTTTCACTGTGCGTGCCCACAACCAAGCGATCACTGTCAGCTCTTGGCCAACTAACGGCAACAGGTCTGGTCGCGTCGCTGCCATCTGCGCGGTGATCTTCACCTTGGGATACAAATGACCAATGCGTTTTTGCGCTTCATCACGCATCCAGGCACCGTAACGTCGGACGTCTTCGGCCAGGCCGCTGGCACCAGGCCATGCGTTACCATCGGCCAACGCTAGAATTTTGCCCTTTTTGGCTTCCACGGCTCGGCCAACGGGCACGCAGCCTGCAAACTTCGGCGGAATTTCGATCATCGCTTTGTTGATCAACACCGCCACTGGATTGAGGTCCGATGCATAAGCTTCCAACCCAAGCCGTTGCGCTTCGAGCGGAATCGCACCGCCGCCAGCAAACGGATCATGCAAGCCAGGCATCTTGTCAGGATTAAACAGCGTGGCGGCCGCAGGATGGTCTTTGTTTAGTTCACACACTTCACGCCACGATCGGCGAATCTCCACCCGGGCGCGCTCCAGCACTTCCTCATTGGTAGTGTTTTCCCACAACACCAACTCTTCGATGATTTTGAACAGCCGGGCCCGATCTTCAGCGGCGTCTTTCTTGTTCTTGCCGTATTTAAACCCGCCACCTTGTTGAAAACCCGGGTCATTGACCAATTGCGCGAAGATCACCGCCCGCGCCGCAGCTAACGGCCGCCGAGCCCACCACAAGTGCAACGTGCTTGGATGGCCGTGGCGAATCGACTTTTCTTTGGCACATGCAGCATTGATCGCATCGAGCGGCAGCGCGACTTCAATCAACTTGCGCGGCGATTTAACAACGTAGGTCATGGTCGCTTTCTCTTACTTGGCGCTTTCGTAGCAGTCGCAACGGATGCCGGTTCGCGGCTAGCTTTAATCAAAGCATTTGCGGCTTTTACCGCTTTGTCGAAATCTGCTTCCACGGCGCTTGGCAACTCTGCGCGATGACCAGAAAAATGCTGGTACTCGTCAAGTGCTTTCGCAACGGCAGCATCGTGTGAAATGCTGCCAGCGTGATGCAAAATGTCGCGATCGCTTAGCTTGATAAAGTCATCGAGCTTGCTGATCCAATCAACCATGTACATGGCTTTCCGGCTGGTGGCTTGTAGCTCGGCGAATTCGAGATAAGCATTGACGATACGATTGAGCGCTTCGAGCTCCGCAGCAGACAAATAGTTTTTGGCAATTGCGACATCAGCTTTACGCGGCACCGGCCCAGTCCACGATGTCAGCCCCATGTTGGGCGCCGCCGCATTCGCCCGTTGCGCAATAATTTCAGCAGCCGTGTGCCCATGAGCAGCCCAATGCATCTTATTTTGCACAGTTTTGAAAAACATTTGCGAAGCCGCGCTGCTCGCATCGTAGTCGATGCTGGTGGCGTAAATTTCCAACACCTTTTTCCAAAAGACTTTTTCCGACGAACGAATGTCGCGAATGCGTGCGAGCAATTCGTCAAAGTAGTTGCCGCCACCATTACGCTTGAGCCGCGCGTCATCCATCGTGAATCCCTTGATGAGGTATTCACGTAGGCGCTGAGTTGCCCAGATGCGAAATTGGGTGCCGCGTTGCGAATTGACGCGGTAACCAACCGAGATGATCATATCGAGATTGAAGTACTCGACTTTATAAGACTTTCCGTCCGCGGCAGTTGTTGCAAATTGTGCAACAACTGAATCGCGCGATAATTCGCCTTCGTCAAAAACGTTTTTGATATGGCGAGACATGACCGATTTGTCACGGCCAAACAACTCGCCGAGCTGATTGAGCGAAAGCCACACCGAATCGCCGACAACGCGAACTTCAACCTGCGGCTCGCCGTCGGCTGCCTGAAACAGCAGAAATTCAGTGGCCTGCAGCGCGGCAGCTTCTTGTAGCGGCTTGTCGCTCATAGTGATGTTGACGCCTTTTGCAGTAGTGCATCAAGCGCGTAGTTGCTCGATGCAACGCCCCAGCCTGGCTCCGTTTCGAATGGCTTGCGGATGTAATGCGGACCGTGTAGCTCGTCATTGTCGCCGACCAAGACGATCGCCAAAATGAATTTGTCGGCCTGGTTGAGCGCATACAAAATTTCATTGCGGGTAATCGTCACGGTAGACGCGCCAAGTACGCGGCCTTTGACTTCAATATGGCGGACCAGCGGCTGCACGCCATTGACCGGAGGAGGATACGATGTGAGGTCCCACCCGCATTTCTGAGCCGATACGTCGACCACGATGCAACCCGCAGATTCTTCAGCTTTACGGACCGCGTTCATCGCCAGCATCTCGATGCGTTTGCGAGCGGCCGCGTCGGCTGAAAAAAGATCGTGTTCCGTTGGCACCATTTGGTCACGCAGTTGCCTTAGCAACCCGGCGGAGACCACCAGCGCACCACCGACGACAACCGGCGTTGCCGATGCCACGTGACGCATCGACATGAGCTCTTTGCGTCGATTTTCAAGTCGGCTTTCAAGGTCTGCGATTGTGCGCCGCGCGTTCTCTAGGTTGAGCCTGATGTCTTTGCCGGCTTCGCCATCTTCTTTAAGTTTCAACCAGCGATCTGACCAAAAATTGATTTCATTGGTGAGTCGCTCATGGACGGCCGCCAGCGTTTTGTCAACATGGGCGATGCGGCGATCGGCCACCTCGCGATAATGCTCAGGGACCAGCGTGGTTGCGGCCAAGACCAACGCCCGTTGTTCTTGATCTGCAGAAATCCACGACGAGGTCAACAGCGATTGCAACAATGGCCGGTCGGCGTCGTCGAGCGGTGCAAGATCGAGATGCGGCGCCCAACCCGCAAAGGCCGCGCTGCCATCAGGAGCAATCCGCACAAACTGCAACCGCTTGGACAACACCTGATCGTTGCCCGACTTGATTTCATGCGAAAGCAAAAACAACAAGCGCGGCTCTACACCGTCATCCGCCGGATCCACCAACACTGCGCCCCGGCGCATCAATGTGCCATGTTTTTCCAGCACGATATCGCTGACTGCCAACATCAATGGATGCCCGGGATGCAACATCTGCGCAAACGGAGCGTCGATCTTGTCCAGTGGGCGAACTGCTTCGCGCGTAAAGCAAACTCGTTCGTAGCGTTTAAGCACGGGCGCGAGCTCGCGGCGATTGCGGCCGACCAGTACGCGGTCCCGTTCACGAATCGAGGCCGGCACGTGAGTCACTTCAAAACGGTCCGCTTCGCGCGGATGCATCGTGCCGCCGAGCGATTCGAAAGCTTTAACAAAGAATGAACGAACAAAATAAGGCTGCAAGCGTCGCGCTTCGGCCTTTTCCATTTCTTCTTTCACTGCGAACAAGCGCTCTGCACTCATACTTTCTTGCGCTAGGGCGTTGCGATTGAGAATACCGCGCAGGTGATCGCGATCGAACGCATTGTCGACCCGTTGACGTAGCCGCGCTTGGACTTCTGGCTGATCGCCATAGCGCACGGCTTGCATCAGCAGTTCTTTGAGGGAGGTGCCTTCGAATACTTCGCCTAAGATATCAAACACGCGGCCTTTGAGGGCCACACTTTCAATTGCAAGTTTTTCGAGCAAGCGGTGAAACACGTCGCCTTCACGAGTTTCTTTGGCGACTAGATTCCACAGATGGCAAACTTGTTGCTGACCGATACGATGAATTCGACCGAAGCGCTGCTCCAAACGATTCGGATTCCATGGCAAATCGTAGTTGACCATTAGGTTGGCGTTTTGCAGATTCACACCTTCGCCAGCAGCGTCGGTGGCAATCAAGACACGTACGTCGGGGTCAGAGCGAAACAACCCTTGCACGCGTCGGCGGTCATCACGGGCGGTGCCACCGTGAATCGTCACTATGGCATCGGCATTGCCGAGCACCCCGGTAATCTTAGCTTGCAGGTAGTTAAGCGTGTCGCGATGCTCCGAGAAAATGATGATCTTGCGTTGCTTACCTGTGGCATCACGCATCTCGGGACTGTTCTGCAAAATGCTGGACAGTTGTTCCCATTTGCGATCGCGCCCCGAGGCGACAACATCGCGCGCCTGTTTTTCTAGGCCTTGCAGGATGATGATTTCGGCTTCAAGTTCGGCAACCGTACGCGCTGCGGAAGCTTGATCAACCAATGATTCTTCTAAGCCTTCTTGTTCTTCAGCTGTCAAGTCGTCGTCATCGTCAGGCATATCGAGCAACGTTTCAGCGAGAAGCTTGGTGCGCGCGCCTGCTTTTTCATCGATAACCCGACGCTGAAGGCGTTCTTTGCGACGTTTAAGTGATTGAAAAATGGCTTCTGGACTCGACGCTAAGCGCCGTTGCAATGCCGCAAGCGCAAAGCCTACCGAGCCTTTGCGGGCACCGTCGAGCTGATCGGCTTTGCCCATTTCCGTTCGAACGTAGTTGGTGACAGCCTGATACAAATCGTCTTCGATATCGGACAACTGATAGTTGACCGTATAAGCCTTGCGCTCGGGGAATAGTGGAGTCTGGTCAAACTTGACCATCTCTTCTTTCACCATACGCCGCATCAGGTCGGAACAATCGGCTTGGTGCACGCCATCGCGAAACTTGCCATAAAACCGATCGGAATCGAGCAACGACAAAAACAATTGGAAGTCTTCTTCTTTGCCGTTGTGAGGAGTGGCCGTCATCAGCAGTAAGTGACGCGCGTGATGGCCGATTTTTTCAGCAAAATTGAATCGCTTGGTGCGTTTGATGTCTTTACCGAGGAAGTGAGCCGAGAGTTTATGAGCTTCATCAAAGACGACCAAATCCCAACCAGCAAGACACAGCTTTTCCTGCGCGTCTTCGCTGCGCGACATTTGATCCAAGCGAACAATGAGAAAGTCGTGGGCTTCGAACGGATTGCCGGATGGCGATGAATTTTCCAGATCTTTGGAAAAGACCCGGAAATCCAGCCCAAATTTCTCGAACAGCTCATCGCGCCACTGTTCGACCAAGCTGCCTGGCGCAACGATAAGGATACGTCGGGCATCCGCGCGCATGAGCAGCTCGCGGATATACAAGCCAGCCATAATGGTTTTGCCAGCGCCTGGGTCATCGGCCAGCACAAACCGTAGCGGTTGCCGCGGTAGTAACGATTCATACACTGCTGTAATCTGATGAGGCAGCGGCTCAACGTTTGACGTATGGACTGCCATCATCGGGTCAAACAGGAAAGCCAGATCAATGCGTTTGGCTTCAACGGCTAGTTTAAAATCTTCGCCGTTGCCATCAAAGGCCCAAGGCTGCTCGATTGTGGCGAGACTGATACTGGCTTCGTCACTGCGTGTGATCAGCCGGTCTTTAAGCACGCCCTCGGAGGTTTTGTATATCAACTGAACCGCGCCGTCGCCCATGGGAACGACCGTCACAATGGTGACGACCAACGTTGGTTCGATGCCAATCAGCGAAATTCCGGTAACCAACGATTCAAGCGCGAGCATCGCGATGCCTTCTGCTAAGGATTCTCAACCCATCACGAGTGCGCACGGATACCGCGCAAGCAAAACCGACCGCAGGCTACGACCAATGCTATGTAGAATCAAGATGTTGTACGACAGCGTTTTTTGGAACGTTGTGGGCAACTAGTTAGCGCAGCGTCACTGGATTGGTGAAGCCAAGTACCGTGTGGCCAGCAAGCAGCGAGACCGTGGCTGGCTGATTGCCCATCATCAAGTCAACCCGCGAGAACGAAGCGCGGATCCGCGTGATGCCCGTGGCATTTTTGAGCAACGCCATGGCTTCTGCTGGCACCGTGATCGAGCCGCCAGCGCTTGCGCCGCTGAGGCCACCACACTGAATGCGGACCGACGACGTGGTCGGTGGCGGGAACGAAAATGGCGACGGCAGTGTGGTCGAATCCGTGGTGGTGATTTGCAACACGTTGGCAATCGCCGAACCGGCTGGGCAGTTGGCAGCGGTGCACGTGATGGTAAATGCTGAACCGTCGAGCGGCACAGCATTGAGTTTATTCAGCTCCGCCGTCTCCAAAACGAAGTCGTCACCGACGCCCTTCGTTGACGTAGTAGCCGAGAACGCTGGAATATGCGTGCTGGCCGCATGAGCGATCGTGATGCCAGCGTCGTCGGCGAGGAAGCCCGGATCGGGCACGCTTGGAATTGGACCGACGGCTGCCACGTTCACGTGCACGGCAGCGCCTGGCAAAGTTTCAGCAACGAACCCGGGATTTGCGTACACGATGGTGTTGGCACTACCAAGCGCAACGATTGGAAATGCGCCATTGTTGCTAGGCATGGCAGCACCGGTGATCTTGACGTAACGGCCCAGTACGTTGCCCGAGTTAAACGTGTTGTCAGGATCCGTCAACGTTGCAAGGCCTGGCTGAGGCCCTGGCCCAATCGTTCCACCCATGTTCGCGGTTGTCATATCCGGACAAACGTAGCCCGTTGGAGCGCTGTAGCCGCACCCGGGCGGAAGCGCCGGTGCGGTGCCGGTGGTGGTGATGGCAAGTGGCCCTTCATCAACGCCAACCAATGAAGCAACCGTGGTTGCGGCCGATAAGTTCCACGCTTTGCAGCCCAACGTTGAACCAGGAATTTCTTCGTACACCGGCGCGCCAAGCGCGGTTACATCATTGAATACCGCCGAGAACGATGGCCCTTGGCCAAACGCGGTACCACTCTGCCCCGGATTGAGCACCGAAGCCTCCAACAGCGAAATCGTTGCGCCAAACGTTGGCCCCGGTGCGTCGGGCGCCGCTGCATCAACCACAAGGGCGTCGGGACGAATCGGCCGACCGTCAACCGTGGTGTTGGTGTCGCTGCCGCACCCTGCAGCAGCAACGGTGGAAAGAAGGATTCCTGCAAAAACTGGCGATTTCATGAGCCGTCCTTTAGTGAGCACGCGTGCGTAACTTGAGACCTTAGCGGTCCCTCCCGATAGTCAAAATATATCTTAATTCGAATGCGGTTAGTCTTTTTTGACTGCTTCTCAACGGACTTTGTGCCTGCACCTGTGAACGCCAGCCCTACGCCGGCTGTGTTAGGCTGCGCATGTGGAGCGGCGAAATGGCAAGCGGCGCAACGTTGGGCAAAAAGCTTGGCTGGTAGGCATCCTGCTTGGCGTTATCATCGGGGGCTTGGCTGCTACCGTTGTGTATCTCCGACCAGCATTCACCGAGCGTGGCGAATGGTGGACCTACGATATCCGCGTGCGTAAAGCCGCGCTAGCTAGCGCACCGCGTCAGGACATCGTGCTGGTACACGTGTCGGAACTCGACATCGACAACGTCGAGCGCAATATGGACATCGCTTGGCCGTGGCCACGTGCGCTGTTTGGCTACCTCACCACGTACTTGCAAAATGCCGGCGCCAAAGCCGTGGTGTTCGACTTTGTGTTTCAAGATCGTGGCCAATATTCCGTCGACGATGCAGCCGAGTTTGGCCGGGCCCTAACCGCTAGCAAACACTCGGTCATTGGATTGGCACTTACCAAAGATGCCTTGGTCAACGAACGTGCAACGGGGCCGTGGGCGGCGTTGCTGCGCCGGGTTGCCACGGTTGAGCAAGCCCACACGCTGGGCCTGCAATTGCAGAGTTGGAACGTCCGCACGTTTGTGGTCCCCGACGCTGGCCAGTTTGCGATTTGGTATGGCGGCCTGCCGACACGCGACGAAGTGGTGGCGACGTGGCAACGTATTTCACGCCCGGACACGGCGGGTGCATTGTTTGAGACTGCACCTCCAGCGTCAGACGAAGCAGCGCCGCCGGAGCCAGCGCCACCCAAAGAACCAACAATTCGCGAGCTGAGTGCGCTGGACCTTGCCGCCGAATTCCGTATCGCTGATGCCGTGGTCGCCAAGTATGGCTTGCCGATGTCGAGCACCACTAGCAATATTCCCCTTTGGCACAGCATGGATCCGCCGCTTGGCGTGCTGGCAACCGCAGCCACCCGGGTTGGCCATGTGCACCAAGCCAATGATCTCGACGGCGTGTTTCGGCACCACAAACTTTTGGTGCAGCACAACGGCCACTGGTTTCCGTCGCTAGCGCTCGCGGCTTACTTGGTCGCGCATCCCAACGACAACGTCGCAATGGATGGTCACACGCTCGTACTCGGCGCCAAGCGGGTTCCTTTCGACGACGATGGCGCCGTCACGGTACGCTGGATTCCGCAAACCAAACTCACCTGTTTTGGCGCGTATGAAGTGCTGCGATCCCAATCGCTGATCGAAGAAGGCAAACCATCCGCGCTGCCAGCCGATGCGTTCAAAGACAAATATGTCATCGTGTCAGCAACGGCGCACGGCCTGCGCGACTTGCGCGCCACACCGATCGAACGTTCGCACTTGGGTGCAGCGATCAACGCCAACGTACTCGACAATTTGGAATCCGGTCGGTTCATCCTCCGCGCATCGCCGCTGCGCGACGCCTTGATCACGTTGCTGTGCTGTGTCGTGGTCGCAGGTTTGATTGGCTTGTTGTGGATGGTGATTCGCCACATCGGCACCATGCTGGCCGCGGTCGCCGTGCTGCTGATCGTCGCTTTGTGGTGTTACTGGGCGTTGGCAACATGGTTATTGGTGCATCACGATCTCTGGCTCAGCTTGGCCGTACCATTCGGCGCAATGGTGATCACCGCGTTTGCGACGTTGCTCACGTTGTCGGCGCAAGAGCGACAAAACCGGCGGTTTGCAACGGAAGCGCTCGGCCGTTACACGTCGAAAGCGCTGGTGCAAGAGCTGCTCGACCACCCGGAACACTTGTCACTCGAATGGGGCCGCCGCCGGCCGATGAGCGTGTACTTCTCCGACATCGCCGGCTTCACCACGATCTCGGAAGGCTTGTCGCCTGAGATGCTGGTGGCGCTGCTCAATGACTATCTCACCAACATGACCGACATCGTGTTGGCGCACGGCGGGGTCATCGATAAGTATATCGGTGATGCCGTGATGGCATTTTGGGGCGCGCCCGTCGACGATCCATTACACCCGCAGCATGCGGTGGCGTGCGCCCTCGCCATGCGCAAACGCTGCGATGAGTTGCGCCCCGTCTGGAAAGCGCGTTTTGGCTACGAGATCTACGCGCGCGCAGGCATCAATTCCGGCGACGCTGTCGTCGGCAACATGGGCAGCAAACACAAGTACAACTACACCGTGATGGGCGACATGGTGAACTTGGCATCGCGCCTCGAAGGTGCCAACAAAGCGTATGGCACGTATTTGATGATCAGCGAATCCACCTACGCGTTGGTCGGCGATGCGTTCGATGTACGCGAACTTGACCTGGTTGCGGTCAAAGGCAAAGAGCAGCCGGTGCGCGTGTTTGAAGTACTCGACAACAAAGGCGCCACCACCACGACCGCGTTGCAGACCGCCGAAGCGTTCACCGCAGCACTGACCTTGTATCGCCAAGGCGATTTTGCTGCAGCCCAGGCAGCGTTTGCTAGAATTACCGATGATCCAACTGCCAAAATTTATGTGGATCGCTGTTTGCATTTCATAGAGCATCCGCCGACCGCGAACGATAATGGTTCATGGGACGGCGTTTGGCGCATGACGGAGAAATAAGATGAGTACGAACAAATCTCGGAGTCGCCACAGCAACTTACGGCATCGGCTGCGTGCAACGCTGCTGCTTGCGGGCATCGCAACTGCCGTCGCCGGCGCCACAACCGCGACATCCGTGGCAGTGGCAGGCACACCTACTGTGAAAATCGGCAGCACGGTGACGGTGCGTGTCCTCACGGCGAAAGTGATGAAAGCCGCAAAGTTCATCGGCGCAGTCGCTGGCAATGTCTCGCGCGGCGAGCAGCTCAAAGTGGTTGCCACCCAAGGCGATTGGTTCTCCGTAAAAGGCAAAGTCACCGGTTGGATTCATCGTACCAACGTTGAAAATCGCGCGGTTGGGTTGTCGTCAAAACCCGGCGGCACGGGCAGCGGCACCGCTAGCAACGATGAAATCGAATTGGCGGGCCGCGGTTTCACACCGCAAGTTGAAAGCCAATATCGCCAGAAAAATCCAAACTTGGATTTCGCACATGTTGATGGCGTTGAAGGCGCATCGATCGATCCAGCCGAGTTGGAAGCGTTTATCAATGAAGGTGGCTTAGTGGGCGCAGATCCAAATGCTGCGGTGGCGGAACCAGCGCCGCAGCCTGTGAAGCCCGTGAAGCCTGCAAAACCAAAGGCAGGCAAATAATGCGCGCCACAATGAAACAAGCGTTGGTGCCACTCGCGTTGGGCGTCGTCACCGCAACCACCGCCGGCAGCTGCAAACTCAACCTCACACCTGATACGTTGATCAAAGGCGTGCAAGGCTACATGGAAGCCAAAAAAGACCTCACGCCGGAGAACGAATACTTCGTCGGACGTTCGGTCGGCACCAACATTTTGGCGCGCAACAACTACGCGTACCTCGACAAAGACGGTTGGGCCGAAGGCCAGCTCAAAGGGTTTACGTTGTATGTCAACGCCGTCGGTGCCGTGTTGGCCAACGCAGCGCTCGAGGTGCAACACAGTGGCGATCGCCCTTCCCCGATCGCGGGGTGGCACTTCGTCATCCTCGATGACAGCCTGGTCAACGCGTTCGCTGCACCGGGCGGTTATGTCTTCATCACGCGCGGCGCGTTGCAACTCGCCAACAACGAAGATGAACTCGCAGCGGTGCTTGCGCACGAAATTGCCCACGTGCGCCGTGGCCATGCGTTGGGCTCGATCAAAAAGTCGCGCATTTCAAGTGTGTACAAAGAAGCGCTCAGCTCGTCGGTCGAACTCGATCAACAAGCGCTCGGCGGCTTAGCCCAAGCGTTCGACGGCGCCATGGACGACATGCTCGACAGCATGTTGGTTAAAGGTTATTCGCGCGACACCGAGTTCGAAGCCGATGCGGTTGGCATGGAGATCATGGCGCGTGCGGGCTACAACACCGACGCATTTGTGGCCTACCTCGATCGCTTGCAAAAACAACAAAGCACTGGCAGCGGCGGCTTTTCGGCAACCCACCCTAAGGCTAGCGATCGCGTTGCTACCCTGAAGAAAATTCGCAGCAAGTTCGCCAACAATCCCGTCGTCGCCAAACGCACCGCGCGGTTTGCTGCAGCGCGCGCAGCTGCAGAGTTGTAAGGCTACGGCCAAGGCTTCGTTTCGGACGAGAGTATCGATACTCCGTTAGGAAACGGATCACCGCCGAGATCGTAGACAGTCGCCATAGTCGACGAAACCACCGCTCGCAGCTTGCGGCTTGGGCCCCTCGGCCCCGCTGGCCCAAAGCCCGTAGTCTCCATCAAGATCCACGCGTCTATCTCGACGGTTGCATCGTCAGCTCCATCCGATGGAGCGCCATCTGGCCATCGAAACTGCACCGCTGGCACGGCTGGCGTGTATGTATCCTTTACAAACTCAACACCATATTTTTGGAGCTCGGCATCCAGCAGCCGTGGACTGAACAAGCGTGGATAGTCGATGCGAATCCGCCAGGACATCGGCGCCGTCTCGCCGTCGAACTGCAGCAACCTTGCGTCAACCTTTTGCAACGCAGCCGCGAGCTCCGAATTGTCGTTGCTGAGATTTCCGATTTGCCAGGCCGCGCTCAAAGCTGGCTCTTTGGTCGCCAGCTGATCAGCGAACATCGTCCAATCGACCCGGCTATTTACTTTCGCGAGCGCTGGCTCAGCGGCCAACGCTCGCTCCAATCGGGTGCGGTAACGATCTAGCGCGACTTGCGAGACCAGCAATGTCGACGATGATTCTGTCAGCAAGTCACGCGCCAGCAGGCAAGGCGACAAGCCTTCGGTTGCCACGTCGATTCGCTTCACGGTGGTACATTCGTTGAAGTTGTCGCCGCTGGAACATGCGCTTAACCCCATTGAACAACCAAGTAGTATCCATCGTCGGCACATCATGGTGACCTCATTGACCAAGCTACACCGGCGCGTTCCACTCAATGAATCTATCACGCTAGGTCGAAGCGATGCACGACGGGCCTCACCGCAGTTAGTTTGGTAACAAAACGTTACTGCGCCAGCGTGCGCTCGATCCAAAAGCGGCCAGGCGCGCGGTTGGCGATGTCGCGGAGGCGATTTGTGGCTGCGGTGCGATCGCCGGTGGCAGCGTCGAGCGCGGCGGCTTCGCAGGCTTGCCAAGTGGCTAGCAGCGGCACGTGATAGGCGACGTAAAAATCGAACGGCGCCTCGTACACGCGGCGCAACGTTGCGCGCGTGGCAGCGTCGAGCGTGGCCGGGTTCGCAACTGCAGCGCCTTTTGGCAACAAACAACCGTTGCCAGTAAACGTGGCATAGGCACGTAACAAATCGGCGAGCACGCGCGGATCGCCATAGGCTGGCTGCGCTTGGGTTGCATCGCGCGCGAGTTCTTCGAGCTGCTGCGCCGCGGCTTCAGCATTGCTGCGATTGACGATGCCAGCGACGAACAAACACGCAGCGCGTTGCCGAATTTCTGAATCTTCGCCACCATCGAGACATGGCGCGACGGTTTCGATTGCGCCGGCTGCGTCGCCGTCGACCCACTGCAACAGTGCAAGTGCAGCCCGGCGAATCGGTCGCCGCGCATCGCGCGCTCGCACCATCGACTTGCGATACAGATCGCGCGCTTTGCCGAGATCGCCTTGCAAGGCATACACCTTCCCGAGCCCAGCCAAGGTGTCTTCGCCTTCGTTGAGGCGGCGCGCTTCGTCCGCGGCCAACGCAGCGTCAGAGAACTGGCCTGCGACAGCAAGCGTGGTTGCGTACACGCCAACCGCATCGGCTTCGGCGGGAAACGCCTCGCGATACAATTTGCCGATCTGCACAGCTTGTTGCGGTTTGTCGAAATACAGCAACACCGCCGAGTAGTGATCATAGATGCGGCCGCGAAATTGGGTTGCGTTGCTGGTGAGCAGCTCGGCGTACGCAGTTTGCGCACCGGAGTAATCACCGCTGCGCATTTGCAACTCGGCTGCCCAGAATTTCAGTTCGCGGTCGGCTGGCGCACCAACCGCACGCAACGCTTCGAGCGCAGCGAGCGGGCCACGGCGATTGAGTGCGATTGCAGTTTCGAGCAACGCGCGATCTTTGCTGCGCGCGGGCACGCTAGTCACAATCGCTTCCGCGGTTGCAAGCGCAGCATCGCGATCGAGGTTCGGCGCGCCACCGAAGAGGATCATGTATGCAAGGGCGCGCGGATGTTGCGGCGCAGCAGTGAGCGCTGAGCGCAGCGATGACAACGCTTTGTCGCCGAAGAACACATCGTATTCTTCGAGGGCTTGATGGACGTAAGCATCGCCGGGTCGCAGCGCGACGGGGCGATGGGTCCACCACCAGGTGCCGCCGATGGCGATCGAGAGCACGAGCGCGGACAACGCAGCGATCAGCGGCCACCGACGCTGCTTCGGGGTGAACAGTTGCCGTCGCGCAGCGATCACCGCGTCGCGCAATTGCCGCATGGTGGCGTAGCGGCCGGCAGGTTGCTTTGCTAATGCGCGATGTAGCACGGCCATCACGGTGGGAGGCGTACCCGCGATTGGCGGCGGCGGAAGCTCGGCAATTTGCGTAAACAGTTGGTCGACGTGAGTTGCGGAGTACGGCGGTTTGCCGGCGACCATTTCGTAGGCAAGCACGCCGACGGAGAAGACTTCGGCGCACGGGGTGGGGGCGGCGCCGGCCACCTGTTCGGGCGACATGTACATTGGAGTGCCGAGCAGCGAGCCGGCGTCGGTTTCGTAGGCTGCGAGATCGGCGCGGCGCGAGGCGCTGACTTGAGCTGAGGCAGTGGCGGTGAGAGGCTGCGGGACGGCGTCGGAGGTGGGGGCTGCGGCAGGGTCACTG
>JAKQOD010000081.1 GCA_029565465.1 Deltaproteobacteria bacterium
GCCACCTTACGCCCTCGTTAGCTGCTGGGAGGATCCCGTTGGGCCACGCTTGTGTCGCAGATCGCTGACATCACACCAGAACTTGTGATGAATCGACAGCCGTCACCGTCACCGTCACCAGATCAAGTACACGTACAGCAACACCCTTGAGCTCATTGGGCCCGCGGGCTACAAGGGAGCATGGCAAGCGACGATTCTCTGAGGAAGACCGTAACGGTGACAGGTGAACCGCGAGACGACGTAACGGAGCGCCTCCTCCGCGACATTCGCCTCGCTGAGTGCCAATGTGTGCTCGACGTGGGCTGCGGTCGCGGCGACGTGACACTGATGGCGGCCCGACTCTTGGGCGATGGTGCAGAGGTCGTAGGCATCGATTGCGACGCAGCCGCGGTCGACGCTGCGAAAAGTCGCGCGCGCGACCTCGGCATCACGAACGTGCGCTTTGCGGTGCTCGACGTTGGCGCGTTGTCCCCGGAGTTTGGGACCTTCGACGCCATCATCGGGAGGCGCGTGCTAATGTACGTTCCGGATCGCCCTGCGGCGCTTCGTGCGCTCGTCAGCGTTCTTGTTCCAGGCGGAATAGTCGGTTTTCAGGAAGCCGACGGGAGCATGACGCCCGCCCCGCCGGCCCTGTTTCCGCTTCATCTACAGGCGCATCGCTGGATCTGGGACACCGTTGCCCGCGAAGGCGCGACGACTCGGATGGGCTTCGAGCTGCCAGCGCTCTTGGCGTCTGCGGGTCTCATCGTCGAAGGGGTTCGGGCAGAAGCGGTCGTCGAACTGGCCGGACTCCGACAGTTTACGGCTTCAATCGTGAGGATGATGTTGCCTCGCATCGTCGCGCGTGGGGTGAGCACCGCCGAGGAGATCGACGTCGACACGCTTGACGGCCGACTCGCCGACGAGCTCGCGAGGGCTCAGAGCCCCTATCTCGGAGGCATGGCCTTCACCGCGTGGGCACGGAAGCGGCGCTGAGGCGGTTACGCGCGCTCCAGGGGCGCCTGCGCAACGTCGTTTGATCTTGTCCTCAACTCGCACCGCTGCTCTAGATTTGCGGACCGACGCGAAACCGCACTGGGCTACTCGCGCGGAGTCGCAGCGCTTGGCACGTGTGTTTTCACCATGGTTATTGACCATGGTACGATTTCAAATGGCGACCATGGCGATATCGAAATTCAAAGCAACGTGCTTTGCGGCGATGGAGCGAATCACGCCAGCAGCATGAGGTTGTCGCAAGCTAACAACCGCAACACGCTGCGATCGTGTTACCACGCTTATGCTCATGCCTCCCCACGGCAACGTCAGCGCCGATAGCAGCGTCGATCCATCAACGCCGCCGCCCAACGTCTCCTTCGGGGCAGCAGCGCGAGTGTGGGCGCGCATTGGTGCGATTAGCTTTGGCGGCCCGGCCGGCCAAATCGCATTGATGCATCGTGAGCTGGTCGAAAAACGGCGCTGGGTCGACGAAGCGCGTTTTCTGCACGCACTTAACTACTGCATGTTGTTGCCCGGCCCCGAAGCGCAACAGTTGGCGATCTATATTGGCTGGCTGTTACACCGTCGGCTCGGCGGCTTAGTCGCAGGCGCACTCTTCGTATTGCCTGGCTTCGTTGCCATGCTTGGCCTCAGCATGCTGTATGTCGGGGTTGGTGATGTCAGCGTCGTGGCCGGTGCATTCTTTGGCTTGCGCGCTGCCGTACTCGCGCTGGTTGTCGAAGCAATTGTGCGCATTGCCAAACGCGCGCTTAAAGGCAATTTTCATATCGCCATCGCAGTAGCAGCGTTTGTTGCACTGTTCGCATTGAACATCGCGTTCCCGATTATCATTGCTGCAGCCGCGCTGCTGGGCTTTGCTGCAACCCGCTTTCTCCCTCAATGGCTACCGGCCCCACCAGCGCCCACGGCAACCGCGCAAGCCAGCACCGTCGTCGACGCCATGGCCGCGCGTGGCGAACTCGAACACACCACGCCGCATACACGACGCGCGTTGACCGCACTCGCCATTGGCCTCGCAGCCTGGGCCTTGCCGTTTGCACTCGTCGCAGCGATCAGCGACACCCACAATGTGTACTTCGCGCAAGCGACGTTCTTCAGCAAGACCGCCGTTGTCACCTTCGGCGGTGCCTACGCTGTGTTGTCCTACATCGCGCAACGCGCCGTGAGCTTGCATTGGCTTGCGCCCAACGAAATGCTGGTCGGACTTGGCCTCGCCGAAACAACGCCCGGCCCTCTCATCATGGTGGTGCAGTTCATCGCGTACGTAGGCGCTTACCGCCATCCCGGCGGTCTGCCGCCGATCGTCGCCGGCTTACTCGGTTCGGCGATCACCGTGTGGGTCACCTTCGTGCCGTGCTTTTTGTGGATCTTCCTCGGCGCTCCGTACATCGAACGCTTGCGCGACAATCGCGCACTCCACGGCGCCATGTCGTGCATCACGGCGGCTGTCGTCGGCGTAATCGCTAATCTCGCCTTGTGGTTTGGCATCGCAACCATCTTTAAGGTCGTTCATCCTCACAGCTTCGGCCCAGTGCACCTCCTGCTGCCCGACATCACATCCGTGCACTGGCCGGCCCTCGCCATCACCGCCGTCGCACTCGTCGCCACTCTGCGCTTTCACCTTGGCACGATCAAGATGCTCGCTTTGTGTGCCGGCCTTGGTATCGCGTGGCAGCTGCTGCTTAGCTAGCCCGATATATTCCGCCGACGCTGCGAACGGCCAAGCCCAACGTTTCGGCGCTGCTGCGTTAGCGTTACAATCGCTGGCGTGACGACGTTTCCAACCAAGTTTGACAGCGTGCTCGATCTGGCGCGACTGCCTTGGTTTTCGGTGGTCGACGGCGAGCTGCGTGCCAATGCTGCGGTGGGGCCGGTGATCGATATCCACACGCACGTGGCGATGACGAACTTCGTCAAACTCAAAGTCGACGTGTTCAAAGCAACACCAACGATAAAGCATTATCTGCCAACCGATCGCCCGTTCGATCTCGAGGTGTATGCCAATCGCAACTTCGACGAGAAATCGCTGCGCCGGCTCAAGTTCGACGTTTCGCTATTAACGCTCACCGGTCGCGGCATGCGCACGACACACACCGCGCCTAATCTGCTGCGTGACATGGATCTGCTTGGCATTACCCAAGCTGTGTTGCTGCCGTACGACATGAGCTGGGGCGCATCCAACGCCGCCGTCGCGCTGCGCGTCGGCAAACAGTTCCCACGCATCTTGCCATTCGGCTCGGTACACCCCAAAGCGAAAGACGTCGACGGCAAACTCGCTGCACAAAAAGCCGGCGGCGCACGCGGCATCAAGCTGCATCCCAACGGCCAATTCATTGCGCCTGATCATCCTAAGACGGTGCACTTGTGCGGCCGCTGCGGTGCACATGGCTTACCGATCTTGTTTCACTGCGGCCCGGCCGGCATCGAGCCCAAGGCGGCGCAAGACCGCAGCCAAGTGTATCGCTATGAAAAGGTGCTCAGCGAGTTTCCCGATACCACATTTATTCTCGGCCATTGCGGCGCCATGCAAGTTGACCAGGCTGTCCGGTTTGCGGACAAACACCCCAACGCTTGGTACGACTTGTCGTGCCTAGGCCTCGACGGCATGCGGCAAGTTTTCGAACATGTGCCACACGAGCGCATCATGTACGGCACCGATTGGCCGTTCTATCATCAGAGCCTGACGCTGGCTCGCACGCTGATACTCACCGACGGCAAGGACGCCTTGCGCCGCGCGGTGTTGCACGACAATGCCCAACGCTTGCTGGGCTTGTAGACGATCGCAACCAGCTGTGACAGTTCGCCGCACTTGTGCGACAACAAAACAAGCCCGGCATTTTGTTTTCGGTTGTGCTCGGCAGGCAAACAAGTCTACGCCATGACCATGAGCCGCTGCCGTATTGCAATCGTTTGTCTCATGGCTGCGTTCGCCAGCTGCAAATCGAAAAACTCCGCACCAAGCACGGCAGCCCCGAGCACGGCAGCGCCGAGCGCGCCAACCGCAGCGGTCCAACCGAAAACGGAACCACCACCGGTAGCTAAGTTACCAGCGCCCAAACCTCCGGAACGAATTCCAGTTGCGTTTGTGCTTACCGCTGGCGCCGAAGTTGTGGATTTCGCAGGACCGTGGGGCGTGTTTGAATACGTCTTCCCTCCTGGTTATGAAGGCCCTGCGTTTCAGTTGTACACAGTGGCCGAAACCGCTGCTCCGCTTAAAGTGTCAGGCGGCATGACCATCGTGCCAGACTATACATTTGCGAATGCGCCGGCACCTAAAGTGATCGTTGTGCCAGCTCAAGAGCTGGACCCATCCGCCGCCGAAATCGCGTGGTTGCAAAAGGCGGCACCTGCGACCGACCTCACGATGTCGGTTTGTAACGGCGCCTTCGTGCTCGGCCATGCAGGCTTACTCAATGGCAAAAGAGCCACCTCTCACCACAACGGCTATGCATTGTTCGCAGCAACATTTCCTGAAGTCAAAGTGCAACGCGGCGCTCGCTATGTAGACGCCGACGGGGTTGCTACTGCTGGCGGGCTCACCTCGGGCATTGATCTCGCATTGCATGTCGTTGAGCGCTACTTCGGGCGTGCACTAGCGGAAGAAACGGCGACTGCGTTGGAATACCAAGGCCAAGGTTGGAAGGATGCCAACTCCAACGTTGCATTCGCGCAAAAGCCAGTTTCCACGCCAGACCACCCCATCTGCCCAGTATGCGAAATGGAAGTGGACAAAGCGACGGCGATGCACAGCACCTACCGAGGCGAAACCATCTACTTCTGCTCGGATAGCGACAAAGCGACGTTTGATAAGTCGCCAGAGCGTTTCGTTGAAAGCAAAGCGCCGTGAATAGTTACGTGCCAGAAATGGTCTTTGGGAAATTGCCGCCCTTGTGTTAATGACTTCGCGTGTTGAACAAGACCGTCCGTCAACGTCCTGCCATGAAACATAGTCTCTTGGTCGCCGCACTGCTCAGCGGTAGTTGTGGCAGCAGTTCAGCCAGCGTCGATGCGAGTGCCACGATTGATACGGCGCCTGCCTGCACCGGTGGCGTGCAAACCGTCGCCGACCCAGTCGACGCACCGTACGGAATGGCGCTGAGTGCCACCGATGTTTATTGGACCACGGCCGTGCTCGATGGCGCCAAAACCGTGACGAAGTCGCCGCGCACCACAGCGGCGCCGCAAATCGTTGCGAGCACCGCCCTCGACATCGGCGCGGTTGTCACCGACCGCGCTGGCCAACCTTATTGGATCGAAGCAGCCGCAAGCGATGTGGGCGGTGGCACGATCAAAACTAGTAACAACGGCGTCGTCACCACGCTCTTTACCGTTGCGCCTGGCGCGTGGCTCGATTCGTTTGGCATTGCCGTCGACGACACCGCTGTGTATTGGCTGATTCACAACACCGATACGTTTGTCGACCAGGTCTTCGCCGGCGCCAAGAACGGCACTGGGCAACCGCGTTCACTAGGCACGATGGCGCTGCCTTTTGCCACCAACGTCCGACGAGCCCAAGCTGCTACCGACGGATACTACTGGGGCTACGGTAGTGGCAACATCCTTCGCGTGCCGTTGAACGGTGGTGCCACCACGACCGTGGTCAATGAAGCCGATGGCATTGGCGATTTCACCGTTGCAGATACCGGCATTTACTACATCGTGCGCGATACCGGCGGCAGCGTGAAACGCGTGACGCCAACCCCCACCCCTCCGCAAACGCTTGCCGCCAACATCGGCGCGCGCTTTGCCATTGCGGTGCAAGGCACAACTATTGCGGTTTCAACATCAGACAACCGGATCCTCACGCTGCCAATCGCCGGAGGCCCCCCAACGCTGGTAACCGCAACCGGCGTGACCACTGCTGGCGCGCTAGCGCTCGACGGTGACTACCTGTTTTGGGGCAATACCGCAACCCGCACAGCGGGCGGCGCAGTACGGCGCGCTTGCATCCCTTGAAGACGTTCGACAGTTGCGACCTCGGCGGCCCGGCTTGCGCATGTACCGCAACGCCCGAGCTATTTGTGCGCTGCAGTTTGCAATATATAGTCAGCGACGTGGCGCAGCTTTTCTTTGCCAAGCACTTCGAACGGTGGCATCTGCGGAAAGCCTTCGCGTTTTTTGCCTGGTGCCATCGCCCACGTCACAATGCCATCCGGGTTGCCGGCGTAGATGTTGGCAATCTCCGTGAGCGGCGGGCCAATCAAGCGCTCATCGCGGGCATGACACGCCATGCAGTTAGCTTCAAATATTGGTTGGCCGACGCTACGCCCACTGGCTTCTAGTTCACTGCGCAGCCGTGCGTTAAACGCAGCCTGTGAACTGTCGGAGTTCCATTGCTCAGTTGCGTTAGCGATGGCACGTTGATGTGGCGCGAGGCGAATCTTGCGATAGGCGTGCCGCCCCATGGCCATACATAGAACCGTCGCTGTCAATAGCACCGATATTTCCAGCAGCCGGGTGCGGTGCGCCAGCGGCTCTTTGAGTTCAAGCCACATCATGCTGATGGGCGCTAATGAGATCACTGCGCCGATAAGCACCGTGGCGAGGACTGCAGTATTGAGCCCATCGGCTGGCAACGTGAGCAGAATCGTTGGCCCAATCACGTACTGTCCCAAGGAAGTGCCGAACGCAATGCGATAGAAGAAGCGGCGAATGTTCGGTGCAGTGAGCGTTTCAAACCCGGCCTGCTGCACAAATTTTTCACGGCCGAAATAGCCAACCCCGAAGAGACTGGTCAAGATCAGCGACGCCGACATGAAATGAAAGTACCGCGGCAACACGGCCGGCAGCCACACGGCATCCCACAGCCCGGCAACCGACGACCAGCGCTCAGGCATCATCATCAGCGAAACGTTAGCCAAAAAAACCAGTGGCACAAAAAGCAACAGTGCCACCGCGACGCCTGCAATTGCCAAGTGCAACCTAGGCCGGTGCGCCAGCCGCACCCACGTGTATTTGTGCACGTACAACAATACAAACGCGCCAGCGATTACTGGCACCAATGCAATCCAGGCCATTCCGGTAAGAGCATTGGCCGTGTAGAAGTGCACAGTGTAAAGCACGTTGATCAAAAGCAGCGGGGCTACACCAAGCACCACGGCCATACTCTTATTGACAGTAAGCGTTTGCGCCACTGCACGCGCAAGCACCGCATAGTCCGGTCGCCGCCGACTCCACAGTTGCAGCAAGAAAACATACACAGCACCGCCGACCGTCAGATTGACAAAAAGGATATGGGCAATGAAAGCAACGATGAGCAGTGGTTCAAGATAGAAACCATCGGCAGGCAACGGCAACGGAATATCGCGAGGCACAGGTACGGGCAGCATAGGAACTCCTTTGATACTTTATTGGGCGATGATCAACGTGCCGTCGGCGAGCCGGCGCGGACGAGGCAGAACCATCACGCCATCGCGTTGGGCGCCATTGATGGTATCGGCATGGTTTTGCAGGTACACGAGATAGGTTGCCAACGCCTTGCGCTCAGGGCCGTTGCCTGGGAATGGCGGCATATACGGTCGCGCGTTGTGCATCATCCCGATGTAGGCATCGAGTGCGCTGACGCTCCATGGTTGGTTGCCATACATGTTTGCAACCACTGCGCGAATTCCGTTGATGCCGTCGACGGTGTGGCATCGCGTGCACGTCAAGTTGAAGACCTCGCGGCCGGCTTCGACTTCGTTATCCGACGTAATCTGGCGCACCCGCGTATACGTTGCATGGGCCAAGACGCCATCACGCTGCAAAATCGGGTAGTCAGCCTTGCGAAAACCGTTGGAATACAAGTAGCCGGGAATCGCGTACGGTTTGCGCGTGAACTCGCGCACGCGCTCAAACGTGCCGAGCAATAAGATCGCTAAGAGCGCAGGCACAAGCAAGACGACGCGTGGCAACGTGCGTGGCGCCAACCGTGCCCACAAAGCGATCAATCCGATTGCAACTACCGCACCTACCAACACGGTGATCGCTCCGTGCGACCATTGTGCGAGTTGTTGGGTCAGCAGTGCCACCGGCAGTTGCGCCTTCATCGCGACCGGCACACGTGTTGCGTACCAGTAGCCACCAACCAGACAAAGTGGCATCCAAGCCAACATCCAGCCACCGATTGCACGCAACGCCGCCGCTTGAATCTCCGAGCGGCGAGGTGTAACAAATGCAGTCACCACCAATCCAAACGCACCCGCCATGACCATTGCGACCGGCGTACGAAACGCGAGCTGTGGCAGATAGAGTGGATTCAAAAACCCACTAAGCAGCGTGCGGTCGGTGCCCCATGAGCCCGGGTCCATCATGAAGCTCAAAATGGCGACGATGATCGCCATGGTAAGCCACGAAGCCAACGCCAAGCCAAAGCCCAACTTCACATGGCTTACTTTCTTTGTACCCACCCATTTTTTCCATGACAGGTAGTACGCCAAGATCAGCACAACTTCGGTGACAAAGACGATCCACTCAGTAAACCATGCCCAAAAGAACACTCTGATGAGACTGCCGATAGCGTATGGGTTGACGAGTCCCGCTGACAGCCAAATACCCACGCCCGTCAGCGCACCGACGGTGGTGGTTACGAAGAAGAATATCGCAAGCATGCGAAACGCTAAGCGGTCCCATTGTTGCGCTTGGGTGCCGTCGGTAGCGCGCACGCCGCGCCGCTCAAGATACGCAATGAGTGGAATGCCGCCGACGGCCATCGCGTGATTGATCACCACATGCAAGATCGCAATGATTGCGATCAAGCCGCGATTGTTCAGCCAGTCCAAATGAAAGACAGGAAAGTCCATGCCGGCCTTCTACGTCGCAAGCGTCGCCACAACAAGGTGACGCCCCGCCGCGCGACGCTTAACCGCGCGACAAAAGGCTGTCGCGATGTGACACAACGCCGCAGCGCTGCGTCAAGTTGTCGACCGTTGCTAGCGTCGACGAGCGAGCTTGCGTTGCAAAGATCTGCGATGCAGCCCAAGCGCCACCGCAGCACGCGAAATGTTGTTATCGCAAGCGACCATAACCCGGTCGATGTGCTCCCATTCAACATCATCGAGGGTTGGCACCGTCGGCCGCGGCGGCGTGCGCGCAGCGCGCGGCTCATGCTCCAATGCATGCACAATTTCTTTGATGTCGGCGGGCTTGGTCAAGTAGTGGCTAGCACCCGAGCGCACAGCATCAAGTGCCGTCGCGATGCTGCCAAATCCGGTGAGGACCACAATCCTGGTCGAGCTATCGATCGTGTGTAAACGCCGTACCACGTGCAAGCCCATCATGCGCGGCATGCGCAAATCGACGATGGCGCAATCGGGCGGTGCGCTGGTTGCTGCAAACAGTGCGGCTTCGCCATCGGCAAAGCCCGTTGCTGCATAGTCGCGTTCGTTGAGGGCTTGCACGAGCCGATCGCGAAAACGATCTTCGTCGTCGATTACAAAAACGGTGCGAGCAGCTTCGGGCAGTTCATTCATAGAGCAGCTTTGAAGTTAAGATTGTGTGCGATGGCCAGATCAACCTGCGTGCCACCCTGAGGTCTTACCGTAATTTCAAGATGTCCACCTAGCTGTGTTGCAAGGGTCCGCGCGAGGTAGAGGCCTAAGCCTAAGCCGCCGGTTTCATGTTTGGTTGAAATAAATGGCGTTCCGATCTGCAGCAGCGTCGTGGGTGCTATCCCTGGTCCACGATCGCGAACGCAGAAGTGCACAAGTTCATCAACAAAAATGTCGAGTTCCACTGCAGCAGTGACACCGATTTGCGCTTGTGCCTCGAATGCATTGCGGACCAAGTTATTGATCGTTTGCGCCAAAGTTTGCACGGGCGCGACGCAATCCAGCTCGCCATTGTTGCCAGCATAGGAAATTGTGAGGGCAGCTCGCAGTTGGGAGGGCAATTGTTGTTGCGCGATTGCAACCACGGTGGCCGCGGTTGTGGCGACCGGCATCTCGCCCATTTGTTCGCCAGTACGGGACGACAGCATTGCCAAGATGTCGCGACAACGCATCGCCTCCTCGAAGATCAGGGTTGCATCGTCGCGTAGCATGGCCGTTGCAGCACCTTGTTCAAGCCGCGTACAAAGTTCTTGTGCAGCAAGCGCAATCGTTGCCAGCGGCGATCCAAGCTCGTGCGCAGCGTTACCAGCGAACGTCGAAAGCATCGCGAGTCGCTCATTTTGGTACTGCAATTGTGCAGCGGCTTCGAGCTTGCGGTCCCGCGCACGGATCGCATAGGCGATTTGACGCACGGTATGTGCCACGCTGACAGCGGCTCCAGCATATAGCAACCACATCCACAACTCGGCCCGAACGCGTTCGCTCTCAAGTGGCCCGACCGCAGCTTTAACAGGCATGTAAAGCAGGATGCCAAAAACGACAATGCTCACTAGCGCAACCAGCCAGACCTGCGCGGTTTCAAGCAACAACGCAGCAACCGCCACTTCAACCAGCAAAAAGATCGAAAAAGGATGGGCCCCACCCCCGACCGCCGCCAGCAGTGTCGCTAGCACAACAACATCTGACACCACAATTGTCAGCGTGAGATGCGCGGATCGATAGCGATTAGCTAGCACGGTAATCGTGACGTTGCTGACGAGCGTGTAAGCGGCCAATACCGCGAGCGGCCACACAGGGCTCGCAGCGGCTAGCGCACCGTCGACAAAAGCCAAGGTTACCAGTTGGCCAACGACCATGCCCAAACGCAAACGGACAACCCACGCAATTTCTTTTCGCGGCAGCAGGCGTTCGAAGAAGTCCGCAAGCGTCATGGCGTCCTTTAGCCTAAAGCGCCTTTGCAAACTAGGCCCTTGACGAATTTTACGGTTGCCTAGTCCGCTGCGACCAACGCCGCTTCGGCAGCCTGTGTTGCCAACGCGATAGTGCTGCGATTCATGACGGCGAGCCGATCAAGGCTGCGACTGGCGCGATGAAACGCTTGTTTCGAAACTTGCAAGTCACCCGAAAACGCTTCATCCAAGTCGACGACTAAGTACAAGATGTGCGCAATGCTCCCGGCCATCGCAGCCGTGATCAAAGCATGCATGCTCATGCGATCAACCGGCAACAAGTACATTGAGCCGATGAGAATACCAGCGCCGCTAAACAATAAGATCTTAAGCGCTATCGGCAATCTGGTACGAGCCGCAACTAAACGCAGCGTGCGCAACTCATTGAGATCGTTGAAGCGGGAAACCACTTCGCCAAAAACTTCACTGTCACACGTGCTTGAGCCGCAACCAACGATTGCCAGCCAAACATCGTCGAGCAAGTGCCCGGTTTTTTCCATCACGGCGTCATCGCTTTGGGCCATCGCATCCCACTCTTGGTGAATCACGGCATCAAGATATGCGCGTAGCGATTCCATCACTGCAGCGTGCCGCTCATGCGACAATCCGCCAACGGTTCGATACACATCAACGATGGCTGACGCTTCCCGCGCAACGTAACCACGAGCTTCGTTGAACTGCCCCCAGACCACGTAGACTACAAACGCCAACAGCACGGCGTAGATGCCGCCGACAGTCTGCAGATAGTTGCCGACTGAATCGCCGGACTCGCGTAACACGCTGACCGGCAGCAATTCACGCGCTACAAACAGCCCCGCCATAGCCGCCGCCGTCACGCCAGCAACAGTTGGCGTCAACGACAGAAACGTGCGAAACGCGCGACGAATAGCCATCGTTACTTCGGCAACGTATCGACGCCTGCAGTGAGCGCCGTGTCAGTGTTACGGCCATTGCGCGAGATCAGCAAGCTGCCACCCACGGCGGTGCCACCAAACCGCACGGTCGCCGTGCCACCGTCGGCAAACGTGAGCGCAACGCCGCGCTTATCGCCGCTATCGCTCAACGTCGCCGTGCCGACATCGCCGTCGATCCAAATCACATGGAGGAACTGGTTGTTACCGCCTGACACAGTCGCATCAAGCCGCGAGCCCTTCATGAAATCGCTGTCGCTAGTTTGCGCATACACCGACGACACGGCGTTATCTGGCAACAGGCGCTGCGCCGTGAGCTTGTGGCCAGCCGCCATCATGCTGGCTGAGTTGCCAGCGATCGTCGGCACTTCCGGCATGTTCAACTGCCACACTTGTTGCGTGCCGGCTTTGGTGTTTACACGGTCGAACACCACCAATGCATTGGGTTCGATGAAAACGATTTCGCGTTCCATTTTGCTGATCGCAGCGTTGCCTTTGTAGGCAGGCGTCAGGTCGGCGGCCGTATGCAACCACCCGTCACCGCGGTGCAATGCCGTAAGCGTCGAAACCGTTCCGTACTGCTGGGTCACATCTTCGCCATCAGCCACCACGCGCACGATGTTGTGATACTTGGTGTCTTGCGGGATGCCCGAATGCGAATCGATAATTGGATCGTACGCCAACCAACCGTCTTTGTAGATCAAGAAGTTGCCTTGGTCTTGATGCGCATGCGACTCGGTGTACGCGCCGGCCGAGAAGTTCACCCAGGTTGCATCTTTGTCCCAGCTGGTACGCGTGTACACTTGGCCAATGCCTGGCGCGTAGTGCGAGCGACCAAGGTTGGTCAGCGGTGCCGCCTTCAGATCCGGCGCCGACGTTAACAACTCGTGCACAAAGTTAAACGGGCTGACCATCTCGGTTACCGACGATGCTGCCAACAACGTCTTTGCCGGCCCAGCAGCAGCATCGGTTTGATAGCGTGACATCAGCTCAAGCATGTAATGCCGATGATAATCGTAGAGCGATGCTGTTGAGTCGCGAGCGTGGTCGCCGGTCGGCGCCAAGCGATCGAGCGTAGGCACGATTTGATGGATGTTGGTGCGCAGCGACTCGCGTGCATGATCAGTTAGTACGCTGATGTCTTCGCCGGTCGAACCTTGCCAAAAGTCGTACAGCCAAAACAGTTCCTTCATCGACACGCCATAGCCTGTGCCTTCGCGCGAACCGCCACCGGCGAGGTCAGCGGTGAACTGCGGGATCAACTGGCTGCCGATCTTGGTGTCACGAAACATCGTGATCCATTCGTCACCGCTGGCGATTTCGCCGTGAGCGCCGAGGCCAAGCAGCATCGTGGCGCGCAAAAAGGAGTAGTAGTAGTTGTTCGACGGATTATCGATCGACCAACCGGACCAATCGAAAACTTTGCCGCCCCATTCGGCCCGGTCGTGATGCCAGACGTTCCATACCGCGTGATCGGCTAGTTCCAACCACCGCTTCTTCTGCGACGCAGAAACCTGATCAAAACACCAATCATACGTCAGCATGATATCGCCGACGGTTTCACCGACGTAGAGATAACTGTCGCGTGCAAGTTCAGGCCGGCCACCGTCCGCAATCAATTTCTCTTCGCCAGCGACGATCTCATCGACCTTTTTCACTGCAGCCGTGCAGTATTTGGCGTCACCCGTGATCTGGCTCGCTAGCGCTGCGTACCAACCTTGAAACAAGTACACATCATTACCACCCAACCAACCATCAACCATTTTCAAAAAGCGGGTGGCCTCAGGCCGCGCCGCTTGCACTGCGGCTACCAAGCGCTCTTTGTTCCGAGGCAAATAGATCCGCGGATGATTTTCTTCGAGCACCGGGTCGCCGCCGCCACCGCCACCGCATCCCGCACTTGCAATCAAGGCGGCCCCAGACACCAGTGCCGCCAATCGTAGTTGTCCAAACATGTCGCGTATTTTGCCTTGTTACACCGACGAGACCAACCTCGAGATCCGCTTAAGTGCAGCACAAACGCAGCCCCACGTCAGGCAATGTAGGCAAGCCACCCACCAAACAAAAAAGGTACCCGTTTTGCAACGAGTACCTGCCTGCAAAGCTAAGGCTGGCAGCGCTTACTTCACGCCTGGCACCGTTTCCATCGTGTCTTTGGTTGGCCCGCTGTTTTGCTGTTGCACGCCTTGAGCGCCAAGGATTTGGAACACAACCCGCCGGTTGGTGGCCCGCCCCTTGTTGGTCTTGTTATCAGCAATTGGCTGAGTCTCGCCGTAACCTTCGGATTCCAACCGAGCTGCGTCAACGCCGCGCTTGATTAGATAGAGCATGACTTGTTTGGCGCGACGGCGCGACAGGTCGAGGTTGTAAGCGTCATTGCCTTGGCTATCGGTGTGCCCTTGCACCTGCACTCTTGCAATCTCAACGTGAGCGTTGAGCACACGCGCGACGTTGTCGAGCAACTTGTTCGACTTAACGAGGATCTCGTCTTTGTCAAACTTGAAGTAAACCACGTCGAGGATGTCGAGCTTGCCATCGCGAATCACAACCAACTGCTTGTCCTTGCAGCCTTGATTCTTGGCACTGCCTGCTTCGTCTGGACAGTTGTCAAGACGATCAACCACGCCGTCGCGATCGAGATCTGTGTCTGGGCAACCCAGATTCTCAACGGGTCCAGCAACATCGGCGCACTTATCGTTTACGTCCAATGTCTTGTCGGCATCGTTGTCTGGGTCTGGGCAACCGTCGCCGTCTTCGAAGTTATCTTTATCTTCTGCTGCATCAGGACACGTGTCGCGGTCGTTGGTGATGCCGTCGCCGTCGCGATCAGCCACATCTGCGCAACCATCTTCATCTTGGAAGCCGTTGACAGCTTCGGCTTCGAGCGGACACTTGTCGACTGTGTCGAGGAAGCCGTCCCCATCGTTGTCAGCATCTGGACAGCCATCGTCGTCTTTAAACGTGTCTTTATCTTCCGCTTCGTTGACGCACTGGTCCGCGACATCAAGAATGCCATCGTTGTCGTTGTCAGCGTCTGGACAACCATCAGCGTCTTGGAAGCCATCCAAATCTTCTTTTTCAGTGCGGCATTTATCCTTCGAATCGCGAATGCCATCACCGTCGGAATCTTCATCTTCAGGCGTGTCTTGCAAACGCCCGACGCGGACACCCGCGAGCAAGCGAAAGTCCGGCGTGCCGAAGCCTTGTTGGATGCCAACACCGCCGCCAGCAAAAGCGATCCACTTGCCACCGATTTCGTAGCTTGGCCCGCCAATCACTTCGAGGTGGTTTTGGTTAAAGTTCCGAAACGGATGCGCTGCGGCTACTGCCGACGAAACCGTCAGATCAAGCTCCAACGGCTTGCTTGCAAAACGGTAACCACCACCAACGCGCAACGAGATTTCGTCGTCGACGACTTGGTTCACTACCGTCGACTGCTTACGTGCAAAGTAACCGATGTTCGCTGCATATCGCCACCCACCGTCGCGACGCGATACCACTAACGTCGGTTGGACCGTCAAGCCATCGTCGCCGCGATAGTTTTTCGACAAGCCTGACGGCAAGCCGATTTCCGCCATCAATGCCAAGTCAACCTTGTGTTTAGCTTGGCGCAAAATCCCAAACTTCGGTGACAACCGAATGTCGCCGAACGCAACGCCGCTGATCGATGCCAAATCCATCGAGACGCCCGGAATCGCAGCGTCACGATCTTGATAGAGCACGAGTGGAACGCTCACCGACAATTGCAGCCACTTGAACAGCGCATAGCTCGCTGCCAGTTCGCCACCGACGCGGTTTTTTACCAGGTCGCCAACGCGTTCACGCGAACCATTAACCGTTTGGTACACCACCAACGGTTCGTTGGCGTAGCCCAACCACAAGCTGAGTTCCCACGCTTTTGGGGAACGTAAGCCGCCCCACTCCACCCCCAACAAACCGTTGCGGTCGGTCGAGAGATGAAACCGCTCAACTGGAAAGTCGCGATTTTCGACGACGGCTTGAGCATGCGCGCTATTGCCCATGTTGGCAGCAGCAAACACCGAGCCGCCAGCAACGGCAGCAACGGCCATCCGGGAAAAATCGCGCGCAGCCACGCGCGGTGGGTTGAATGCCAGCGACTTGTCGTTGGCAGCAGGAGCAGCAAGGTCTCCTCTATTGCCCCGGCGCCGGCGGCGCAGCAGTGCCGCACCAACCAACATCAAGCCGAGCGTGCCTGCGCCTTGACCAGCTCCGCCAGTCGAACAACCACCACCGGACACGCCGAGGTCATCGTTGAAACCGTCGTTATTTTGGTCGCTATCGCATTCATCACCGATCTTGTCATTGTCGCCATCGGCTTGGTCAGCGTTCTTCTTGGCTGGGCAGTTGTCGGCTTCGTCGCGCCAACCGTCGCCATCCATGTCGTTCTCACAAGCGTTACCCACGCCGTTGCCGTCGCCGTCGGCTTGATCCGCGTTCTTCACCAAACGGCAGTTGTCAGGATTCATCGGACCATCATTCACGCCGTCGGCATCCGAGTCGGTGTCGATGTAGTCAGGCGTGCCATCGCCATCGGTATCGACAGGCGGCGTCATTGGATCAAGGTCGCCAGCTTCGTCGATGTCGTTCACGCCGTCAGCATCCGAATCAGTGTCGACAAAGTTGCCTTTGCCATCGCCGTCGGTGTCGATGCAGTCTTCGACCACGTCAGGGATCTTGTCGCCGTCGAGGTCACGCGTCAGGTCGTCGTCGGCGCGGACGTTTGGATCCGATTCACCAGCGTCCAAGCGGCCGTTGTGATCAACATCTTCGATGCCGTCCTTCATGCCACCGCGATCGGTATCTGGGTTCACTGGGCTGGTGCGGGTCGATGGATCAGCATCTGGCACAAACACACCCTTGGTGGTGTCGGTACCTGGCCCAGGCGCAACCACACCGGTTTCGGTGCCGTCGAACAAACAATCGTTATCGCTGTCTGGATCGAGCACGTTGTTCTTGCCATCGCCATCGGTATCGTCGCTTGGGTTCGCTTCTTTGCCGTCTGGCACACCGTCGTCGTCGGTATCAGGATCGTTTGGATTCGAACCCAACACGGTTTCTTCGGCGTCGGTTAAACCGTCGCCATCCGTATCAACCGCGGTGACGTCGTCGGCTTTATCGTTTGGATTGAGCTCGCCGCTATCGATGCTGCCGTTGTGGTTCACATCTTCAGCGCCATCGCGAATGCCGCCTCGATCAGTGTCAGGGTTAACCGCACTAGTCGTGGTGGATGGATCGGCATCCGGGATGAAGTGGCCCTTGGTTGGATCGGTACCATTGGCCGGCGTGCCAGCTGGCATGGTAACGCCGAGCTCGGTGCCGTCGAAGATGCCGTCGTTGTCGGCGTCTGGATCAAGCACGTTGATCAAGCCGTCACCATCGGTGTCGTCAGCGTAGTTTGGTTCAGCGCTATCGATCACGCCGTCGTCGTCGGTATCGATGTCAGTTGGATTGCTGCCGATGAGGATTTCTTCGGCATCCGACAAGCCGTCGCCATCGGTATCAACATTGTTGCCACCGTTATCATCGGCGCCTTGGCCCTTGACTGGGTTGGTTTCGGCGCCGTCGACGCGACCGTTGTGGTTGGTGTCTTCAGTGCCGTCGTTCACGCCACCATCGTCGGTGTCAGGATCGAGCGGATTGGTACGGGTGGTTGGGTCGGCGTCAGCAATGAAGTGATTCTTGCTTGGGTCGGTGCCGTTGCTTGGCGTGCCAATTGGTGCGGTCACGCCAGCTTCAGTGCCGTCGTACAAGCCGTCGTTGTCACTGTCTGGATCAAGGCCGTTGATCAGCCCATCGCCGTCAGTGTCATCTGCGTAGTTAGCTTCATCGCCGTCAGAGATGCCGTCGTCATCACTGTCAATGTCGTTCGGATTGGTGCCGATAAAGATTTCTTCAGCATCCGACAGCCCGTCGCCGTCGGTGTCGACGTTGATGGCTGCGGTATCGTCTGCACCATGGCCAGCGGTTGGGTCGGTTTCGCTACCGTCCTTGGCGCCGTTATGGTTTGCATCTTCCGAGCCGTCCGAGACACCACCGTTGTCGGTGTCAGGATCGAGCGGGTTGGTAACGGTGGCAGGATCCGCATCAGCAACGAAGTGATGTTGATTGATATCGGTGCCACCAATCGCGCCTACCGTTGGGGTTGGCGTGGTGACACCCATTTCAGTACCGTCGTACAGGCCGTCGTTGTCGGAGTCGGGGTCGAGCACGTTGATGATGCCATCGCCGTCGCTGTCTGAAGCGAAGTTTGGTTCTTCGCCGTCGACCACACCGTCGTCATCGGTGTCTTTGTCGCTTGGGTCCGAACCCATCGCCAATTCTTCTGCGTCGGCCAAGCCGTCGCCGTCGGTATCAACCAACACATCGTCGGCCTTGTTGTTTGGATCGGTTTCACCAGCGTCGATCATGCCGTTGTGATTTGCATCTTCGGCACCATCGCGAACTCCGCCGCGATCGGTGTCTGGGTTCACCATCGACGTAGTCGTCGTTGGGTCTGCGTCAGGTACGAAGAACCCCTTCGCTGGATCGGTGCCGTCTGCTGGGGTGCCCACAGGTGTCGTGACGCCAGTTTCGGTGCCGTCGAAGATACCGTCGTTGTCCGAGTCTGGGTCAAGCACGTTGATGGTACCGTCACCGTCGTTGTCGGCCGCGTAGTTGGCTTCATCGCCATCTGCCACGCCGTCGTCGTCGGTGTCTTTGTCGTTCGGATTCGAACCAATGGCGATTTCGACGGCATCTGGCAGGCCGTCACCATCGGTGTCGGTTGCTAGAACGTCGTCGCTCTTCACATTTGGATTGGTTTCGCCACTATCGACACGACCATTGTGGTTCACATCTTCATTGCCGTCCGTGACGCCACCGTCGTCGGAGTCGGCATCAAGTGGGCTGGTGCGGGTCGCCGGGTCAGCATCTGGCACAAAGTTGTGGTTACCCACATCCGTGCCCTTGATGGTGCCAACTGTTGGGATCGGATCGGTCACGCCAGCTTCGGTACCGTCGAAGATACCGTCGTTGTCTGAGTCTGGGTCGAGCACGTTGATCGCGCCGTCGCCATCGGTGTCGGTTGAGAAGTTCGGTTCAGCACCGTCAGCTACGCCGTCGTCATCGGTGTCTTTGTCGCGTGGGTCCGAGCCCAAGAACGCTTCGAGCGCATCCGACAAACCGTCGCCATCGGTATCGATCACGGTGGTGTCGTCGCCGCCATTGCCAGCGGTTGGGATGGTTTCGGTGCCGTCCGGCTGACCATTGAGGTTGCTATCTTCGCTGCCGTCGATAACCGTACCGTTGTCGGTATCCGAATCGAGCGGATCGGTCTTAGTCGTGCCAGCGTCGGCGTCGGGCACAAAGAAGCCCTTCGTTGGATCGGTGCCATTGGTTGGCGTGCCGGCTGGCGTAGTGATGCCAACTTCAGTGCCGTCGAACAAGCCATCGTTATCCGAGTCTGGATCAAGCACGTTGAACACACCGTCGCCATCGCTATCGGTGTTCCAAACGGGTTCCGTCCCGTCGGTTACGCCGTCGTCATCGGTGTCGATATCGTTTGGATTCGAACCGAAGAAGACTTCGCCCGAGGTGCACAGGCCATCGCTATCATCGTCGATCCCGTCGTTGACAGGGTCCACGATGCCACTTGCACAGTCATCGCAACGATCGAAGTCAAGGTCGCGACACTTGGTCGGGTCGAGCGGATTCGAGTCTTGGCCGTTTGGCACACCGTCGCCGTCGAGGTCGTTGGTCGACGCGGTGCGAATCTCAGTAGCATCATCAACATCCGTCGTCGAAGGATCGTCAGACGAGCGTGGGCCGTAGCCTGCATCAGCAACCAACGTTGCTTGGTTTTGCAACACGGTGCCCACTGGCGTTGGATCTTTCACCTTCGACCTAAAGGTAATGGTCACCGTCGAGCCGTTGGCGATCGTCATCGACGAGGTCGTCAACACCGCTGGTGCACCAGCAACCGTAACGGAGCCACCACTGTTCGTCGCGCTGCCGGTAACAAACGTCGACGTGCCAGTTGGAATCGTGTCGCTCACCACCACACCGGTGGCTGGCCCCGTACCAGTGTTTTGCACCTTGATGGTCCACGTCACGATGTCGGATGGTTCCAGTGGCAAGCCGTCGAGGTCGGTCACGGTCTTGGTGAACACCAAGCGTGGCGCTTTCGGCGACAAGGTTGCTTGGGTCGTCGCATCGCCGTTGCCCGTGGCTTCGTCGGTGATCGCGTTGCCATCGTTATCAAAGCCATCGGTCAACGGGTTGATCGCACCACCAACACTACCCGCTTGGCCAAAGTAGGCCGCCAGCGTTGCAGTGACATCAACCGTAGTCGGTGGAATGCCTTGGTCAGCAGTGAGGTTGAATGGGAACAACAGCGAACCACTTGGATCAACGCAGCCGACAACTGGGAACGTCAGCGTCGTGCCCGAGAGCAAGCCTGCTTCACCAGCGTCGTCGGCGCCGTTCACCAAGTCGTTGTCCAAACCGTCGGTGAGCAAGTTCGCAACCGCAAAGCCGGCTGGCACTGCCACTGAGATGGTGGTGTCGCACACTTGCGACGTACCGCTGTTGGTCAACGTTACGTTGACTGGAATCGATTCACCCGCTGCTGGCGTGCTGCCACCTGGCAACACAATCGCAATGCGAGGCTTCGGCACTGCGAAGCTCACGCCCGCCGATGCATTCGCAACGCTGATGCCGTCGGTCGTGACATTGACGGTGTTGGTTGGCGTGCCAGCGTCGATGCCGGCTGCAAAGTCAGCGCGAACCGAGACGATGATGGCGAAGGTATTGCCAACTTGGCCAGCCGAACCGGTGGCATCAATGGCCGAGAACGTCCACGCCAAGGCTTGGCCAGGCGTGCCCGAGGTAGCGCCGGTGAACGCAGGGATGGTGCCAACAAAGCCAGTGCTATCGAGCACAGCATTGGTAATCGACAAGCCCGCTGGCGGATCGTCGGTGACGATCACGTTCGGATTGTTACCGTCTGGCACGGTAACGGTGATTTTGTATTGGGCGGTTTCACCTGGCGCCAACAATGGATCGGCAGTGAGCGGCAAGCTCGACGAGCCAGCGACGAATGACTTCGCCGTCGTCGTGACACGGCTGGTGGTCAACGTGCCGCTGGTTGAGCTAGCGATATAGTTGTTCAACGTGTCGCCGTTGATACCGGTGCGTTCGCTTGGCGTGCCGGCTGGCGTGCCAGCATGTGATGTCCAGGTGGTGGTTGCAGGAACCGCACCGATGGTCGAACCAACGTCGAGCGATTCGTTGACGGTAGTGTTGAACTGCACGTTGCACGTGTTCGGGCTGGTCACATCTGCGACGGTAACCGTTACGGTATTGCCAACAATTGAACTGCTCGTGATCGTGCAGCCCGACGCTGAAATGCTGGCGGCCGTCGGGGTCAGGCCGGTACCCGTGAGATTGAACGTGGTCGTTACATCGTGGGCGACGCCGTTCGAACCGGTAGTATTCGTGATCGCCGTCTTCACCGTAACCGTGTCGCCTGGGTCAACGTTGCTAGGGCCCGTTGCGGTGGTGACCACGCTCAATGCAGGTTCTGTGATGGTGATGTTCTGGCTGGTTGCCGAACCGCCAAAGATGCTGACCTTGTTGTTGGCGGTAACGCCGCTTTGCGCGACCAACACGTTTTCAACACCGACCGTCACGCGGAATGAGAATTGTTCATTCGCAGCGTTCGGTGGATTGCTCAGAATGCCGAGGTTCCAAGCAACGGTTTGACCAACCTGCGGCGAACCACCGAGGGTCGGCGTGCCAAGCGCGCAATTGACGAACCCGCTACCTGTGTTGCATTGCACGTTCGACGCATTCGTTAGTGCGGTAACACTAACGAACACCAAGCCAGGCTGCAGGGTGTCATTGATGATGACGTTGCTGCGGGTGCCTTCTGGCACGTCGACGGTGATGTCATAGGTGAATGTGTCACCAATCGTGTACGAGGTCGTGCCCGGCGTAGTGAGCGTTTTGGTCAACGCAAACTCTTTAATCACCACCGTGCCGGTGTAGTTGTTGGTGTAGGCACGCTCAACATCTTCATCGGTAAACGGCGACACCGAAGCAGGTGTGCCAACTTGCGACGAGTAGGTTGCCGTCGAAGGCACGGTAATCGTCTGGCCGGTTGCCACACTTGCAACGACCGTTGCGCTGAACGTCAACGTCGACGTTTGGCCTTCTGGGATCGCCGGGTAGGTAAACGTCAGCACATTGCCAACCACCGTCACTGAGCCTGGCGCCAAGCCCGACGAGCTAATGAACGATGCCGTGTCGAATTCTGCTGGCAGCGTGACGGTGTACGTTACGTCTTTGGCATCGTAGCTATCGGCGGCGTGGCCAAGCACAACCGTGAAGGTTGCCGTGTCGCCTGCATCGTAGGATGGCGCGTCGGTCGTGGTTACCGCAACCAGTGCTGGTTCTTCAACGTCGATGTCTTGCGCGTTAGCGTTGACGCCGGTGCCGTTGTTCAACCACTTGACGTTGACGTTGTTGTCAACGTTATCGTTGACACGACTGGTCGACGCGTTGTTGGCGACGGCGACTTGGTAGGTGATTTCAATCTTGTCAGTGCCGGTGTTGCCCGTGTTCGAGTTGGCAACCGTACCGAGGTTCCACGTAAAGCCGGTCGCCGTGACCACCGGCGTGCCGCCCGACGTGATACCGGCTGTGCTGAACGAAATCGTCGGCGTCGAAACCATCACCAATTGTGGATCGAGCGTATCGGTGACCACGACATTCGAGGTCGAACCTTCCGGCACGGTTACGGTCACTTTGTAATCGAACGCATCGCCGATCGTGCGGCGATCAGGGTCGGTCACCGCGCCAAGCCGAACTTTGGCAATTGCCAAGCTCGCCATACCGACGGAGGACGACGTGGTTTCTTGTGCACCAGTCTGCGCAATCGAGCCAACCAGATTCGGGTCGACCGTCGAGCCGTTGCCGTCGTCGTATAGAAACTCATCGAGCTTGGCATCATTTTTGGTTGTGGCTGTCGCTTCGATCGTGCTCGCGACGGTGCAGTCGAAATCGGCATAAACGATGTTTTTGCCTGCGGGTCCAGTAGTGCCAGGAATCGTGCTGGGTGCGATTAGAATTACTTGGTTACCGATGGTAGTGCGGTCGCGCGTCGCGCCAGCGCCATCTTTGACTGCAACCAACGCACAATTGAGGCCAGCAGCTGGCGTGTCACTGAACTTCACACCAGTTGCTGGTTCGCGACCGGTGTTTTCGATCATCACGCGGTAGCGGATCACATCACCGGCGTCCGCGTTGGCAACTTGGCCCAACTCTGGGACGAGCGGACTGCTGTAGGTAGCAGCACCGGTTGGCGACGGCGAAATCGTCGAGTGCGCGTTGGTGGTCGAAATCGCGCCTTTGTAAATGTTCAAGCGCGGCGCCGTCATGGTGACCGATGCCACCGAGGTAGCTGTAATACCTTGCGACCCTTGTACCAAGTTGGTCAGTTTAAAACCGTCTTGAACTGGCGAGTTTTGCACTGTGTAATCGAACAAGATGTGCACTTTTTTCTCGACGGTCGGAGCCGACGAGAACGCTGGGAATGTAAACGTGACGCGGTTAGCGGCAGCATTGGTGCTGATGGTGCCGCTGCTAACGTTGTGCTGCGGCCCAAGGCGAAACGCGCCTGCAACCGAGAACGTGGGCGCTGCCCCATGTTCTTGTGCCAGCAAAATCGGCAGTGGCAAGTAGTCCTCCAACACCAGTGTGGTGCTGTCGCCGCCTGGGAACGTCGCAAGAATTTCATAGGTAACAACTTGGCCCGCGTGCACTGTGCCGCTCGACGGCGCAATCAGGTTCTTAACCATGGTTGGCTTTTTAATTTCGACATCGTTGCCGAACGCTGAAATGCCTTCCGTGGTTTGGGCTGGAAGACTGGCTTGTGTGGTGCCTTGTAATAGCTGTGAGCTGCCGATGGTTTCGCCAGGCAACACGACGTTGCCATTGTTGTAGGTCTGATCGATGGTCGACGTATACGAGAACGTTTGGATCGAGCCAGCAGGCAAGCTACCGATGTTGTAGAGGATCGTGGTTGGGTCGTCGCCAGTTACACTCGCAGGTGCTGGGCTAATCGCCGCAAGGAAGGTGTAGCCATCGTTGAGCGTCGACGTCAGCGTGGTCCCGGTGTAGGAGAAATCGTCCGATGCGCAAACCGATAACGTCGTTGTAACGGTGTCACCTGGCAGTGCGCCAGCGGGCGTCATCGTTTCACGCACGACCCACGACGACGTTTTGGTGATCGCGGTCTTGCTGATTGGATCAACCGGGCCGCTCGCGCCCAACGCGGCAAAATTGAATGGCGTGGTGGCGCTGCCTACACCGTGCATGACGATCTTGTTGTCGACGGCAACATCGAGATCTGGCGTTGCTTGCGGTACGGTGCCGATGATGACAAAACCGTGCACCAAGATGGTCCGATCAACACCAGGCACGCCGGTGAGCGAAGGATACGAAATGGTTACCGCGCCGCCGGGCGTTGCAGGCAATGCGCTTACCGATGAACCAGGGCCGGCACTAACGGTTTGAACTTGAAACCGTGCGTTCAAGGTATCAGTGATCTGGGTTGGGTCGATGGTCGCGCCGTCCGCAATATCAACCGTGATGGTCCAGTCAAAAGCATGGGTTGGCCCCGAACACACCGACGGAAACGCGGGCGTCTTCTTCAATTTGACAACCCCAGGAAACACCGCAAAAGCCGACGTGCCGCGAATTACCGCATCGTTGCCGAGCAATGCATCGGCCCCGTACAAGTACGTGCAATTCACGTTGGTGGTGCGCAGCGAACGCGACGTGTTTTTCTGCACCGTGTAGATAATTTCCATTGGCAATGCAGGTTGATCTACCGACTGCTGGCTGGTTGGGTATTCGAGCAGGTAGAACGCATCGCCAGCAGTGCCGCTGATGGCTTCGCCGGTGACTGGGTGCTCCAGCGTGCCACCCGAAAACACGCCAACCTTGGTGACGTTCACCGATAACCCAAGCGCCGTTGCTGACGTGATCTCAAGCCCAGGTGGCACGAACAACTCGACCGCTGGCGCGAAGCCAACATCGGTGCTGGTTGATGATGTGTTTTGGATATTGACGGTTGCAACGAAGGTTTCGCCGATCAAAGGCGCGTCATCGTTGACCGAAGAAGTGCACGTTGCAACCGGTGCAGCCGTCGCGGCCGAAGGCTTTGGCAGCGTTAGGCCGGCAAAAACGCAAAGCGCGGCTATCGCAACTTTCCCCGAAAATCTCATAACTTAAATTTTCGCGTGGAAATCGGCAGCGCGACAAGTTCTAGACGGGGCGAGTTGGGGTAGCCCGCGCTTTATTTGCCGTTTGCGACATACATAAGTCACAAACTGCAGACTATTGAACGTTTTTCGTCGGGAAACGGTGCTTACGGGGCTAGGATTATTTCTTACTTCTTGCCCTTTGCACCTGGGCGCGCATTCCAAAGCGTCAGCGCAAGCACCAAGCCAACCAGCGCAACTGGAATCATCGCGATTGGCCACATGCGCCAGTTGTCGACGTTGTGCGCTTCAGGTGAGCCTTTGCTTGGCAGCGTGGCACCGTAAAAGAATGACTGTGATGCACTGCCGAGATAAACGAAGCCATCGATCAAGCCGGTTGCAACCCCGGCGTTCTTTTTGCCACCGAAGTCTTGGCTCGCAACGCCCGACAACATGCCGTGCACGCCGATAATCGCCATCGCCATAAATGCGATGACCCAACTCACCGCGACAGGCATGCCGAGCATCGGCAAAATGAGACACGCGCCAGCCAACATGATCATGTAGAGGAAGGCGGCAACGGGCGCGCGTCGATTTCCAAACAAGTGGTCTGAGATCACACCCGCGAAGATGCCGCCAGTGATGCCTGCGATGCATGACACCATGCCCCAGTGCTCATAGACAAAACTATCCATGCCGCCGATGCCTTTAGCAAAGTCGCGGTACCACTTTAAGATGCCTTGGCGTAGGAAGCCTGAGCACAACTCGATCAAGGCGATGATGATAATGAAACGATTTGTCATCATCCGCTTGATCACAGCGACGGCAGATTCCTTGACGTCAGCCTGACCACTCGACGCGTCCTGCGGATCAAAATCAACTAAGCCCGCTTGGCCTGGTGTGTCGCGCACCCATTTGAAACACAGCACCCAAAACACCGCGAGAATGATCGCCGGCGTCAAAAACAGCCACGGAGCAGGCGTGCCGGTCTTCACTGCAGTGCCGCTGGTCATCGCCGCAATTCGAGTGCCCCAGTCGTATGCGAAGTATAGGCCTAACGAAATTAGAATGCCGAAAATTCCGCCGAAGGTGCCGCGTTCCTTAATGTGAAACCAGGACGCGTTTACTTTCACAATCGAAACGGCGCCGAAGCTTTGAAAATACATATTGACGCAAAATAAAACGGTGAGCATCGTGACGCTTGGCGTTGTCCCGCTGAGCATCATCACACCGATCACAGCATTGGTCCCGAGAGCGCCAGCAGCAGCAATCAGAATCGTAGTCCGACCGCCCCAACGATCCGTCAATGGCCCGTTAAGCAAAAACGAAACGCCGTATACCACCGAGCCCCAGCCGTCGAGCGTGCCAAAGTCCTTGCCATCAAGTGCGCCGATGTCTTTGAACGTCACAAAGTTATAGCGCGCCATGTACAAGAACGCGTACGTCAATCCGAGCGGCAGCCAGTTGTACACGCGGCGCTGTAGAAACGCAGGGGTGTGACCAACGTCGACTTTTGGAAGTCGCTTGATCACAAGAATGATCACGATGAGTAGAATTGCCAGCGGCAAACCTTCTTCATAGATCGGCTTGGGAGCTTTGGCTTTCGCTAGCGGCTTTGTGGGTTTCGCCGCAGGCGCAGCCGCGGCCGAACCCGATCCCGCCGCAACCACCGGGGCGGCGGCCGAACCAGCACCGGCAGCGGCCACCGGCGCAACGGGTTCCGCACCGGAGCCAGAACCGGCCCCCGAGCCTTGCCCATATGCAGGCAGCGCGACGCTAATCAGCAGCGCAAATAGGATGACGCAACGACGTAGCCAAGCTGCAATCATGGCGCTGGGTGTGCCACGAACCACAATCCACTGTCACCACAAAATCTCTGCATTTTTCGAACGTTGCGAGTTTGTTGCATGCGCATGCGCGACTCAGGGAATCGGTTGGCATCTCTGCTACTGTAGGCTCACATGTACAAGGTTCTGATTCTCATAGGCGCGAGCCTAACTACGGCGGGTTGCAAGGGCGAGAAGTCAGGCGCAACGCCCGGCCCAGGATCGGCACCGACGCCCGCCACGCCAGCGGCCCCCATGACCTGCGTTTTCGTCGGTGATGTAAAATCCGCCTGTCTCGATACCGCAGCGGTAGCCAAGTGGCCACGGGTCGACTCCTTGGTCCCACCCGAATCGCGCCGCATGGGCACGTGGAAAACCATCTCGGTGCAAACCACCACCGGCCGCGGCGCCGACCTCAACCAACCAGCCGACGTTTACCCCGACATGGTGCTCGCATTTTTCCCTGGCAGCGACGGCAATCCGGCGCTCGGCATGTTTGATTTGGTCGAGTTGGCCAACCATGGCCGCCCGAAGTGGCAGCAGCCTGGCGTACGCGAAATCCACATTATGGCGGCCACGGGCGGCGGGCGCGGTGAAAACGAAGACGGCCGCGGCCCGGCCGATCCAGCTGCGTTATCGTTGAAGTTTACCAACGCAGGCAAAGCTTCCGAACTGACCGGCCCTGCCCTGTTGGCGCTCGCACGCGAAGCCCAGCCCGGTGACGATGGCGAAGCCAAAGGCTGGGCGTTATTGACCCTGCTCAAAGCAGGCAATGTGCCGCTGCCGACGGAAAAACCTGGCAAACGCTACCTCCTGACCGACGCCGCAGGGATGAATTTGACACTAGAGCCAAGTGATTTCAGCGAAACCTCCGTGCCATTTGTCAAACTCAACAAGCAAGGTGCCCTGCGGTTTTGGGTGTTCAAGAAAAAGGGCGAAGGCTGGACAAAGGGCGCAGATCTTCGTGGCCTAACCTCCGTACAAGTGCTGAACTAACTGCCGATGTCCGCGCCGAATCCCGAGCTTGCTGCAGCCGAGCGCCCGACGTGGGCGCGATGGCTGACATTTGGCTCGTTGGCGTTAGCGTCGGTAGCGTTGGTGCTCACGGTCCACCATGTTGGGCTGCACGAACTCATGCGGCGCCTTGGCAAAATTGGCCCTTGGTTTGGGCTGATTTTGCTGATGGAAATGGTGGTTACGGGATTCGACTCGCTTGGCTTGCGTTACTTTCTGCGCGCAGGAGGCCGCGCCGTGTCGTGGTCGCGTGCGCTGCTAGCCCACGTCGCAGGCAAAGCTATCAACATCGTCACACCGTCGGGCAGCCTTGGCGACGTTGTGAAATTTTCGATGCTGGTGGAACACCGGGATAAAACCAGTGCCGCGGCGGCCGTGCTTTCGTACAACCTTTCGCACGCTGGCGTCGAGCTGGTGCGGTTAGGCATTGGTGCACCACTGGGCGCCTTGATCTTGCCGTTGCCCATGAAGTTTCGCATCAGCCTGATGGTCGCCGGGTTCGTAGCGTTATTTTTGGTGCTGATGCTGGTGGTGTGGATTCGCGCCGGCTTAGCAGTGTCAGCCGTGCGCTTTGCCCGGCGCTTGCACTTGGTTAGCGAAGCACGCGTCGAAAAGTGGCGCATGACGCTGGAGCGCATCGACATTACGTTGGCGGGCGAGACCCCCGACGCACGCATCTATCAACGCCGTGGATTTTTCGCCATCGTTGGCTCGAACTTGCCTGGCGTGGTGACCACGGCAGTCTTGCTGCACGCACTCGGCTTGCCGCTCACCGTCGGCAATGTGGCAGTGATCGTCGCGATTGCGCCCGCGATTGGCTGGGTTTCGAGTGTCGTACCGTTCGGCATCGGCGTCTCCGAAGCCTTGAACTTGGCACTGTTTGCAGCATTGGGCCTATCACCTGCCGACGGCGTCACGCTTGCCATCGCCAAGCGCAGCATGCAGCTGGTGTACGCTGCCATTGGGCTCACACTCACATTAACCAGCGAGTCGGTACGTGAAGCCCGCCGCGCTCGGCTCCGCAATGCATTGCTGACCGCGCCTGCTGGCATCCCGACAATCCATAGTGGCGGTACCGGCACCTCGCCATCCCCTTTGGCACCTGCCGCAACTGCGACAACGAGCCCAGCCTCAGAAACCTGACGGCGCTTGGTGGATTTGTTACGATGAACCATGAACCGAATTGTTTTGGGATCGTGGTTGGCGCTTGCACTCTCGGCCGTCGGCTGTGGCAGCCATCAGGCAACACCGGCAACACCGGCGACAACTGCGACCCCGGTGACTCCGGCAAGCACAACGGCAACCAGCGATGCCGCAGCATCCGACAACGCAGCGCGGCCGGCCAAAGTCACGGAGTTTTCGCTCGATGGCAACAACGTTGCCTTGCCCGGCCCCATCGTGTTTACAACTGGCGGCGCTGAGATCAACGAAGCGGATAGCGCTGCGTCGCTTTGGCTGTTGGTTGATTATCTCGAAGCCAAAACCTACATCTCAACGTTGCGCATCGAAGGCCACCTTGCCGAAGGCGGCGCCGCAGCGCAACCCCTGACCGAAGCACGTGCGCTTGCCGTAGCCAAATGGCTGGTCGCGCACGGCGTTGCATGTGACCGTTTGCTGGCTGTAGGTTTTGGTAACACCAAGCCGATCGCCGACAACAAAACGCTTGAGGGCCGTGCCCAAAACAACCGCATCACCGTCGTGAACGCAGCCTTGCGTGGCCGCGCTATCGGCGGCATGCCACTCGACGGTGGCGGCATGACCAGTGGCGACGTTTGCAAATAACTGCAAAACCCTGACCGTTAGGTAATCTTCGCAGCTAGAATGGCCGGATGGCTATTCTACCTAATCGTCTTAGTCTGTTACCCCTTTTATTCGCAACGTCAGCAACGGCGTTGGGGTGTGGCGACGAGCCGGCGAAACAGTTCGCCGACGCTGCACCAAAATCAGATGCAGGCGCCGACGCTGCACCGGACGCACCAACCAACGGCCCGGTCGAAGTCACCGTGCTCGGCGCAGGTGGCCCGCTAGCTGGCGCCACGGTCGTGTTCCAAAATGCCGACGACACTGTGGTGACATCGGCGATCACTGCTGCAAATGGTGTGGCCACTCAAGTAATGGCACCTGGTGGCAGCGTTACCGTGATCGCGAATGCATCGAGCTCCGAAGCCGCCACTGTGTTGGCGGTCAACCCTGGCGACAAGATCAAGGTCCGCACGAATGGGCCAGGTGTCGAAGAGGTATTCGTCGACGTTTCGTTGACGTTGCCGCCTAACTCGACCGGCACGTATGCTGTGCGCTCAAGCTGCGGTCCGAACTACACCAGCATTGCGGCAACCAACAACGCCCTCAGCTTCAGCCTGCCGGCGTCGTGCAGCCAAAGCAGCTTTGTCGTGAAACGAGAAGCAACGTCTGGCAGCGGCGGCTTACCAGCTGCAACGATCGTCAAAGCCAACGTGACACCAACGAATGGCGTGTACGACTTATCGGACCAAACATTTGCGAATCTGATTACCAACACCCTCACAGGAGCCGACATACCAACGGTTGACTTTGTGCAAGGCGTCGTCGCGCCGATCGTCAACGGCATGGTCGCGGAGCTCGACGAATCGCAAGCCGGCATCGAACCACCAGGCTTCCCAACCTTCTCGGGCACCTTCCAACGAGTTGACTCGGCTGCAGCCACCAAACAAACCGTGGACCTTATGTTCCGCGCGGCCGGCCAACAACTCTTCGTTGCTATCGCGCCGCTCGGCGACTATGCCTTTGCTGGCACAACATCCATGTTGCCTTGGCTCACCGACGTGGCGTGGAATTCAACAGGCAACTCGGCCACGTTCACCACCGCCGTCGGTGGCACGGCGCCAATCAATGGCGCATTCATTGCGGTTGGCTTTAACCGAGGCAAAAGCTTCTTCACTCACCGCGTGGTTGGGCCAAGCGCAACGGCACTACGCTTCCCGGTTTTGCCAGCAACGCTGTCGAACTTTAACATTGTGACCGGCGACTCGACGTTCATCGAAGATGCGGGGCTGATCTCTTCGACTGGTGGCTACGATGCTCTGCGCCAAGTGTTCTATGTCGTCGACGGTCCACGCGACGTCGTCATCGATTCGCCGCTGCCAAATGCCAAAGCCACAGTTTCGCTATTCTTCAATCAACGCAAGCGCTAACCCGCGTTGCAGCTAAAGCAGTTGCGCAAGCGCAACAATCGCAGCCGCCGCAATGACAGCGATTGCAACCAGCGTTCGGGTTGATGGCTGGCTTGCCACCACTGCGCTGGTCTGGCGATCACGCGCATGGTCCAAGGCAAGCAGCTCTTGGTGCCGTTGCTGCTTCACCTTGTCATCGACCGATGGGTCCGGCGCAGTGCGAAACGGATCTCCGTTCACTGGCAGCGCCAGATGGCGCCGCGTGGTGATTTCGGCGATGTCGCGCACCCAATCGTCGACACGTTTCACCAACGTTGCAACTTCGTCAGCATCTGTTATCCAGCGCGCTTCGCTGTAAGCAAGGTATCCACCGTAAAGGCCATAGCTGGTACGTAACGTTGCACCGTCTGCAGCGAGCAACAAACGCCGCGTCGCAGGCGTTAGCAGTGCTTTGACTACATCGGTTGGCGCACCTTCGATCGCGTAGAGCTGATCAAACGCATCGTCGCTGAGCTGGACGTCAAACGCGGGCGGCGAAACGTTGTCGCTGCCATGAGGCTCGATCCGCAACATCAACGTCAGCTCCGACACCAACGCAATTTCGATCTGCGTAACAAAAAATGACTCTTGGGTTTCGGCTGGCAAATGACGCAACACAAACTTAATCCGGCGCGAAGCGTGCAGTGCATCACCGCCGTCAAAATATGAACAACGATACGCTAGGTCATCGTCGTCGATTCGAACCCCAGCAAAATGCGCTGCCAGTTTTGCGAGTCCGGTTAAATCGCTACTAGGCATCTCGCCTGATCATGCACTGGCGACAATCGTGGGCACAAGCCGCGCTTCGGCATTTGCCGTGGCTAGCCTTCGACGAACAAGCGCGACCACGTCATCGAAAGTTGGCTTTCCACCAAGCTGGCAACTTCCACCAGGTCTGCTTCGTCCAACGCTGCGCGCAACAAAAACGTTTCACGCGCGTTTTCAACCATGGAACTGCGCGCATCGAGCAGCCAGCGCGCAGCCGTTGCACGATGCACGCGATACACTGCAGCGATATCGTCGATCGATGCGTGCTTGACATAGTGCATGCGCAAAATCGCGCGTTGCCGTTCGGTCAATGCAGTTGCGCTTTCTTCGAGTGCTTGTTTGAGCAACGCTTGCAGCTCGGCTTTGGCGAATTTGTCGGCAGTGCTGCGATGTTGATCAGGCGTGTTCGACGGCAGTTCACTGGTTTGCCGGCCTTTGCTGCCGACCAAGGTCAATGCGAGCCGAGTCGCTGCCACGCGGACCAAACCGCCAAGCTGGCCGCGACCAACGTACTGGGAAAATTTGGCGGGTTCGTCGACTTCGCTCACAAACAACCGTTCAACCACTTGGCTTAAAATATCGTTGGCATCTTGCGCAGTAAGGCCGAAGCGGGCGGCGATCGACGCCACTAAGCCGCGGTGGCTTGCTGCAAAAGCTGCGATGGCGGCATCAGGTGCGCGCTGCCAAGCGGCCCACAAATACGCTTCGGCGTCGTCGATCTTTTCGACGGTGTGTTGATGCTGCGGCGCCAACGCCACAAGTGCTGCAGCAAATTCATCGGCACTCGCATGCAAGGTTGGCCAAGCGGTCTGCGCATGAGCCAAACGGATTGCCAGGGCTGCCGCGATCACGCCTAGTTGTAGCACTACATCGCACTATTTTGCGATTTGCTGCGACTTGCCACGCGCTGCTTGGTTAGGTCGTCATGAAACAAGTTTTTTCGATGGTAGTTGTAAGTGCAAGTTTTGGCCTGTTTGCGTGTTCCGATGCAGCGAACAGCACACCCGACGCAGCGGGACCAACCGACGCACCACCGGTTGTTATCAGCGACGCTGATTGCGCTGCATTTGCGCGTAACGCAGCGATGGCAAGCGCTGGTTGTGGCGCGCCGTTCCCAACGGGCGCCGAATCGACACTGGCCACGTTCTGCAAAAAAGGCGTGGCGAGCGCAGCAACCTGCGGCGGCGATCCAGCGGCGGGGCTCGCTTGCTTCAAAACGCCCGACGCCACCGATTTTCAATGTATCGCAGGCGAAGCCTATCCAGCTTGCAACGGTGACCTCGCTGCAGCACTCGGCATGTATTGCGTGGTTGCCCTTGGCAATCCACAATGCGCGTCGGGCATCAAGTGCGACTTTAACGCCGACTGTAGCGGCAATAGTGCCTGCAACGATGCCACCGGTCAGTGCTTCAGCAAAAACGCGTATTGCGTTGGGCTGCCGTGCACGTTTGACGCAGACTGCCCCACCAATGAAAAATGCAATAGCGCCGAACACGCTTGCGTGGCGCGGGGCTAAACGAACGATGGAAGACGGGTTCGCGCGGCGCGCGGTGGTGGGTGAATTCGCGGCAATGCCGCGAAGCGGGCGGCAGGCAAAGCCGCCTTGTCAATCGAGGGTGGCGCCGACCGCTAAATGCGGTCGCGACCCCGTGGCACGGTATCCATCGCTCGAACTTGGGTTAACCTAACGCCGTGGCTCATCTCGACGACGCAACGCTGCTTGCCCACTTTGCAGGCGGGCTCGACGAAGCGCAGCAACAACAGGTGCTGCGTGAAATCGACGAATGCGCGTTGTGCGCAGACCTAGCGATCGCTGTGGCAGGCACGCTTGCGCCAGCGCATAGCGAAGCGGTCGGTACGGTTATCGCGGGGCGCTATCGCATCGAACGCGAGCTTGGGCGCGGCGGCATGGGCGTGGTGTATCGCGCACTCGATACCGTGATCGAGCGGCATGTCGCACTCAAGCTTGTTGAGCATGGCAATGGCGGCGCCGAGCCCATGCGCGAACTCAAGACCTTAGGCCAACTGGTGCATCCGGCGATCGTGCGCATCTACGATGCAGGCGTCGACGGCGAACAGGTGTTCGTAGCCATGCAAGAAGTGACTGGGCAGCGCTTGCGCGATTGGACGCAACAGCGCCGCGCGACAACCAGTGACCTGCAGCATGCCGTGCTGCGCATCTTCGCGGTACTTGCCGGCGCCGTTGCATATGCACACGACCAAGGCGTGCTGCACCGCGATATCAAATCGAGCAATGTACTAATCGACGATGCACAGCAGCCGTGGCTGATCGATTTTGGCTTGGCGTCGAGCTTGCAAAGCGAAGGAGAGGGCCCGCGCGTCGCTGGCACACCGACCCACTTCGCACCCGAGATTATCGACGGTGGCGTAGCGACGGCGCAGTCCGATCAATTTGCTTTTTTTGTTACGATGATCGAAGCGCTGACCGGCGTGCGGCCGTTTCCGGGTGATTCGGTGGCAACGATCCGCGCCGCAATGAAAGCCACCAGCGATGTACCTGCAATGTGGCAACGTGGCCTGCCACCAGCGCTGCGCGCTGTGCTCACGCGTGGGCTAGCGTTGGATCCTGCTGCGCGCTTTGCATCAATGCACGCTGTACAACAAGCGATTGTTGCGTTGTACGCGCCCGCAGCACAAGCGCACGGTCTATCGCGCTGGCGCGTCGCAGCCTTCGGTGCTGTTGCGATTATTATCGGCGGCGGTGCCTGGTGGCGACTCTCAGCTACAGCATCGCCGACAACCAGCCATGACGTTACGTGCGATGCAAGCACGGCAACCCTCGACCTCGGGGTACACGCCGCCGTGGCGACACGCTTGCGCGAACTGCCGCCTGCTGCGCGCGACCTATGGCGAGAGTGGTCGCAAGCTTGGCAAGCCACCGGTGCTACGTTGTGCGCAGACTTCACAGCGCGCCGAATTTCAGCGACGCAGCTAACGCAACGGCAACTGTGTTTGCGTTCGGCGGTGCGCCAGCTGGTTCGCCGCGTCAGCGCCCAAGACCCAGCTAGCATCGTCGACAATTTGCCTAGCGCCGAACAATGTACCAGCGATGCGGTAACGCTCGACGACGTTGCGCTGCCAGCCAACGTTTCCGCCGATGATGTATTGGCCCTGCGCGACGCGCTTGCCGCGATTGAAATCCGCAGTGATCACGACGACGGTGCTGCCGTATTAGCTGCGCAGGCAAGTCTGCTTGAGCGTATTCGAGCGCTTGGCTACGCACCACTTCTGGCCGAAGTCTTGAACCAACGCGCAGCAATCGCCGAAGGCGCCGGCGATATGGTGGCTGCCCGCGCTGCAGTCAACGAAGCCCTCGAAGTTGCAACGCGCAGCAACAACCGCGCAGCGCTTGCACGCAGCCATTACATCAACACGATTGTGTTGAACGATCTCGGCGCCTCGACGGAAACTGACCGTTCGTTGGGCTTGGCACGCGCCGCGGCAACCGAACAACCAGACGCGATGCAATGGCGCATTGAACTCGCTGCGCAGACGATCGCGATTCATCGCGGCCGCAGCGCCGACGCGATTGCGCCGCTACGTGCGTTATTGCGCGACTGCCTAGCAGCGAAACCAAGCCAACCAGTGCTTTGCATCGACATTCACCAAGCCTTGATTGCAGCGTTATTCGATGCGCGGCGCCGTGACGAACTGATGGCCGAACTGCCGTTACTGGACGCAACGATTACGACCCACCTAGGGCGCAACAATCAACGTTACGCCGTCTTTTTGGCCAATCAAATTGGCGTTGGCTCGCTCAAAGAAGCAGCCGCCAAAGGCGAAGCCGCGCTTGCGATTTTGCAAACGATGTCGCCAAAGCATCCGAAGTTAATTCCATTGCTGCAAAACCTGGGCATGATTGCCACTAACCAAGGCGACAACAAACGCGGCCTGCAGTACATGCAGCGCGCTTTGACCGCAGCGCGCGACCGGTTCGGCAGCAACAGCGCTGCGGTGGCGCATCTTGAAGTCAACATTGCGACAAGCTTGCTCAATCTCGACGACAACGACGGCGCATTGGCGCTGCTCGTCCATGCCGAGCAAGTGATGGCCAACGTTGCTGGTGGCGAAGCTAGCCCATTTTTGGCAGCGGCGCGTTCGATGCTCGCTGAGCTCTACGCTGGCCGCGACCAGCTCGACGCAGCGTACCAGCTGCTTGTGCCGCTGGTGGCCAGCCAACAAAAGCCTGAAGCCGACCCTGCACAACGTGGCCGCGACGAATTTCTGCTTGCGCAAGTAGCTTGGAGCCGAGGTGAACGCGACGAAGCCGTGCGAAATGCCAAGCTCGCAGTGCAAGACCTCAGCGACGCCAAGGCGTTTCCAACCACGCTCAAACAAGCCCGTGCGTGGTTGGCGGATCCGAAGCAGCGGTAAGTAAGGCGCAACCCGACTGGCGCGATCACTAAGGCGCCGCTACCGCTAAGGCGCGACTAGCCGGCGTTTACCGTCGCTGGCCATCGCGACGCCAGGCGCATCAAGTGCTTCGCGATCCCACAGCTTACACGTGACTTGTTTGTGATGTTGGTCGAGCGCTTCGCAGTAATTGGTGAATTCGCAGCGACGGATCTGCGCACCTTCGCCGCTCCGCATCTTGGCGAACCAGTCAGGATCGGCCAGCGATTGCCGTGCCGATGCAACGATATCGACACTGCCATCGGCCAACGCGGTTTCGGCTGCGCCGAAGTTGCCAATGCCACCAGCGCCAATCACGGGTGTCGTAAAGCCTGCATCACGCACAGCGCTGCGCACGGCAGCAGCAAGGCTCAAGTTCCGGCCAAACGGGCCACGCGCATCGGAATAGATCGTTGGCATGCACTCGTAGCCCGACGGGCCAGTGTACGGATACACCGCTGCGCCAACTTTGGGCTGCTTAGCGTCTTCGAACTTGCCACCTTTGGACACCGACAGAAAATCCAAACCAGCGCGTGCAAATTCAACGGCGAAGTAGCAAGCGTCGTCGATGCGATTGCCGCCCTCGATGACATCGTCGGACAAAAAGCGGCAACCAACCACACCTTGGCCGGCAACCTTGGCTTGTACGGCTGAGATGACTTCGAGTGGCAAACGAGCGCGGTGTTCGCGACTGCCACCATAACCATCGGTGCGCGTGTTCAACGCCGACAAAAACGACGCCATTGTGTAGGCGTGCGCGTAGTGCAGCTCAACACCGTCGAAGCCGGCCGCCATTGCGCGCCCTGCAGCGTCGGCAAACAAGCCAGGGAGCACCTTCGGCAAATCACGAATATGTGGCGCGTCGGTATCGGTCACGCGTTCGCGGGCCCCGTTACGCAGGTCGGACAGCTCGCGTTCGGTCAACATATTGGCCAGCTCGGCATCCGGCACTGCCGCAAGCAACGTCCGGATCTCGGACTCTGCAGCCCCGCCAACATCGCGTCCCAGATGCGCGCTCAACGCTGCGCGATGCGCTGGCGTGACTGCCAAGAACCGCGCAAAAAACTTATCGCGCTCTGGCCGACGACGAATCGACAGAAAGTCGATCAATTGAATGAACAACAGCGATTCGCCACCCGACGCTTCGCGCACCGCGCGCGTCAGCCGCGTTAATCCTTCGACAAAGCGATCATGGCCAATGCGCAACAAAGGCCCCGATGGCACGTCGCGAATCCCCGTTGCTTCCACCACGATCACGCCTGGCTTGCCTTTGGCAAAACGCGAATACCACGCGATCACATCGTCGGTAACAAAGCCATCTTCGGTTGCGCGCCATGGCACCATCGCTGGAATCCACGTCCGCGTTGCAGCCGTGCGTGGGCCAATCGCGACCGGGGAAAACAGCCGGGCTTGCGCTGCCTGCGCCGCCGTCGGCCAATCGGCCAGCGGTAGCGAGTGCTTGATGCGTTCAGGTGGTTGCCACATGCGGCGTTTTATACCACTGCCGCCGCGCTCACGATACGCACCACGCAGCGACTCGCGCGGCGCAGCCGACGGATGGTGCGACGGCAGCTGCCACATTGGCGATAGTCGACCATGCCGCCGCGAATCAACTGCTCTGGCGCCATGTAACCCAATTTGCCAAAGCCCATTTGGGGATCAGTGGCAGTGCCACGCAGCGCGCTCTTGGCAATACGCAACCCGCTGTCCACGTATCCGGCGCGACGGAGGCCGCCCACGGCAGGAGCCACATTGCGCAACCCGCGGCCGACCTATCCGCGCGCGACGGAGGCCGCCTGCGGCAAGTGCCACATTGCGCAACCCACTGCCGGCGTATCCGCGCGACGCGCGGCGAAAGGGAGGCTCGTTGGGCGCGGCCCAACGAGGGAAAACGGGAAAGTTTTCCCCTTAATGATCCGACGCGACGCACGGCGCAACCGACGGATGGGCGACGGCAAGTGCCACATTGCGCAACCCACTGCCGGCGTATCCGCGCGACGCGACGCGCGGCGAAAGGGAGGCTCGTTGGGCGCGGCCCAACGAGGGAAAACGGGAAAGTTTTCCCCTTAATGATCCGACGCGACGCGCGGCGAAAGGGAGGCTCGTTGGGCGCGGCCCAACGAGGGAAAACGGGAAAGTTTTCCCCTTAATGATCCGACGCGACGCGCGGCGAAAGGGAGGCTCGTTGGGCTCGGCCCAACGAGGGAAAACGGGAAAGTTTTCCCCTTAATAGTCCTCGGCCCAACGAGGGAAAACGGGAAAGTTTTCCCCTTAATAACCAACCCCTACCCGCGCGACTTAACTTCAGTAACCAGCTTCTCGATCGCGCCTTTGGCGTCGCCAAAATACATCTTGGTATTTGGCTTGTAGAACAACGGATTGTCGATGCCAGCGTAGCCTGCGCCTTTGCTGCGCTTGTTAACCACGACCAGCTTCGATTTCCATACTTGCAACACTGGCATGCCAGCGATTGGGCTAGTTGGATCGTCTTCAGCGGCCGGGTTCACAATGTCGTTGGCACCGATCACAATCGAAACATCGGTTGCAGGGAAATCACTGTTGATCTCGTCCATTTCCAACACGATGTCGTACGGCACGTTGGCTTCAGCCAGCAGCACGTTCATGTGGCCAGGCAAACGGCCAGCCACTGGGTGAATTGCAAAGCGCACGGTGACACCTTTGCCACGCAAAAAGTCGGTGAGTTCGCGCACCGCGTGCTGCGCGCGGGCCACAGCCATGCCGTAGCCTGGAATGATCACCACTTCTTTGGCTTCGAGCAACGCCGACGCCAACGCTTTGTCGTCGAGGTCAGTCATATCGCCAGCTGGTGCCGCAGGTGCTGCGCCAGCCGCCGGCTTCGGCGCATCACCACCAAAGCCACCGAAGATCACCGAGATGATCGAGCGATTCATCGCTTTGCACATGATCACCGACAAGATGGCACCCGACGAGCCAACCAGCGCACCAGTGATGATCAACAAGTCGTTGCGCAGCATGAAACCAGCAGCCGCTGCCGTCCAGCCCGAATAGCTGTTGAGCATCGACACCACGACGGGCATATCAGCGCCACCGATGGCAGCCACCAAGTGCACGCCAAGCACACACGCGATGGCCGTGCCTGCGCCCAACGCCCACAACTGGCCTTTGCTTGCGTACACACCGGCGAGCACCAGCGATGCAATCGCCATCAGCAAGTTCGCCATGTGGCGGCCTGGCAACAACATTGGCTTGCCGCTGACGCTGCCACGCAGCTTCAAGAACGCCAAAATCGACCCAGTGAAGGTCAACGCGCCGATGAAAACGTCGAGGAAGATTTCGACGGCTTCGGTGGTTGGCATGTGCTTGGAGCCAAGTTGCAACGAGTAGCCGACCAACACAGCAGCGAGGCCGACGAAGCTATGCAGCAACGCGACCAGCTCGGGCATCTGGGTCATGCCAACGCGTGCAGCCATCAAGCCGCCAATCACGCCGCCGCCAGCAATGGCTGCCAACAACTCAGGCCGCGGAGTGTGCTCGGCAACCGCCAACGTGGCGGCAATTGCCACAACCATGCCGATGATGCCGTACCAGTTGCCACGCCGCGCGGTTACTTGGCTGCCGAGACCTTTGAGCGAAAGAATGAACAAGACGGCTGCGACCAAGTAGGCCGCACCAGCTAAGACAATGTTCTGAATTTCCGTACTCATGGTGGTTACTTCCTAAACATCGCAAGCATGCGCCGTGTGACTAAGAAGCCACCAGCGATGTTGATGGTTGCAAACAACGCCGCCGCCACTGCGACCCAACGCGCATTGCCGTCGAAGTTGCTAGCGCTAACAATGCCACCGACGACGATGATGCCGGAAATCGCGTTGGTAACGCTCATCAGCGGCGTATGCAGCGCTGGCGCAACGTTCCAAATCAACTGCCAGCCTACAAATACTGCGAGTATGAACGTGCTCAACTGCTGAAGCAGCAATCCAGAACTACGGTCGAGCGAATCTGCGCCTGCGCCCCAGCGTAAATACGCCCAGCCACCGGCGGCGATCAAGCCCACAATGGCCATCACCATGCCAGCCGTTTTCGATGGCTCCGACGGAGCAGCGCCATGACCGTGGCCGCCTGATTTGCCTGCAGGCTTAGCGGCAGGTTTCACTGCCACCGGCGCTGCCACCGCTGGCTTCGGCGCTGCTGCTGCTGGTGCACCGCTTGGCGCTTGCACCTTCATCGGTGGCGCCGGCCACTTCTTTTCACCAGCTTCGAGCACGAGCGCTGGGCGCACCGCGTCGTTTTCGTGGTCGATCTTCCAGCCTTTGGCGCCACCCATCTCGTCGAGGAAATGCGCCAAGTTGTTGCCGTACAGGTCCGACGCCACGTTAGCCATGCGCGATGGCATGTCGGTGTAGCCGATGATCGTCACGCCTTTTTCGACGACGACTTGGCCAGGCACCGTGTATTCGCAGTTGCCACCTTGTTCCGCTGCCAAGTCGACAACCACCGAGCCCGGCTTCATCAACTCGACCATGTCTTTGAACCACAGCTTCGGTGCTGGCTTGCCAGGAATCAGCGCCGTGGTGATCACGATGTTGACGTCTTTGGCTTGTTCGCGGAACAGCGCGTATTCGGCTTCCAGAAACTCTTTCGACATCTCTTTGGCATAGCCGCCAGCGCCATCGCCGGATTCTTTGATCGTTACGGTGAGGAACTCGCCGCCCAGCGATTTGATTTGATCTTCGACGGCGGCGCGCACATCGAAGGCGCGCACGATGGCACCGAGGCCCTTGGCTGCGCCCAACGCCGCTAGACCAGCAACGCCAGCGCCGATGATCAGCACTTTGGCTGGTGGCACTTTGCCTGCAGCCGTGAATTGGCCAGTGAAAAAGCTGCCAAAGTGGTTCGCTGCTTCGGTTACCGCGCGATAGCCGGAGATGTTGGCCATCGACGACAACGCGTCCATCTTTTGCGCGCGCGAGATGCGTGGCACGCAGTCCATCGCAAGCGCATTGATCTTGCGGGCTGCAAGTTTGCCTATCAGTGCTTCATTTTGCGCTGGATACAAAAATGAAATCAGCGTTGCGCCTTCGCGCATGGCATCAGCTTCACAGCTGCCGTCGGCCGCGACTTCAGGTGCGCGCACTTTGAGCACGATATCAGCTGCCCACACATCGGCGTGGTCGGCGATCGTTGCGCCGGCTTTGGAAAAGTCGTCGTCGCGAAAGTTTGCAGCCAAGCCAGCGTCGCGTTCAACCACGACGTCCCAGCCAGCTTTCACCCATTTGCTTACGACGTTCGGGGACGCCGCAACGCGCTTTTCACCAGCGCGTGTCTCTTTAACGATGCCAAGCTTCACAAATTCTCCTCGGCACAAGCCTAAGCGCAGCGACTGTCGTTGCGCGGGGCGACGATGCCAACCAAACCGTCAACCAGCAAGTGGTATGCCTACGATTTCGCTATGTTTTTGCGTCGCAGATGAGCAAAACCTGCACAAAGCCGCAGCAATCGCGCAAGGCCCGTACAGTTGTGCCCAGTTGTGCCGCGCGCCAGGCCGCGGGGGCGCAGCCAGTGAACATCAATGAAGCACTTTTCTTCAAGCCCTAGCCCGTTTGCAGCAAGATTCATGGCAAGTTAAATGAATGTTGCGACTCACCTCGCTGACAATTCACAAGTTTCGGAATGTCTGGCCAAACACAACCCTGCGGTTTGCCGGTGGCATGAATTTGGTGCTTGGGCAAAACGGAACCGGCAAAACCACACTGCTGGAGCTGATTGTCTGTGCTGTCAATTTGAACTTTGATCGCTATGAAACCGAAGAATTGGATATTGCGTTTGAGTTTGAAGACCCCAACCTGGGGGCCTCTGCGAAGTTCCGCTTCTCTCATACTTTAGCCAAACCGCAGTATGCAGAACTGGCTCCGGAACGAGAAACGTTTGCGCGAACAATTGAGTCAATTTGGAATTTGCAAGGTGCCGAGTTCACGCTGGATCATCGCAATAATAGACTAGCAGTCGCAGGCCAGGATCTCTCGCCTCTGCCAAATACACTCGAACTATTGCGCACCTTCCATGAAGGATTAGGGTACCTCGCGACTGCCCTAAGAAACCGAAGCAACGTCTATCCTTTTGTTGCGATGTTTGCGATTCGCGGGCTCTTGCTGGCTCGCAAAGCGAGGTTGGACGAGTCGCTAAATTACATCGCCAATTTGATTTCTACTGAATCGCTTGTGCTAACAAACGATACTAAACGGAACGATGTTCAAATGAATTTTGACACGTCGGTCCTTCGAAGAGCTCTGCAAAAGTCTTTCACAGGCGAGCAGCGTGCGTTATCAACTAGTTCCGACGTACCATTTTTGGCTGATGCAACCAGGCTGTTTCGCGCTACAGACATCACAGCTGAACTAAGCTTCAATCAAGCACAACCCTCAGCGCACAGCGGCACAACATACTCCTACAAAGGCCTCAACTTCATTCTCACCCGTGGCCGCAGCACCATCACGTTCGAAAACTTCAGCTACGGCCAAAAACGACTTCTCGGTGCACTTCACTATTTTTCGGTAAACACCGACATCCTCGTTGCAGACGAACTCACCAACGGCCTGCATCACGAATGGATTGACTTTCTAATCAAAGAACTCGGTGAGCGGCAGTCTTTTTTGACCAGTCAAAATCCGGTGCTGCTCGATTTCCTGACGTTCGACTCAGCCGCCGATGTGTCGCAGCGCCTCATACGATGCACGATGAATGACGACGGCGAACTGCACTGGTGCAATATTCCCAGCGTCGAAGCCGAAGACTTTTTCATAACGTACTCAGCCAACATGCAACAGGTTGGCGAGATCATGCGCATTCAAGGGCTTTGGTGAAGTGTGCGGCTGTTGGTTCTCACGGAAGACAGCGCCAAATCAGCTAGCCGAGTGGTTGAACTCTTGTTCAAACGCCTGGTAACCGCGACTATTCCTGGCGCCAACATTAGCCAACTCGATCCACGGCCAATATCGCCAGAACTCACGCGTATCATGCGTGCCAATAACTGGCGCTCGGCTCAAAAAGAACATCGCCAAGATATTGTCCGACTGTGCAATGCCATCAAGGTTTTCATCGCCGATCCAAGTTCATTTGTTGTCTTTCACCACGATGCAGACCTGCCATGGCGCAACCGTCACAATCGCGGCCTACGCGAACAGTTTCAAAAGTGCGTATTCAACACTGTAAAGATGATGATGGAGCAAGACCGGCGCACGCCAGCCTTTGTTCAAGAGGCGCTATCGCGCGTCATTCATTTGGTACCGCACTACAGCATCGAAGCATGGCTGTACCAGAATATTGACGAAGCACGCAAACTTGGCGCAACGGAGCCACAGCTCAATGACTGGCAACAAGACCGCGGTCTTTTAGACGAACTTGAAAAGACGCCCGAACAACTGCCCTCGCTTAAACGCAGCGCAAACGAGCGCCTCGCCGAAACGTTTAACAATGCAACGATGCGCGTAGCGATCCGCGCTGGCAAATCGCTATTTTATGAGGCGTGGAAGATTAGCAGCAACAGCCAGCTCAAAGCAGCGCTGGCGAAGACCGCGGCGCGCTAACGCTACTCCGAAAAGAATTTCACCAACGCTTCTTCCTGTTTCGCTGCATCACGGCGGCCAAGGTCGATCAAATCGGCAGCATAACCGCCATCGAACAACAAATATGACAGCAAGTCGGTTTCATGCGCCGATTCACCGTCGGCAAGGCGCTGAATCAACTTGCGTGCAATGACGCCACTGACTTGCATGCGGCCTTTGGCAACGAACTGCGCCGCCAAGGCGCCAATGTCATCCGAAGGTCGGATGTGTACGGCATCAATGCGGCGCAGCGGTGCAGCGCGAATGCCTTCGAGCTCGCGATTGATCGTCGGCTCGAACGGCGCACCGAAAGCGCGATTGCCAGCGTCGAGCAACGCATTAATGCGCTCCATCCGCTGAATGTCGTAGTCGGTGTGATCCAGCATCAAAGCATTAAGCGCTTTGCCGATCATGAACAGCGGCTTCGGCGCAGCTTCTTCCCGCTCGCGTTCGCGCTCACGATCTTGCACGGCGGAGGCTTCGCGCACATGGCGCAGCGAAATCACCAGCAGCTTGTCGGCGCCAAGCCGAATTGCTGGCGACATCGGCGTGTTTTGGCGCAAGCCACCGTCGGTGAAATACTCTTCGCCGATCTTAACCGCCGGAAACAAGATCGGAATCGCAGCCGACGCCAGGACATGGCGAGGCCCAATCGAAGCAGCGCGATGACGCACAAACGGATCTCGGCTCCACGACACCGGCACGGGATCGCGGCTCGACAAAAACACCACCGTATGGCCAGTGCCAACATGCGTCGTCGATACCGACAAAGCATGTAGGGCGCCGGTGCGCAGCGATTTTTCGATGCCACGCCAGGGGATTGTGCGCACCACAAATCGTTCAAGCCCGGTGGTGTTCAACAAGCCACCATAGCGAAAACTACCGGGTTGTGGCGGCTCAGGGTCGCCACCGAGCAGCAACCGACCACTGCGCAGCAAATCGCCGGGGCGCAAGCTGATCATTTGTTCGATTCGCAATTGCCGCCAGGCGTCCACGATGCGCAGTGCTTGCAATGTCGGGTCGTGCATAGTGGCGGCCAAAAACGCCGCATTAATGGCACCTACGCTGGTGCCCGTGATGATATCGAGCGGCACGTGCCGGCCCAAACGCTTGGCCAGATCCACCCGCAAATACTGAATAATTCCAGCCTCATAAGCACCGCGCGATCCGCCACCCGAAAGCACGAAGCCGACTTTGCGCCGAGGTACTGCTTTGGAACTACGCACCTACTTAGTGTGGCTTTGGAGTAATGTGAAAGTCCAGCCCACCGGCCGCGGATCGCAAACAACAACGCTTGCAACTAATTGCCCGGATCGGTGTCTGACCAACATGCCTACATTCGGTCGCCATTTCGCAGCAAAGCCCTCTGCCCGATCATGGCTACTCGCGGTTGTGGGCTGTATCAGCGCGACGGTCGTCGATGCTGGGCCGGCACCTGCGTTTGCGGCGCCGGCAACCGCGAACTGGGTCGACGTCTCAATCCAAGGGTTGATTGCCACTGGGACGACCCACATCACGGTGCCGAACGATGCCAGCACCAGCAACGAAATGCGCTTATTTGATGTGCGGCTTCCACATGGCGCTGTGGTCACCGGTTTTAAAGCCGGCGTTGGCAATGCTTTGCAAGCCGCGCTCACGGTCACCGCTGATTGGAGCAGCCAAGAGGTCAGCAACAACAGCAATCTGCGTCCCGACCTTGCGGTGATCTACGCGACCTCCAGCGCCCGCACGCCCTTTGCGAACTACACCGTGCAGCTAGCGCCGGGTAAGCGGGGCCCAACGACGTTTGAAATCACGTGGTCGGCGCCGGTGCCCATGCTCGACGAAACACTGCATCTTGAGCTGCCACTATTGACGGAACCTGCCGCTGCCGTACCTTTGCATATCCGCAGCAACGCCAGCGCACTTGCGGCCACCGTGACCACAACCCAGG
>JAKQOD010000097.1 GCA_029565465.1 Deltaproteobacteria bacterium
CTTGCCAGCGGCACCGCAGCGCTACCACCAGAGCCAGCGGTGCACGGCGCTGGTGCGTTGGCACTCAACTTCGCTGCGCTGTTTTTGATCTATGGCTTGGTCGGTGGAGGCCTTGCGATTCGGCAATTTTTAGCCGAGCCCCGCCGGTGGGCTGACCTTGCGCAGCAACGTGAGTTGACGGAGCTGCGCGCCCGCAAGCAAGCACTTGATACCCACCTCGGAGTGCTGCAAGCGCAGATCGAACCACACTTTTTGTTCAACACGCTCGCAGCGGTGCGTTCGTTAGTCATCACAAATCCCAACCAAGCCACCGAAGCGATCGACGCGTTGGTTGACTATCTGCGGGCAACAATCCCGCGCTTGCGCGACACTCAACTTGACAGCACACTGGGGCAACAACTGGAGATTTGCGAAAGTTATCTGCGCCTCATGAGCATCCGCATGGGCCGGCTAACTTGGGCCGTGCATTGCGCGCCGGCGTTGCACGGCATTGCGTTTCCGCCGCTGTTGCTGATGACATTGGTCGAAAACGCCATCAAACATGGAGTGGAACCCAAAGCTGGCCCCGGTACGATCGCCATCGAGGTGCAACGCACAGCCACCACGTTAGTGGTGTCGGTCAACGATGACGGCGATGGGCTGCGCGAGCCGTTGGGCAGCGGCGTCGGGTTGCAAAACGTGCGTGAACAATTGCGCGCACGCTACCGCGGCCATGCACAATTCAATTTAACCAGCGCAACAGGGCGCGGTACAACTGCACGCATTGAACTGGATTTGCCACCATCATGAGCACCATCAAAGTTCTCATCGCTGAAGACGAAGCCCCGCAACGCCAAGCGTTGGTGACTATGCTGCACGAAGTGTGGCCAGCTGCCGAGATCGTTGCCGCCTGCAGCGACGGTCAAGCTGCGCTCGAAGCTTTTGAACGCGAAGCGCCGAACGTTGCGTTTCTCGATATCCGTATGCCGGGGCCCACGTTGGAGCGAACGAGCGAACGCTCAGTAGCGGGGCTCGGCGGCATCGACTTGGCTTTGCGATTCGGACACCGTGCTCACATTGTGTTCGTTACCGCCTACGACGAATACGCGGTACGCGCTTTTGAACTCGGGGCCATCGATTATTTGCTCAAGCCCATCGCGCCAGCGCGCTTACGCGAAACGGTACAGCGCTTGGAGGCTCGCGGGCTGCAGCAACCACCCGCCATTGATGCTTTGCTTGCCACGTTACGCCGGGAACTCGCCCCGGTGACCACGCGCGACCGGCTCAAGTGGATTACTGCGAGCCACGGCGAAACCACCAAGCTCTACGCAGTCGACGACGTTATTGCATTTCGAGCGCAAGACAAATACACGCTGGTGGTTACCGCTGCTGACGAAGCCATCATCCGAATGTCCCTGCGTGAACTCGTGCAAAAACTCGACCCCGACGAATTCTGGCAGATCCATCGCAGCGCGGTGGTGCGTGCTGCCGCTATCGACCAAATCAAACGCGACGAACTTGGCAAATCATGGCTGACACTGCGTGGTCGCACCGAACAATTGCCGGTTTCAACTACGTTCGTTACGCGCTTTCGAGGCATGTAGTTACGGTGCGCCCGTCGCAACCAACGCAGTCGGCGTTGGCACAGCCAGCGGGAGACGCGCTTCGGCACTTGCAGCGGGCAGCGCCAACCGTTGCGCCGCTTCGGCTTCGGTCGCACGTTTGTATTGCGCTAGATCGGTAAGCACGTCACCACCAAGGTCGGGCGCAAACTTGACGATCGCACGGCTAACCAAATCAGCCAGCTTGTCGGATTCATGCCACTCGGTATCATCGTGGCTCGCCGCAATCGACCGGCGCGTCGTGAACAAGAGAATGCCGGTCTTCACGTCAAACATGCTGGCTTCGATGTAACCGTTGGCACTGTACGACTTACCTGGCAAGAACAGCGCACCGACGCCGGTGGCGTAACCAAAGGCCCAACCGTTGAGGCGCGTCTTGGGCGCGATCACTTCGCGATACAAGATCAAATAGCGCAAGCGATAGCGGCTCGCAGTTTCACGCAACGCTTCCATACCAAGCGCGCCCGATGGAATCGGCATCATTTGGGTAACCAACGAAAATGACGTCGTCTTGCGCAAGGCGTTTACCAACGGCGTCACCCCAATCGCAGAGCGTCCGAAATCCGGACTCGGCCCGCGCCAATCGCTAGCAATGATCACCGG
>JAKQOD010000132.1 GCA_029565465.1 Deltaproteobacteria bacterium
GCATGGCAGCGTCGATTTTGACTTGTTCGGGTGTGATGGCGTGGGCGTTGTGGGGCGTGGATCCAGAAGTCGACAACGGCTTGGCTGACCGCGCATATTCGCTAACGTTTAAGCCTGAAACATTCAACGTCGATGTTGAACCTCCGCCGGTTGTACCGGAAAAGACCGATGGCACTGCAAAGCCAGCGGAAACCAAAGGCACCGACAAACCGAAAACCGACAACAAGCCAGCGGGTGGTGATAAAAAGCCAGCGGGTGGTGATAAGCCAGACAAAGGCGAGGGCGGTGGTCGCAGTACGGATAACGCCGTTGCGATCCAAGAAGAAGCCACTGCATTCGCGAACGCTTTGACCGGCGAAGGTGAAGGCAGCGATGCGATCGGCGATATGAGCAAGCGCCGGCCCGGTTCAGAACTCGGCCAAGAACTCAATGACGTTAAAGAAAGCGGCAAGACCGTTTCGACCGGTGGCGGCACCGGCCGCGGTTCGCGCGGCAATGGGGACCCGCGCACAGGCACTGGTAAAGGCACCGGCGTCGGTGGCCCTACGGGGACAACGACGGTTGATGGTGGCAAGGTTGCAGAAAAGACCCCAGGTGGTCGCATCAACGTAAGCGACAAACAAGCACTTGATGAATCGTCGCTGACGCCAGACTTGGTGTTAGCGAAAATTCAAAGTGCGTACATGGCGGGCCTCAAGCGTTGCTACAAGACCTACTTGGTCAAAGATGCCACCGCTCGCGGTAAAGTTACGTTGTCCTTCACGGTCAACGAGTCGGGCCGCGCTACCGGTGGCCGCGCCAAAGGCTTTGCCGGTGAAGTGGATGATTGTATTGCCGGCCAGATGGGCAGCTGGCGTTTCGCGGTGCCGGTCGACAAAGACAACGAGCCAACCACGGCTGCGTTCGCAATTTCGCTACAACTCGTTCCTGAGTGATCGTGCGCTGGCGGACTCGTCCGCTGGTCGCCCTCGAAGCTAACGAATCGCCGAAAGCGGCTGATTCATAGGCTGCGCATTAGCCAAAACAGATCTATGCCGAAGCTGGCGCGTTGGTACGCGCATGGGCACAGCACGCAAAAATAACGGCATCATGATTCGTATTGGCGTCATCATGGGCGGCCAACTGGTTGAAGAGCGCAAGTTCAACACTGCGCACATCTCGGTCGGCGAGCTTGACCGATGCACCATCGTTGCACCGGGCTGTGGTTATTCACGGCTCGAATTGTTCGAACGTACGGCGACTGGCTACAAGCTGGTGCCTACTGCCGCCAAGCTGGCAGCCAAGATTCGTCGCGGCAACACTGCGACGATGCCATCGACTGGCAATTTGGGCGTAGGCGATCGGGGGCGCTTGACGCTAAGCGACGACGTTACGCTCTTGTTCCAATTGTTGCCGCATGTCGACGTTGCGCCGCTGCGCTTGCCGCATGGTTTGCGTCCATCGTTGATCTCACGCATGGACCGGCGCGTGACGTTGGTGGTGGCGGCGTCGTTGCTGTTGCACGGTGTCATCGCTGGGTATGCTTTGTCTGGCGACGTGGAAGCCGCGGCGCCAATCTTGGGTGCGCCGCCCGAACAATTTACGTTGCAAACAATCGACCTAAGCGAGCCGGAGCCAGTGGTGCCAGTGGTCCCGACAAATGCTGCGCCAACGGATCAACCTGCGACGACACCAACGGTGGCCGCTAAGCCTGCGGCAGCGAATAGCGGCAATCACATTGCTAAGCCGACGGCGCCAGCTGCGCCACCTGCTGCAGAAGACCCGAGCAAGCTACGCGAGCAAGCGATCGCGATGGCGAACATGCTGACCGGTGGGCCGGGTGGTGAAAATAATCATGAACTGCCGCAACGCACGGTTGGCGCGGACTTGAACAAGCAGATCGACGCAGCGCGGACCAAGACGGTGTCGATTGGCGATACCACGCACGGCACGCGCGATGATGGCAATATGCGTCCGGGCACCGGACACGATCCAGTGATCAATTCAGCGCATAATCAAACCACGAGCATAACGAAGACGAGTGCGGAACCGAAGGTGCGATTCCCAACGGCGCCGACGGCGCCCGGTGGCGACGACTTGCCAGAAGACCTCGCGAGTCGCATTGCCAACGTGTATCAAGCTGGGCTGATCCGTTGCTACAAGTCGTACATGGCGGGCGCTGGTGAAGCCCAGGGTCGGGTGGCGCTCAAGTTCAGCATTTCGGAAACCGGTCGGGTAACCAAAGCCGATGCAAACGGTTTTGCCGACTCGCTCGACCAGTGTATCGAAGGCCAGATGTCGAACTGGCATTTTAAGGTTCCGGCCGAGTACAGCGGCGCCGACGCTGTGGTGTCGTTGCAGTTGCTGCCAGGCATGTAGGAGGCAATGGTAGGGCGCGGCTCAAGCGGCTGTTGACGATCGTTGTTGATCGTTGATCGTTGATCGTTGGTCGTGATCGTTGGTCGTGATCGTTGGTCGTGATCGTTGGTCGTGATCGTTGGTCGTGATCG
>JAKQOD010000134.1 GCA_029565465.1 Deltaproteobacteria bacterium
CACCAACGTATTGTCGACGCTGCAGAAGTGATAAAAGCCTCGATTGGCTAACACATACGAGCCGGTCGGCTTGCCATCGACAATGGAGTAAAAGCTCGCGGCGTCATCGGAGCCAACGGCAATGCGCTCCGACAGCACCAGCACCGTGTAGTTGATATGAAAGCCCGATTTGACGATGGGCTGCGTCCATTCGATTTCGAGGGTTGCCGTCTTGGCGCGCACCAGCCTGGTGCTGAGGGCAAAAAACACGTGGCCGCTACCATCAAACGCCATGCTGTGCAGTTTGCCTGCAAACAAGTCGTCGACCGTGGTGGGGATGGCCGGCGGTGTGACGGCAAGCCCTGCGGGCGCAGTGTAGACTGGCTCCGTTCGGGCGGAGGACGCCGTGTTTCGCACGAGTAAAAACACGCCAGCGGCGCCGCCGATCATGGTCAGGGCCATGACTCCAACGATGACTTTGGCAGCGCGTTGGGCCGCGGCGGTGCGGGCTGCGATTTGCGCTGGTGTTAAAAATTGATTCGGGTGCACGGGCAGGTGGCGCCCGCGCTCTAACGCGTCAGGAATGCCATTGCGATTGAGGTCTTCGCGCAATACCTCATGAACCACGCCGCGCACCATCGTGGTCGAGGGCATGGGGGCGCCGACTTGATTTGCGGCGCCGCAATACTCACACGTAACTGCACCCTGCGTCGCACGCAATGGTGCACGGCACTGTGTGCATTGGATCGACTGAACGGCCATGGCTGCAGTCTACGCTGCACTGCGAGGCGCTGCCAGCTATGCGTGCGTTAGTCGCCGGTCGTGTACAGCGTGCCACCCGCTTGCTTGAACTCGGAGGCTTTTGCAGCCAGGCCAGCAGCCACGTCGTTGGCATCGGCGGCAGCCGCGGCGGCGGCTTCGTTGGCCACAAAATCACGCACATCTTGGGTGATTTTCATTGAGCAAAACTTCGGCCCACACATCGAGCAGAAGTGCGCACCTTTGGCCGCCGGCGCCGGCAACGTTTCATCGTGGAAGTCTTTGGCGGTGTCAGGGTCGAGCGCCAAATTGAATTGATCTTGCCAACGGAATTCGAACCGCGCTTTCGACAATGCGTTGTCGCGATCTTGCGCACCTGGATGGCCTTTGGCCAAGTCAGCGGCGTGGGCGGCGATCTTGTAGGTGATGACGCCGGTCTTAACGTCGTCGCGATTCGGCAACCCGAGATGTTCCTTCGGCGTGACGTAACAAAGCATGGCGGTGCCAAACCAACCGATCATCGCAGCGCCGATCGCACTCGTGATGTGGTCATAGCCAGGTGCAATGTCGATCGCCAACGGTCCAAGCGTGTAGAACGGCGCTTCTTTGCAAATGTCCATTTGCAGCTCGACGTTCTCTTTGATCTTGTTCATTGGCACATGGCCAGGGCCTTCGATCATTACTTGGATGTCGTGCTTCCACGCGATTTGCGTCAATTCGCCCAAGGTTTCGAGTTCGGCAAATTGGGCGCGGTCGTTGGCGTCGGCGATGGAGCCGGGGCGCAGGCCATCGCCCAGCGAGAACGCCACGTCGTACTTCTTCATCACTTCGCAGATGCGTTCGAAGTGGGTGTACAAAAAGTTTTCCTGATGATGCGACAAGCACCACTTCGCCATGATCGAACCACCACGCGACACGATGCCAGTGGTGCGATTCGCGGTTAACGGAATGTAGGCCAAGCGCACGCCAGCGTGAATCGTGAAGTAGTCGACGCCTTGTTCGGCTTGTTCGATCAGCGTTTCGATGAACAAGTCGATGGTGAGCTTGTCTGGATCGCCGCCGACTTTTTCCAAACATTGATAGATTGGCACCGTGCCGATTGGTACCGGTGAGTTGCGCACGATCCATTCGCGGGTTTCGTGGATGTTTTTGCCGGTCGACAAATCCATCACGGTGTCGGCGCCCCACTTGACGCTCCAGCGCAGCTTGTCGACTTCTTCGCCGATGGTGGAACCGATCGCCGAGTTGCCAATGTTGGCGTTGATCTTCACCAAGAAGTTGCGGCCGATGATCATCGGTTCGGTTTCTGGGTGGTTGATGTTGGCTGGCAAGATGGCGCGGCCGCGTGCGATTTCGTCGCGCACGAATTCGGGCGATACGTTTTCGCGAATGGCAACGAAGCGCATTTCCGGCGTGATCATGCCGCGACGCGCGTAGTGCATCTGCGAGCGATTGCCGGTGTCGATGCCTGGCGCCATGCGCGCGTCGATCCAGGCTTTGCGCAACTTCGGCAGGCCAATGTTGGGGTCGATGCCGTGTGGCCCAGAGGTGTCATAGACGTCGAACGTTTCGCCGTTGGTTTGATGAATGCGGCGCATCGGCACGCGGACAGTGTCCGTGCCGGTGCCCGCTTCGATGTAGACTTTTTCCGACGCTGGCAGGCCTTCCATCGCGCCGAGTTTGGCGACCGGCGAGTCGGTGCCGAGTTGCGGCAACGATTTTTTCCGGTTGCCGTTATCGTTGTCGTGATTACCGTTTGCAGTGCTCATGTTGCTTCCTACGCCGGCATTATCCGGATCAGGTTTCGGGTCGCGCTCACGACTACCATCGAGCGCCTCTCAGCCAGCAGCGTGCCAGCTCCCCGGTATGTACTAGTGTGCAGTCGTGCGGCGACCCTAGCCGACCCGAGGCGTCGGCGCAAAGCCCAGAATGCCGCTACCGCGGGTTTTTTGTCAGCCGTGCCGACAGCCACGGATGCGCCCAGGCTCCGAGCGATTTTGCAGCGGCGGTCAATGCTGCACAGACCGCCACGGCGCCGGTAACATCCGAAACAAAGTGAGCATTTTGCAAAATCCGGGCGAGCCCAACCACAAACGGCACGACGACGCACATATACGTCGCCCAGCGTGGCAATGCGAAGAAGGTTGCCAGCGGCAAAAAGATGCTCGCGAATTGGGTGGTGTGGCCGGAAGGAAAAGCCACTGCACTTGAGCGATCGAACCAAAACATGTGGCTGCCGTCAGTTTTGAGCCACTCGCTTGGCCGCACTCGGCCGCTGAGCCCTTTCATCTCGTTGACGAGCAGCCGGCAGCCAACATGCAGCGCCACTAACGCGAGCAACTGCGGGCCATAATGGCGATGCCGTGGCGAGATCAGCAAGCCAAGTACGATGACGCCAAGCACAAACAGCGACCCCCATTTGTGTAGCCAGAACAGTGCTGGCCAATCGATGACCCAAAGCATGGCATCGCCAACCACGGGATCGAGTTGACGATCGAGCAACCGCGCCATTGGCGCATCAATGAAAGCGATGGCAAACGCCGTTACGAGGGTAGTTGCCGCAGCGAGTTGCAGCAGGCGTTTGACTGACAAGTTCACGGCGCGAAACTAGCCGATTTGGCCACGGCGGCAACGGTGATTGGGGGAGTTTGCACTGTGCGGCCGAGGTGGTGCTACGGGGCCGTGGCCAGAACCTGCTTTAACGTATTGAAATCACGATGGCCGTAGTTGGCACTAGGCTTGTATTAGGTGAAGGCATGGGCCTATTACGCAAGCTACTGCTGGTGCTGCTCGCCAGTTCCGCTGCCTGCGCTGAACAACCGCAACTTGGCTCGACGGCTGGCCAGACCTTCGAAGAATTCAAAGCGCGGACCTACAAAGAGCCATGGGCCGATGGCGTCTACATAGTTGGTGGCGACCAGCCGTACGCAACCGATGCCCAACTTCGCAAACTTTGGGAGTCGCTTAATCCTGGCGCGCTGGCTGTGATGACGGACAACAACGCCGACGTGAAATGGAGCGCTGCGCAACGCGTTAACCTGACGTATTGTGTCAGCACGCGCTTTGGATCGAACAAAGCCATCGTTGAGCAAGCGATCCTTGAAGCGACACGCAATGGGTGGGAAAAGTTCGCCGACGTAAAATTCGTGCATGTCACAGCGCAGGATGCGACGTGCACGGCGTCGAACAACGCGGTGCTGTTCGACGTGAATCCGGTTGCTGCCAACGGCCAGTACATTGCGCGCGCCTTTTTTCCAAATGATGCGCGGGCCGTGCGTAATGTGTTGGTCGATAACTCGGCGTTTGGCAATTCAGTGCCGCTCAAGAACATTTTGGCGCACGAGTTTGGCCACATCTTAGGGTTTCGTCATGAACACATTCGGCCCGAAGCGAATGCACCCGATTGCGTCGAAGATAGTGATTATCGCGCCATCACCTCGTACGACTCGGCATCGGTGATGCACTACCCGCAATGCAACGGTTCGGCAAACGATTTGTCGTTTACCCAACGCGACAAAGATGGTGCTGCGATGTTGTATGGCGCACCGGGGTCCGGCGGCACCGGCGGCAGCGGGGACAACGTTGCGCCGATGGCGCAGATCAATTTTCCACAAGACGGCACCAAAGTAACGCCGACCTTTGACGTTAAAGTCCAAGTTGTCGACAGCGATCTGCAAGACGTTGAACTGCTCATCGACGGTGAATCCGTCGATGTCAAAACCGCGGGGCCATTCACGTTCAAAGTGAAATCCTTGCAACTCGGCGATCACACTATCGACATCAACGCCACCGACTCCGAAGGCCAAGTCACCAGCCGCTCCGTCTCCATCACCGTCGATCCCTCCGGCGTTTCTACTGGCGGTAGCAACGCCGTCTCCAGCGGCCAAATCATCGGCGGCTGTTCATCCACACCCGCCAGCAACGGCCTGTGGCTCGTCGGCCTCATCGCTTTTATCGCCACTCGTCGCCGCTATACCCACTAAGGAAAAGCCCAAGCCAACCGCTTCCGTTCGCCCAGCGCGCTGACCGCAGCTTCCCGCGAAGCGTCATAAAGTTCGCGCAGCGAACTGGCTGTCCCGCAGGGCAGCCTTCCCGCGTAGCGTCTGAAAGTTCGCGCAGCGAACCCGCTGACCGTAGGTCAGCCTTCCCGCGAAGCGTCATAAAGTTCGCGCAGCGAACTGGCTGTCCCGCAGGGCAGCCTTCCCG
>JAKQOD010000136.1 GCA_029565465.1 Deltaproteobacteria bacterium
TGCAAGCACCAATGTGCCGGCAACGAAAGTTTCGGTCAGCCGCAGCGGTAATTTCGCGGAGCAGTTGCGCCGCCCCGTGCATGTCAATGCAGCCGCATTGGGCGTGTCGGAACAAGAGCTAATCGATCGCGCGCGGGCGGCTCGGTCGACCCGTGAACTGTCGCAGATTCTCGGTCGCTTAGGTATGGTTGGCTCCGATGATGCCGTGATGTCACTCAAAGATATGACGGGCGACCCCCGGCGCGGGGTTCCTGAAGAAGTCGTCGCGATGATGGGCAAGATTGCCACCGAGCGCGCGGTTGATGAGTTGTTGAGCTTGATCAAAGACGAGCGGCCCAACGTGCGCTCGGCAACGATAAGTGCCTTGGGGGCAACCCACAGCGAACGAGCCGAAAGTGCATTGTTTGAGATTGCCCAAAAGCCAGGCGATCCAATGTCAGACGTAGCAATTCGCGCCATTGGTGAATTGGGGTCCGACAATGCGATTGCGCTGTTGATTAAGCTCGCCAATAGCCCGCTGTACGAGTCGGCGTCGCAAGCGGTGTGGTCACTCGGTGGCATGCAATCGCCGCTGTCACGGACCGCATTGGCAAAATTGATCGATGCCAACGACCCACGAATTGCCGAAACGGCGATGCGTGCGCTGGACGAAATTGACGATGAATTGGCCAAGCGCTTGGTCGCCATAGCCGAAGAAGGCAACTGGCAAACCTCAAGTGCCGCGATTTCTGCGCTCGGTCGAGCCTCGGCGGACATTGCGCTGCCACCGTTGAGTAAACTGGCACGCACCGGATCGGAAAATTTGCGGTACACCGCAATCTACGCGATCGGCGAAATCGGCGGTGACAAGGCAATCGAGTTGCTCGCTGACCTGCTGCGCACGGGCGACCGCCAAACTGCACCGACGGCCGCGAGTGCGTTGGCCAATGCAGGTGGCGCGTTGGCCCGCGAAGCGATCATCGAAGTAGCGTTGTCCGACCGTGGTGAGTGGTCGGGCGCGTTGCAGCAATTGCAAATGATGCAAGGCGACGACGTCGATCAAGCCTTGATCGAGGTTGTTAAAAACGGCACCAGCCAAGAACGCCGCATCGCACTGCCGCGCTTGCTAAAGTCCGGCAATAAAGAAGCCCTTGCTTTGGCGGTTGATATGGCCGGCGGCGGGTCGCGTAACGAACGGATGGACGCGATGCGCATGCTGGCTGACTCAGGGCAACCTGCAGCCATCGATGCCTTGATGGTAATTGCCGATGCTGGCCGCGGCCAAACTCGGATGACTGCGCTTGAAATGCTAATTCAAAATCGGCCGGGCGATCCGGCCTTGACCAAGTTGGTATCCGACTCACTGCTTTCGGGCCGGCCCGAAGAAGCCGGCTATGCAGCGCAGCTGCTCGGCCGGATGGGTACTGCCGATGCCAAAGCCGCGTTGATCGCTGCGGTGGGTGGCAAGGACAAAAATCTCGCCATGGCCGCCATCAATGCCCTGGCGCAAAACGGTGTGGGGCCACGCGAAAAGGCAGCACTCGTAGCCGCTGCGCATTCGACGGACCCACAGGTTCGTGCGCTAGCTGCTAATCAGTTGTTGATGTCGGGTGCACCGGAAGGTATCGCACTGGCGGGTGAGCTCATCAACGGTAGCGACAAAGAGCTTGCAACCCAAGCAATTTGGTCGCTTTCGAACTCGCGGACGCCCGAAGCAAATCGCTTGCTTGAAGGCGCGCTCTCCTCGACGAATGCATCGGTTCGGGCGGCTGCGGTATCGGTGCTGGGACAACACGCGGATGTTGCGAGCACCGATAAGCTCATTGCCTTGACCCGTGATAATGATCCAAGCGTGCGCGGTGCAGCGCTGTCAGCGTTGGGTCAGGTCGGTGGTGATCGCGCGCAACAAGCGATTTTTGATGCTGCCCGCAGTGGCAAAGCCGAAGACCGGATCGCGGCCATCAGTTCGCTTGGCTCGCGCGACGACGATCGCAGCAGCAAAATGTTGGCAGACTTGATCAAAGACCGAGACCCACAGGTTGCCCAAGCTGCGATTAATTCGGCGTACAACGGTGGCGATGAGGTGGATCAGTCTTTAATTGGCTTGATCAATGCGACGACGACCAACGCCGAACTACGGGCGTCGGCCGCCAATCAATTGCGAAGCCGTGGCGCCGACCTCGATGAACGCACGGAAAAAGCGGTAACTGAGTTGGCGGGGCCACCGCAAATCTACGGTGGTTATGGCTATGGTGGCTATGGTGGCTATGGTGGCTACGGCGGCCATTACGATTGATCAGCGGCCCGGCGGGGGGAATCAACGCCGCAGCAGCGAACGATACAAGGTCACGTATTCGGCGGCTGGACCGCGCCAGGACGAATCGCGTTGCATGCCACGCACCATCAGGTCAGTCCAGGCAGCTTTGTCCGAAAAGCGGACCTTGGCGGCCGCTACGGCATGGCGGAGCGCGTCGGCGGTGGCTTCGTGTATGACATAGCCAGTGCCGGCGTGGTCGTGGCCCGCGCGTACGGGCTCGACGGTGTCGCGCAAGCCGCCAACGGCGTGCACGATCGGCACAGTGCCGTAACGCATCGCGTACATTTGGCCAAGCCCGCATGGCTCGAAACGCGACGGCATTAAGAACGCATCACTGCCCGCATAAATATCGCGCGCCGCTTGCGGCGAAAAGCCAATGGTAACTGCGACGTGATGCGAAAACACATCACGCAAGTAACGGAATCGTTTTTCGATGGCCAGCTCGCCAGCGCCAAGCACCACGAGTCGGGCCCCGAGCGCGGCGAGTTGCGGCACCATGTCAGCAATCAGGTCAAACCCTTTTTGTTCGGCCATGCGTGCCACGATGCCCAGCACCATGTCAGTCGCTGGCACCGGCGCTGCAAATTGCGCGGTTAAGCGTTGCCGACATGCGGCTTTGCCAACGAGGTCGCTCGTCGAAAAAGCAGCGGCGATGCCGATGCCATTGCGCGGATCCCACGCAGCTTCGTCGATACCATTGACGATGCCAACGATGCGTGGCGCATCGAAACGTAAAAATCCGTCGAGCCCCTCGCCGAATTGTGGCGTAAGAATTTCTTCCGCGTAGCTGGGCGACACGGTCGTGACTGCATCGGCAAAAGCAATGCCGGCTTTGAGGAGGCTGGCTTGGCCCCAGAACTCGCACTGGTGAAAATTGAATGCAGCCGCGGGCAGGCCAAGCGCATCGTACTGGGCCCGCGTACATAAGCCACGAAATGCCAGGTTGTGAATCGTCAACACCGTGGTGCGGATGGCTGGTCCGCCGTGGAGTTTCGCCAACATGAGTGCGAGGCCGGCTTGCCAATCGTGGCCGTGCAGTACATCGATCGTGCCGCCCATGAGCGCAGGCATGTGCAACGCGGCTTGGCCGAGTGCAGCGAACCGAACATGGTTGTCGTCGAAGGCGGTGCCGTTGGTGGGGCCATACAGCCCGACGCGATCGAACAGCGCATCGCAGGTTAACCAATAATTGCGGATGCCCCCGGTGGCATCACTGCGCAAGATCCGGCAGGCGGCAAGCCCGGTCGCTAGCGGCATTTTAAAGGTGGCCACCTCACTGAGTGCTACATTGGCGCGTTGGAGCGCCAACGCGGTTTCGCGATACAGCGGCGACAACGTTGCGACAGCGCTGGCACCAGTGGCGCTTTGCGCTAAGGGCAGGGCCGCTGCAACATCAGCGAGCCCACCCGTCTGCGACCATGGAGCGAGTTCGCTTACCACATGAAGTACACGAAACGACATAACGTTATGGTGCCACTACTCGCTGTCGTTTAGGGATTCTTGGCTATAGCGTTTGAACCGTGGCCCTGCCGAGTCGTAGCTATGCCGCGATTGCATCGCGACAGCAAAGGTCCCGGGGCGCATCTGGGCGGTAAGTTCGGCCTCATTGCGCAACAACTCAGCAACGTCGTTGGCGAAGACCACCGGCCCACGGGCTGGCACCAGGGTGCCCTTGGGCAAAACGACAATTCCTGATTCCGTCACGAAGGGAAACCGTTCACGGTCGGCGGTTGGATCTTCACCAATGACGCAGCCTGGTTCAATCTTGCAGTTCTTGTCGAGCAAGACCTTGTGCATGCGGACGCCTGCGCCAATGTCGCAACCTGACAAAATGACGGAGTCGGAAACTTTTGCGCCGGCGTGAGCGAAACAGTCATAGCCCATCACGACATTACGCAAACTCGCCGACGCAACGATCGAGCCTTCGCAGATCAGTGAATCGTCGACTTCGGCTGGACCGAAGCCTTCACCAGCGCGCACAAACCTGGCAGGTGGATAATCGCGTTGCGCACTGCGAATTCGCCAACGCCGATTATACAAGTCGAGCTCGGGTACCCGAGCGCGCAGTTCCATGTTGGCTTGAAAATAACTGTCGATGGTGCCGACATCGCGCCAATACGGCAGCGCCGTAACAGGGTCGCCTGGAATGCGGTTGGTCGCAAAGTCGTACACGTAAACCCGGGCGCCTTCGGCCATCATCTTGGGAATGACATCACGGCCAAAATCGTGCCGCGACGTTGCCAAGGCGGCGTCCTCGGTTAAGGCGCGCTCTAAAGAGGCGCTTTTGAAAATGTAGTTGCCCATCGACGCCAGCGTCATATCGGGGCGACCCGGCATCGCTGGCGGATGTTCCGGTTTTTCGACAAAACCGATGATCCGACCTAGCTCGTCGACGTGGATGCAGCCGAATTGATGGGCTTCGCTGCGCGGCACCGGCAGCGCCGCCACGGTGAGGTCGGCTTGGTGGGCACGATGAAATTCGTCCATCTGATCGATGTTGAATTTGTAGATGTGGTCACCGCCGAAGACCGCAACGTTTTCGGCGCGGGCGTCGCGCACCAAGTTAAGGTTTTGATACACCGCATCGGCGGTGCCGCGGTACCAGAACTCGCCTAGCCGCATCTGTGCGGGCACGACCTCAATGTATTCGCCGAAGCCTGACATGCGCCAGTTGCGCGAAAGGTGCTTAATCAAGCTTGAAGACATGTACTGCGTGAGCACATAGATGCGTCGATAACCCGAATTGACAACGTTGGATAAGACGAAGTCGATGATGCGAAATTGGCCAGCGAATGGGACCGCAGGCTTGGAACGGTGAA
>JAKQOD010000137.1 GCA_029565465.1 Deltaproteobacteria bacterium
TTCACACTTCACAATGCACGGCGCTTCACTTGACCAGAAGTTTTCCCAGCGGCCACGTAGACAGTTGATACTCCTCGCCGCCAGTCCGTCCAAGCGCTCCAAAAACGCTGAAATCTGGGCGTCTGGGTCGTGAGCGGTCACATGATAATGATTCGACTCCACCGTCAGCGCTAGCAACCCAATCTTGTAGACCGACGCTGCATACAGCGCGCAATACAGGAAATTATTATTGAGCGTACCGTCGGGCCGCAGCAAAAACTGCCGCTGCGTGCACCGCCGCGTCACGAACACGATCGACCCCGCGAGATTGCAGCGCGGTTTCATCGCCGCCTCCGCCGAATAACTGCGATCGACCACACCTGCTTGCCAACAAGTCTCACATCGCCGTTGTCTTGCGCACGGCATGCCAGTGGTAACTATACGCAATCATTTCAGTCTGCCACCAAGCTGTCCGTCTACCGGACAGTGGCAACTCGCCTAGTCAGGGGCGTTGACCTCTGGCGCATGGCCCGCGCAAAAGGCGCCCATTGGTGCCTCACAACATGTCACAGCCGCGCAGCTAACGGTCGTCGCGTGAGCACGTGCGCCGAACGCCTTTAAAAAGCTGCGAATTGCACGGCCACTGGCTCACGCCACTGCCAGCTGCAGTTTACATGTTCCTGACCAGGCGCCCCGGCCAGCGATCGTGCCGCCGGCTTACGGCAGCACGCTTGTTCTGCCGGGCACAGTTTATTGTAAACTAGCTGCATGAAACATGCTCGTTTGTTGTTAGCGATGGTGTTGGCTGCGGCTGCAGCGAATTGCGACAAAAAGACCAAGGCTACTGGCGCGCCGACGCCAGGCGCGCCGACGCCAGGCACGCCGACGCAAGGCACGCCGGCTGCCCCAACCCCTGGCAAGGTTGGCTCCGCAACCGCCGGGCCGTTGTTGCAAAAGGTCAGCACATCGACGCTGTATCTCGGCGCCAAGGACGGTGAATACAACACGCTGCTGGAGTTGTCGTCGGGCACGATCAACGTTGGCGCAACGATTGATGGTGTTGATACCGCAGGGCATCGGCTTTCGTTCAAGGTGACTAAAATCGCGGTAGATAAGCCAGATCCAGACAGCGGAGGTGACAAACAAGTCGACGCGCAACGCCTCAGCAAAGGTGAAAAAGGCGCAGTCGATTTGTCGATTGTAAGCGGTTCGATGCGAGATTTTGGTGGCACGTTTTTTTTAGTTGATGCAGGCGCTGCGTTGCCAGCCGATGTCGGCGCTGCCGCAGACGCAGAGACGCAAGCTGCCGCCGATGCCAATGGTATTGTCACCTGCACATTGGATGGCGCACCCTGGCCTGCCAACGTGTACAGCTCGGGCTCGGCGTTCTACAAAAACGGCATCAAAATGCTCAAGATTGCCGAACCATATTTCTCGATCACGCTGCTTGCCAACAAAGCCCCAGATGGCCGCCAACTCATGTTTGCGGTCCGCGGATGGACTCCGACGACGGGCAAGCTTGATGCTAAGCAAGTTGAAGTCGCGTTTACGGGTTCGGCGACGGGTGTGCAGGCCGACGAAAAGTTTTATGGTTTCAAAGCAGGCAAAGAATACAGCGCTGCGAATGTTGCCGTGGAGGTAACGCGCTGGGAGCTCAAACGGCCAGACCAAGCGCGCGCCGACATTACCTTTAGCACCAAGGTGCTCGATCTGAAGGCCGCCATCAGCGGCAAAGGTGGCGATACCCATGAGTTTGCCAACTGCAAGATCGCGAATCTCGCCGTTGCAGTGCACGAGCGCAACGAATAGGCAGCACGGTTCGTGGCGGCGTTTCTGGGCGCGATGTGATGCGTCCGGTTTTCGGACGATATGCTTATGGTAGCGAGGCTGGTAACGGCGAAAAGCTGCCAGCAGAAATAAAGGTGCCGCGGATGACGATGCGGCCGACGCCGCCACCACCGCCGCCGCCGTTGGTGGTTGGGCCGCCCGCGGTGGCGTTAACCAGGGTTTCGCCATTAAAGGCCGCACCGTTGCCGCCATCGCGATTGTTACTCGTCGAGCTTGCACCAAGGGCAATCGTGAGCGCCGCAGCGCCGTTGGCACCATTGAGGCCCATATCATTCGCAAATTCACGGCCCGCACCGCCCGCGCCGCCGTTAGCCCACAAGCCGCCTGCAATGGAACCGGTTGGCGCCTCAATGTAGATGGCACCGCCGGAGCCACCACCGCTGCCTGCATCAAGGCCGCCACTACAGCTGCCGCCACCGGTGCCACCGCCGCCACCGGCATGAATCGCGCCTGCGCCGGAAATCGCGACAGAGATGCGAGCACTCAATTGCACAGCGCCGCCGCCTGCGCCAGCGATGGCACTTGCACAGCGTGGTGCAGCACCACCAGCGGCGCCGCCACGCAACCGTGGCAAGTTTGGCAATGCGTCAGCGACACCAGCCGCACCAGCGGTCAACCCCGCGGCACCGCCGGCTCCGCCTGGTGAGCCAAAGCCGCCGCCACCACCGCCAGAATCACTGGTTGAGCTACCGGCACCGCTTGTGCCTTTGCCGCCGTTGCCAGCGTCGGTGCTACCCGGCTTCGACCCACCTGGGCCAGGTTCGCCACCAAAGGCACTCGCGTCGATGGTGCCATTCAATGTGATCTTGTTCGCGACGATCACCAATGGGCGGGTGCCATGCACAAACAAATCGCCGGTGATGGTGACCTCATCGAAGTAAGCGACCGCCAGTGGTGCGCCACCACCAGCTTGCGCGACGATTTCTAGATTCAGCAGGCCGCCCGCCGATGACGTATCGATGTCATGCGAGCCGGCTGGCACTTCAAAGGTTTGGACCAGCTTTGCCATCGGCACTGCAGCGAGATGCGTGGGCGTAAACAGGGCTGGCGCATCGACGAGCGCAGCATCACGCATGGTGCTGCTGTCGAACGGCGACGGTGCGTCGCCGGCGCGACCGTCACTTGGACCACTGCTCGCGTCGAACGAGCAGGCCGTGAGTGCAAGTGAACAAGTTACAAAGACGAATTGTCGCATACGCTCATTACTTAGATGGCTGTGGGGGCCGGCGAGAACGTGCCGGTTGCGGGCACAGGTCCGTGTACGACAATCCGTCCAACGGCACCACCACCACCACCACCATTTGCGGCCACACCACCACTGCTTGCGGCGCCATTGAGCGCACCGCCGTTGCCGCCTTTGCGATCATTTTGGTTGTTGCCACCGATGCCGCCAGCCGCGCCGGTCGTAACCGCGCCGCCATTGTTGCCAGCGACGCCGTTCGCGGTTGTACCGTTTGCAACAATG
>JAKQOD010000037.1 GCA_029565465.1 Deltaproteobacteria bacterium
AAATCGGCGGCCGTCATGTCGGCGCCGGCAACAACCTCGGCCACTGACGCGTCGTACACATGGTCCGACATTGAGAGCAAAAACGGACCTTGCAACGCGGTTGCAGCGACAATCACCGACACACCATTCGACTTTTCGTAGTCGGGGTTATCGACGAACTCGATCTGCACACCGAGCTCAGGCTTGCTCAATACCGGGTCAGTTGCAACGGCGTTGCGAATGGTGTCGGCCATAAAGCCGACGACCACCACGACCTTGGTGACGCCAGCTGCAGCCAGCGCAAGCACGGTGCGACGAATCAGCGGCGCGCCACTGACAACATGCAACGGCTTAGGCAGATCGTCATCAGAAGATCGAATACGGCTGCCTTTGCCGGCAGCCAAAATCGCAGCTTGACGAATCATGTAGCGCTCCTGCGCCGCTTCCAACGCAGCGCGATGTGGTCAGGTATCAAAATCACTGCAGTCACAATGCCGCCGAGGGCCACCAGCATGTAGAGCGTGGCAAAACGGTCAACCAACGCAAAAATCACCGACGCAATATTGATGATGTTGCGCTGCACTAACACCCGCAACGCGCTGGCGATGCCACCTTGCGACGACGGGTAATCTTGGCTGTTGCCCGAGTGGGCCACGACGATCAAGTAGTAATAGATGATGTAGATCGACAGCAACGCACCAATGGTGCCGATCACAATCGTCCACCCGATCCACGGTTCGCCGAGCTTACGATACACATGCAGCCCACTGGCGATCAGAAATAGAACGGTGGTGACTTCGTCAGCAATGGTATCGATCCATGCACCCAGTTTCGAACTTTCTAACCGAATGCGCGCGATTTCACCGTCGCAGCCGTCGAGGTAGCCTGCAAACAACACCAACAAGGTGCCAGCGACGGCGCTCCAATAGGTGGGTCGCGCAAGAATCCAACAGCCGATCGCACCGATGACGAAAACGGCGATCGACAGCATGTTGGGCGAGATTTTGGTCGGCAACAGCAACCGCGTAAACGGATAGGACACGCGGCGATTCACGGTGCGAATCAGCCAGGTGTCTTGCGCTTTACGCACCAAGCCGAATAAAAAGTGGATGGCGGCTTTGCGTTCCGCTGCAGTCCGCACAGGATGCCGAGCAATCGCACCGGGCGCAATCGTGATAGCCGTTGGGCCAGCACTCGCTAGTGCGGCCTTTGCAATGTCAGCAAGCTGAGTCGCAAGCGCAAGACCGTGCATCGGCTGGGTTGCCATCAACGCTGCAACCACCTTGCTGCGCTCGACGGGGCTGCACCACAGGGCGCCAGCAAATTGGGCATCCGCGCCATCGACCGCAACCCGCATGCCCGCCTCGCTTGCAGCAAGCAGCGGTTGCAGCAACGGCATATGCACGATCTGCCCGGTGCAATCGATCACCAGCAGGGCCCGGCCACCAACAGGTTCGGCCGCACCCAGCCATGCTTGCAGGCCCGACGCTTCGGTCTGATCGAGCAGCAACACCCGCTCCGCGCCTACCCGAGTAGCAACCCGGCGAGCGCGTTCGGCAATCGTAAGGCCGCAAACTTTCACATTTGCCAACGCTGCATCCAACAAGATCACCGCGTCAAACGGGTACAGTTCAGGTGCAGACATACGTTCGGACTCGCGTGTATTGCTGATTCCGACGGTATTCGCAAGGGGCACCCGGCTCACAAGCTGGCAGGTTTCGGCAATTTGGGCCGATTTCGTGCCCGCATCAGCACGGCAAATCCGCCTAGCTGCAGGCCTGCCATCACCGTGCCGACAACGACAAACCGCAGCAACGGCGTGGCGCCATGCAACGCCAGCTGCAAGCTCCAGCCAACCACGAATGCACCGGCGACGACGCCCAGAATTCCGCTGATATCGCGCAGCAAGCGCGCGATGCCTAGGCCCATCAAACCAAACAATTGTGTGGCTAGCACCGCAAACGCGATCGGATAGCCAACCGCCCACGCTAATGCCACCGAGCTGTACCCCATGCGG
>JAKQOD010000192.1 GCA_029565465.1 Deltaproteobacteria bacterium
GGCGGCGGCGAGGCCGGCTCGGCCCAGCACAAACTCAACCGCGCGGACTCGTTCCTGCATCGATACCGATTCAATCGGCAAATAGTCGATGCGGTATTGTTCGAGCATCAATTTGATCATGCCATCAATGCGCAGGACCGATTCCCACGACACGCCAGCACGCACCCCATCTTCTTTGAGCAGCGATTGGTGCGGCCGCAAAAAGAACACGATGCCATCGCCGACCCAACGCATGTAGTTGGCGAACCGTTCATCTCCCATCATGTCGGCTACCGCATGGGTGTGCTCGGCTGCATAGGCCAAGTTATCAAACGCACGGTCCGATACAAATTGACCCTGGTGGTGCTTTTCAATCATGACTTGGCGCGCAAACACGCGTTCTTGGTATTCGGCCACCAAGTCCATGTCGGTGCGCAAGGCATCCAGCGATGACTCCATTTCGGCCAGCACGGCACGGGCTACTTCGCTGATCATGGGCAGATCAAAACGCCGACTTACGTAGCGGCAGAGCGTGGTTTTTCCAGTTGCGTGGCTGCCGACAAAATAGATACGCATCGAACGCGATTGTTAGCGGCTCTGTGTGACACCAAACGTCGCAAAATCAGCCAAGTCCCACGGCCGCCGCCAACTCCCGAAGCGCCAACCGTTTGAGATCTCAGGCTAAGCGGTAAAACGCGAAAAAAAGCGCATATTTTGGGCTGCGGTTGAATCTAGCCGGCTGCTGCTGCGTCGCTACCCCATACAAAGAGCGGTTCTGTCGTTGCGACTGAAAATATCGCGGCGCCAGTACAAGTTCGTAACGTAGCCGCGGTACCTTGCGGCTAGATTCGCGACTAGGAGCACACAATGATTCAGCGTAGCAAAATGATGATGGCGTCCACTTTGATTGCTGGCTTGGTTGGCAGCGCAAGCGTTGCACAGGCCGGCCGTGGCGATCGTATTTCGCAATTGGTATCACCGACAATTACCTCGGTGACGTCCGATTCATCGAGCGGGATGCGCGTCATTGTTGGCGATGATGGAGCGCCGTTTTTGGCACTCGAACGGCTCGAAAATGGCCGCATTACGCAACAAACGTTTCTTAACGACGTGACGTTTGCCGATGCAGCGGTTGTTAAGCTTGACGCGGCGGTCGACCGCATCAAGGTTTCGCGGTTTAATAATGGTTTGATCGAATTTACGATCGACCTTGATAAACGCGGTTTTCGCGCCACCCGTTGCACGGCGGCGATCGAAACCCGGCGCGGCGGCCGGGCAGCGTTACGGGCAACGTGTGAAGGCAACGGTGGTACCGGCACGGTGGCGCCATTGCCACCGCCAGTCGGAGGCTGCACCACTAAGCGTAGCAATCCACTCGGTGGCAGCGACTGGGTCCGTGGCTTGGCGCTCGATGTTGATCAACGCGTCCTGGGTGCAAAGATTTCAAAATATCGAATCCTGTGGTCTGGCAACCAATGGACGGCGTGGTTTGAGCCTGGCAAAAACGACATTGACGGCACACGCAATGCCGATGGCTCGCAGCGGCGAGTGTGGGCGTATTTCACTGACCACACGTTTGAATATGAAGTGTGTCCATATCCAGTCAATCCAGTGAATCCGGTGAATCCAGTGAATCCGGTGCCAAACCCAAACCCAACGCCATACCCGCCAGTGCCACCACCTGTGGTGTATCAGCCAACCGTGCAAGATATCCAAAACGCCACGGCTGCCTGCAGCGCGGCGTTTACCTTCAAGTCTGAAATCGACCCATGCGTGACCCAAACTATCAACATGCTGTCGACTCAATTCGGCGCTTCGGCGTTCAAGACTGTGGCGGCCTGCACCCGCGCGTTCACCTTTGGCAGCGAACGTAAAACCTGTTTGAGCGTGGCAGCGACCAGCACACGCGAACCGGTCGAGCTTATCGATTTCTGCGCCAAGAGCACATTCGATAGCGAAAAGCTCGCGTGCCTCAAGAAGTGGTCGAAATAGCCGCCGCTGCGCTAGTGCGGTAGAGTGCCGTCATGGACGCGCAGTACTACCGTCGGCCGTTGCCGCCAGAGTTGGTGGCGTTTTCGAGCGACCTTGGTCGCCAAGTCTTCCGCGAAGCACTTGCGGAAGGCAATATGGAAGGTTACTTCGCCGTAGCCGAGCAGTATCAAACCCAAGCCGAGCCAGCTTTTTGCGGGCTTGGTTCGCTGGTGGTAGCGCTCAATGCGCTTGCGATCGACCCCGGTCGCTTGTGGCAAGGGCCGTGGCGTTGGTTCGATGAAAAGATGTTGGATTGTTGCGTGCCGCTTGAGGTTGTGC
>JAKQOD010000221.1 GCA_029565465.1 Deltaproteobacteria bacterium
GCTCGACCGTGCCAAACGTGCCGATGCTGCCGCAGCTCAGGCTGCCGCGGCCAACGCGCAACGCTCCGAAGCTGTGCAACTGCGCAAAGCGGAGTACGCCAAGGTTAGCGAGTTCGAAGCCAAGCTCGGCGACAACCAAGCCAAGCTTGACTCGGCGTTGGCGCGCATCGCAGCGGCTGACGAGCGCGCGGCGGTTGCTGACCGTGCAGCGAAGCAAGCCGCGCAAAATCGGGCTGCTGCCGAAGAGCGGCAACGGCTTGAAAAAGCGAAAGCCGATGCGTGGCACAAGGAGCGGAAAAAGATCGTAGAAATCTCCGAATACTGTAAAACCCATCCGCTCGCTGCAAACTGCGACGGAAAGTAGGCGTCCGTTTGTGTCGGGATGTTTCAAGCGCAAACGCGGGGCGGGCTTGTGGTCTCTGACCAAACATGGCGCAAAATGTTAGGCAAACTGATCAGCTGTTGCGTGCGATTGCCGATGCGCAGAGCATGGCAGAGCGAGCCGAAATCAATCGGTTGGTGACTGCGTACGTGCAAACCGTGGAGCCGTGTTTGCAAAAGCCGTTATCGAAAGCGCCGCCGTTCATCAAATGGCTCGACGGTGCCATGATGGTCGTCGCGATTTCCCTGCTGCTCGGCATTGGCGCGCTTGCACTATATTGGCTGCAGCCCAGCGATGCGCCGAGCGCTGTCGCGCAACCGGCGGTGCCGTCGATGTCGCCGACCAGAATGGCCGACGCTCGCGCAGCATTGCCGACGGTGCATGAAACTCCACGCGCGACCCGCGCCTCGATGCCGCGGAGCGCCGGAGCGCACACCGTCAGCACCCGCAGCGCCGCCGCCGTGTTGGCACCGCCTCGGCAACGCCGCCGAGCGACGACGCAGCGGCTGCGGACACCTTTGAACCGGGCCGGTGAGCCGCAGCTGCATCCGCCGAAACTTGAAATCAGCGACGACTGCAAAAATCGGCCGCTGGCAGAAAATTGCGCGCAGTGAATAATTAACAGTCGATGCCAGGCGCTGGAAACTTCGCGCACAATTCGCGAATTTCGCCAGCGATGCGACGGTGCAATGGTTCGTCGGCAGGGGCTGCCACGACTTGCGCCATCCACTCAGCGATTTGCACCATTTCCGGTTCACGGAAGCCACGCGTGGTAACAGCCGCGGTGCCGATGCGAATGCCGGAAGGATCAAATGGCTTGCGGGTATCGAACGGCACGCTGTTGTAGTTGAGCTCAATGCCTGCAGCGTCGAGTGCCTTCGCTGCGATTTTGCCCGAGATGTTTTTCGACGTGAGGTCGCATAAGATCAAGTGATTGTCGGTACCACCCGTGATCAGCGTAAAGCCTCGATCATTCATGGCGGCTGCGAGGGCTTTGGCATTGGCGACGATCTGAACCGCGTATTTTTGGAACTCTTGGGTGGCGGCTTCGCGCAACGCAACCGCGAGCGCGGCGGTGGTGTGATTGTGTGGGCCACCTTGCAAGCCAGGAAATACTGCGCGGTCGATGGCTTTGGCGTGGGTCTCTTTGCACATCAACATGCCGCCGCGTGGGCCACGCAACGTTTTGTGCGTTGTCGTCGAAACGACGTCGGCGTGAGGCACTGGCGATGGATGCACCCCAGCGGCTACCAAGCCCGAGATGTGGGCGATATCAGCGACGAAAATTGCGCCAACTTCACGGGCGATTTCGGCGTAGGCGGCGAATTCAATCGTGCGAGGCACGGCAGTGCCGCCAGCAAACAACAAGCGTGGTTTTTCTTTGCGTGCAAGGTCGCGAACTTCGTCGAGATCGATGCGATGGGTGTCTTTGCGAACGCCGTATTGCACAGCGCGGAAGTAGGTGCCGCTGATTGAAACATTCCAGCCGTGCGTTAAGTGACCGCCGGCGGGTAGCCCGAGACCCATCACAGTGTCGCCTGGCTTGCAAAATGCGAAGTACACGGCCAAGTTGGCAGGTGAACCGCTGTATGGCTGCACGTTGGCGTGGTCGGCGCCGAATAACGATTTCGCGCGACTGATACAAATCGATTCGACCGCGTCGATGTATTGCTGGCCTTCGTAATAACGTTTGCCAGCGTAGCCTTCGGAATACTTGTTGGTAAGTACCGAACCAGTGGCGGCCAAGACCGCCTTGGAAACGTAGTTTTCCGACGCAATTAAGCGCACTTTGTCGGATTGGCGGCGCGCTTCGAGTGCAAGCAGGTCAGCGATTTCGGGGTCAACAGACGAAAGGGCAGTCATGGCTTGTCTATAGCATCAGTGGCCGGACGCTTGTGTGATGGCGTTCTTGGAAAATCGATAACCCTGTATATCAATTGTCGCGCCATGAACTTTTGGCGCGTGCGCTGGGCGTCTTGGTAAACACGTGTCGCGCTGTCGCGCGCTAGCTAGCCGGGCCACGGCTATTATCTACAGTTGCTAACTGTGAGCACAGCATCTATTC
>JAKQOD010000230.1 GCA_029565465.1 Deltaproteobacteria bacterium
GGCGGCGGCCACGCCCCCGGCATGCGGCAGTATCTCGGTTCGCCGGAGGTGTTTCGGATCATCGGCGAGTTTTTCGCAGATCCAACCAAGCCAATCGCCGCCATTTGCCATGGGGTCTTGGCCGCCGCCCGCAGCCAACAAGCCGATGGCTCGTCGGTGTTGCGTGGCATCAAGACCACCTGTTTGCCTAAGTACATGGAGCGCAGCGCTTACTTTTCGACGTTTTGGCGGCGCGGCCGGTACTATCGAACCTATCCGGCCTACGTCGAAGACGAGGTCGTCGCGGCACTGGCGGCGCCTACCGACTTCGTGCGCGGCCCCAAGACCCTGTCCAAGCGCGGCACCGCCTCCGACGACACCCATGCTTTTGTCGTCGAAGATCCGGCGGGCCGCTATGTTTCTGGGCGCTGGCCTGGTGACGCATACCTGTTAGCCAAGCATTTGTTGCGGCGGCTGCACTAAAAACTGGGCCGACCGCGGCGCCTTCGGCATACTCGGGATCGGTGCAACGTTCCCGAAAAAACAGCGAATTTCGCGGTTCCACAGTCGGTGGGTCGGGTGTAGTGTGGCATCGCACCTTGGTTTTTCTGCTCCCACGCCGTTGGGTAATAAATATGAAATTTCGCACGCCGATCATCGCCGTCGCTTTAGCTACTGGTTCACTCCTGGGTTCGTCCGCTTGCAGCAGCCCAGCCAAACCGCGCCCCATGACCATGCAAGAGATGGTCGCTGCTGATCCATTGCCGCTTAGCAAAGGCGCCAAATGGACCTACAAAATTTCGGTGTTGCGCTACGAGCCTGAAAAAGACGCCGAAGTAAAACAAGAACTCGACTGGGCAACGGAAGTTGTCGATGTCAAAGAAGCCAACGGCGTTACAGCGTACGTGGTTAAAGGTTGGCCGACCGACTTGATGGACTTTGACAAAGTGCCTGTGGCTAGCGAGCGCACCATTTTGCGTTCTGACAACAACTTCTTGTGGTCAGAAAAAAGCGAACCATCGCTCGACGACGCTGAAGGTTGGTTTACCTGGCCGCTGATCGATGGCCAAAAGATTTGCCCAAGTGCTGAAACCACGTACTGCTGGCAAGTCTCTGCGATCGAAACCGGCTACGCCATGTCGTTCTACACTGGGCCCGATGAAGTGTTGTACGAGCTTTCGCCTGGCACGGGCGTTTCACGGTTCCGCTACCTGCACCACGGCACCACCAATACGGTGGAAGCCAAGTTGGTCTCCTTCAAAAAAGGCACCGGCAAGTAAACGTGTCCGTTCCGCGTTCGATCGTGGCTTGTACGATCGCTGCAGCGAGCACAGGGTGCGCGAGCTATCGCACCGTAACGATTGATCCGGCGGATTTGCATGTGCAAGCCGCGCGGCTAATGGACAACAAACCGGGTGATGCCGTCGACGTCGCCGTGATGGTGGCGGACAACAACGGTGCCGTGAATGGGTATCGTAAGGTCCATGCCGACGATGTCGTACGCTACGACGGCGAGCCGTTTGTCATCCGTGACCTCGTACAAGATTGCGTTAATGATCAAAGCGACCGTTGCTGGCTGGTGCGCAACAAGAACGCGATGCTTGTGCTTGAGCGCAGCAAACTCGAAGGTGGTCATCCTGTGTTGTTGGGAACCGCAACGACGTTGGTCTTGGGCGGCTTGATTGCAATTCCGGTTTCAACGTTGGATAGCATGGAGCGTTATCCTCGGGTGCAAACCGGGCTGCAAGTGTGGGGCGGTGCGGCGGCGACCGTCGTCGGCGGGCTGGTGGCTTGGTTTATCGTCGACTGCTTCATCCTCGACCACAACTGTCGCGACTGATTTACACGTTCACGTCGAACCCGAGTTCGACATCGCACGCTGCGCGGCCGCCTCGAATCCCCCAGTTCTCGAGTGGTATTTCGTTGAGCACGATCAAGGTGTGATCGGCGGGGATTCCAAGCGCTGCAAGGTTGCGCACGATGGCCAGGTATAGTTGTCGTTTGGTTGCCACGCTGCGTCCAACGAATGCATCGATGCGAATGGCTGTGAAGCGCTCGGGCTGCGCCAAGGTGGGGCGGGTCGCAAACATATGCGGTTCATGCACGATGAGCCGGCCGGTGCGATCGTGTTCCGGGATCTTGAATGCTTCACGGAGCGCTGCGTGGACAGCGTCGAGCAATGCGGTTGCTTCGGCTGCAACATACGCGCGTCGAACTTCGATGAGGACACTAGGCATTGCGCGGCAACGCGCGTGCCGTCAGGCTTATTCCGCCATGTCGATCATGCGGAAATTCGACATGTCCATGTGAAAGTGGTCTTCGTGGCCTGGAAAGCCAGGGCCGAGATAGAGCGTGAACACGTCTTCTTTGATGAGCTCGACGATGAGTTTGTGCAGAAACTGTTGATGGGTCGCTTTGACGCCGCGGCCGCCTTTCCAATCGCGCAACACGGTAACAACTTGGCTGCCCCACAGCGCTTTCGGGATTGCAGCGCGCTGCGCTTTAGTGGCTGGCGCAAACTCAAAGCCGGCCAAGTCGATGGCGTTAGCAAAAGCGTGTTCGCTGATGTACGTCGGATACGTTCGCATCCGGCGACAATTGAGGGTGCCCAGCGTTTGCAGCCGTGAAGGCGCGCGGCCGTACACTTCGGTTGCGACCCTGATGATTATGTCTTCCATGTGTTGGATGTGCGGCACGACGCCTTCGTATAGGCGCATGGTCTTGCCGTAATTCAACTTGGTGCCGCGGTAGTTGACCATAGGTACGTCGGGGCAAACCAGGCGGCCCTTGGCTGGCACGTTGCGGCTCCATTCGTTGAGCGCGTACTCAGGCTGCGGTTGCGCCAGCGTGTAGTCACGCCAGCCGGCAAACTGGGTTGCAAAGTCGACATCGGCAGCAAAATTCGGCCGCGGCA
>JAKQOD010000254.1 GCA_029565465.1 Deltaproteobacteria bacterium
CAATAGACCTCGCCACGCCGGCGCGCGCACGAACGCGTTTTCGAAACTTGCACTTCGTCGACGTGATCGAGCCCTGGCACCCGCGTCGGCGGTGGCGCGGCGGGCCCCACAGCGGCGCCGAGCAAATGGGCTTGCGCGTAGATGCACTCTACCGTTTGATTCGGCAGTACTGCGCAGCCGTCGTAGCCACCATATCTGTCCAACAGCGAAACTTGCAGCGCGGCATGCCACAGCTCAGTAACACCGCCGCGCTCATCGGGGCACATAACCCGCTTATCAACCATGTGCACACACCTCGTCGCGGGCACAAACGCCGCCACTTGGCCCAGCGCATTGTAGCGCTGAGCCAGTTCCTTGTCGGTGCTATGGCACTGCACAGCGCCGGCCACCAGCTCACACTCGCTGAGCCCCAACGACCCGAGTGCCACCGCACCTGGTCGGCGATGTGAAATCGGCGTTGCCGCGCGGCCGAACGCGATGCTGCGCAATTCGCCTTGCGCCCCGAGCGCTGTACACCCGTACGTTGAACATCGCAGATCCACCTGCGCTGCCGGAATATCGACCGGCGGGCTCAGCGGAGGGCCCGACGGCACCGATTTCATCGACAGCTCTGCAACTTGCATGCGTCCGTCGGGAAATCGCATTGTTATCGAGCTCGCGACATCCTCGCGTTCGAAATTAAACCGCAGCCACGCGCCTTGGCTCGCGGGCCCGATCTTCGTGCCGGTTGCCGCGGCTGCGGTTGCCGCGGTTGCTGTTGTCGCAGGCGCCAACGGCGGGGCCGGCCGATGGCCGCAGGCCGCTACCACTGCGAGGCTCAAAACTCGTAAATATCCAAACGTCGTCACGCGCGCTACGATAGCAAATTGCAAGCCAACCAGCGTTCGCGAGCCCAGTGCCTTAGCGAGCCTCCTGGGCTATCCCAGATTGCTAGCCAATGTGAACGCGTTGTTACTACTGTGGCGTTGGCGCGGCCCACTGGTCAGACAGCCATCAGCCAGCCGCAGGCAGCGCCGCCGACGACTCTACTTTGCTTCGACGAGCTTTTTCATGCGTTCGTTAACGCCGGCAGCCCACGGCGGCAGATCGCCGGGCTTGAGACCATCAACCACAAGGCCCATATCGCGGCATAACCAAGTCGCAACATCAGCGATAGAATAATTGCGCGTGGGGTCGAGTCGTTCCGAGCCAGGCGCAAACGTCCCATGGTTGATCGCGCCAACCGCGTCGGTGCGCGTAAACCACGGCAGCAGCAGCCCGACCAATTCAGGCCGGTTTACATAACGAAACATCGCTGCGTGTTCTTGAATGTCATCGGGGGCGGCCGCACGTAGCAGCCGGCCAAATACTTTCGTCTGCGCCGGATCTTTTAGTTTGGTCATTGCCGCCGCCCAACCCATACGTGCATCCGGGCCTTTGACCAGCGAGCGTAACGGTGCAAGTTGCTTGGCTTGGCTCGCTTGCGCGCCAGCGGCGAGAATTGCAAATTGCTGTGCCAGATCGTCCTTCATGAAGGTTGCAAGTACCAACACGAATGACATGCAGCGCGGCGCATCAGGCTCGCGCAACGTCACGGCCAAACCTTCCAACCAGTCAGCATCTTCGCCACGGAGGCGCGTGCGAAAAAAAGCGGTAGCTTGTTTGCAGTCAGCCCGAAGCAACGCCTCGGCCATGGCTTCCCGCTTGTCCTGCGGCAACGTAGGCCACGCACGTTTCGCATCGTCAAAGGGCGCCGCTACCGTCGGCGCAGTCGACGTCTGTGAACTGCCAGCGCCCGCGAGCACCACCTGCGTCGGCATCGACGCGACGCGGAATTCCGGCGGAGGCTTCACGCCTGCACGCAAGCGTTGCGGGGAAATGGTGCTATCAAATTCATTGGAGTAAGCGTTGGTCACGGCACCGTTTCCTGCCGTGCCAACCGGTAACGCAAATCGAAACTTGGTCTTGTGCGTGCCAGCGAAACGCGGACCAAGTGTCAGCCGCTGCGTGCCTGGCGGCAGCGATTCAGAAAGATGGCCGTTGCCGCAAAAACCTGGATCGGTTGGCGGCGCTGCAACAATCACCCATTCGCCGCCTTCGTTGCGTGCTTGCAGCGTGAGCGGGATTTCGTGATCAGTGCTGCTTATATCAATTCGGCGCGGCCCTATGTTCGCGATGAAGACGCCCATCGAAGACTGCACCATATCGGCGCGCATGTTCGCAACGAATTCCCACGGCACCATCGCTGGCATGGCAACAAGCACAAGCCCCTGCCACGGAAAAGCGAGCCCTTTGCCGGCCAATTTTGCAATCTGTGGATCGATTGGCTCCGCGGTTTGTACATACGCTGGCGCAATGATGGCCGTCGGCGCGGATACCGCGGTCTTGTGTTGGCTTGTAAAGTATCCCAGCGTTTTGCCATCCAGCGTGTGATAGTGTTTTTGATCGCCGCTTTTGGCACGGAGAATGTCGCCGAAGAATCCGGCGACATCGTCAAACGCAACCGCCAGCACGGTGGCACCGCTCGGCGATAACACGCCCCATAACGCGCCTTTGCGAACCTTAAAGTAGATGCCAGATCGATGCTTTAACGGCTCGGCTTCGTCGTAACTAACCGCAACCACGGGCCGAACCGCGCCATTGCCAGCCGTTGGTGCCGCGAAGACGCCCCATGCTTTGCCCAGTCGAACGCGCCGCGGAAACCGGGGTTCAGGATCGATATAGTCGAAAGCCACCGGAATCAAAGCTCGGCCTTGAGCGTCGATCAAGCCATGTCGCCCGGCTTGTACAACTTCGCGCGGCCACGATGGCGTGTTTTCGATGCTGTCGTACATCGCTGGCACTGAAATCCGCAGCGTGCCAGCGTCCACCGTCAGCATGCCTTTGGCATGACCGTTGGTAATAAAGATCTCTCCGCCAATAACGTCGATGGCGTCAAACTGAGGTGCCAACGTTTCGCGGCCTGCGCTGTCGAGGCAGCCCACTTTGTTTTGGCGCCGCACCACGTAGAACGGAAAGTTGGTCAGCGGCCGAGCAACCAAACTGTCATAGCGCCGTTCGCTCAACCTGCCGTCATCGCCTTGTTGCAAGGCCACGATGCCGCCATTGGCATCTCTCCAAAGCGCACTAAAGCGAGGCTGCGCCTGCGTTGTGATGGCCTCATATTGGGCTGGATACAGCCACTTGCCGTTTGCATCGACGAGGCCAACGTTGCCGCTAGGCCCAACGACTTGTTTGTAGCCATCCGCGATTGCTGGTCCGCTACTCAACGCCAACAGCAACACACAGAAACTGACCGTCAACGTGGTGCAACGCATGCGCCATTGTAACGTATGGCTTTGCCAAAAGCCCAAGACTTCCTAAGCTCAGCGACGACGGCACTTGAACGTCGAGCGGGCCGTCGGAAACACTAGACTTCACCAAGGCGAGATCGTGAGCTGTCACAAAAACGTAACAAGTCACGGCCAAGCGTGGCATGGCAAGTTCAGCGCACCAAAAAAACGAAAGCCCCGCACGTCCCATACGGTGACGATGCGAGGCCTTCGCCCGGTCGACTGACCGGTGGTTTACGTGATGTGTCGTCGCTCGACCGGCTGGTAGCCGCGCAATGTCGACGAGAATCGACCACGGCCGCCCGTGAGCGAGCCCAATACCGACGCGTAGTCGAAGCTTTCGGCTAACGGAAGTTCAGCATGCACCGTGCGTTGTTGCGCGACGGCCATGGCGAACCCACGCACCAAGGCTCGGCGTCGAGCGAGGTCGCCCACCACGTTGCCGAGGTTGGCTTCGTCGCAGAACACGTCGAGGTTGCTGATCGGTTCGAGCACGATAAGCCCAGCCGTGTCGGCGCCTTGCCGCAACGCCAACGAGCCCGCGATGTGAAACGCAAGTTCGCTGGAGTCTTTGGCATGGAGCGCTCCGTCGCGCAGCACCACGGCCAGGTCCACCATCGGCACCTTACCAAGCTGGTCCGCGCCAGCGATCGCAAAGCCATTGTGCATGGCTTCGGTCACGCCGCGTTTCACGGCTTCGATAAAGCAGCGCGGTAGTGCACCACCGCGGATGTGATCGTCGAACACCAAGCCAGCACCTCGCGGCGCAGGGCCAAGCGTCACGTCGATCTGCGCAAATTGCCCAGGTCCGCCGCTTTGTTTGGCGTGTTTGATCGAAAGCTCGACGGTGCGCGCCAGCGTGGTGCGATAGGCAACCCGTGGCCGCCCTGCCCGCACCACAACATGGTGTTCGCTGCCTAGCCGCTCCACGGCGACATCGAGGTGCAACTTGCCCATGCCGGCAAGCACTGTTTGGCCGCTGTCGTCGGTGCCGAGGCGTAACGATGGATCGGCCGCAATCAGCCGCGCCAACGCCACGCCGAGCTTGTCGCGATCGCTGGTGCTAACCGGTTCGATCGCTACATGCATGACGGGCGCAGGCACATCGATAGCTTCGAGTGCGATCGGCGCATCGATGGCCGCTATGGTTTCGCCGCTCGAAAGCGGAGCACCCATAATCGCCCCAATGTCGCCGGTCGACAGGCAATCGACTTCTTCGCGATGGCTCGCGAAGAGCCGCACCAAACGGCCAATACGCATTTGTTTGCCGCTCCGCATAGCGACGACGGCTTGACCTTTGCGCAGTTCGCCGCTGTAAATGCGGACAAACGTGAGCTGGCCGAAGTCGTCGAACACCACCTTAAACGCCAATGCTGCTAACGGCGCTTGCGCGTCCGGACAGCGGACGTTGTCGGGCCGTTGCGGATCGGTGTCGCGTACCGCCGCGCGATCGCTCGGCGCCGGCAGCAAGTCGACAATCGCATCGAGCAAAGGTTGCACGCCGCGATGACGATAGGCCGCGGCTGGCAGCACCGGGGTTAGCCGGCACGCCAACGTGGCTTTGCGCAACGCTGCGCGCAACTGCGCTGCGGTTGGCGTTTGGTCGGCGATGACGAGCGAAAGCAGGTCATCATCGACGTCGGCGCAAGCCGCGATGAGTTGTTCACGTAAACTATGGGTGTTGTCAAAGAGCGCCGCCGGCACTTGCGCCCAGCGGGGTTCGGTCGGCTGCATTGGGTCATCCCAATACAGCGCACGTTGTTCAATCAGATCGACCAAGCCGATCATGGCACCGTCGTTATCGACGATCGGATACGCAATCACGGCAGGGTTCGCAGCGAGGCGAGTTTGCAACTCGGCAACGCAGCGATCGAAGTTAGCGCCAACGCGATCGAGCTTGTTAACGACGCACAGGCGAGGCACGCCGAAGCGCGCAGCTTGCCGCCACACGGTTTCGGTTTGCGCTTCAACCCCAGCGACGCCATCAAGCACCACCACCGCACTGTCGAGCACGCGCAGCGAACGTTCAACTTCAAGATTGAAGTCAACGTGGCCTGGAGTGTCGATGATGTTGATGGTGTGATCGCGCCAATCGCAACTGACGGCAGCCGCCAAGATCGTAATGCCACGCCGCTTTTCGATCGGATGATCGTCGGTGGTGGCATTGCCATCATGAACTTCGCCAATGCTGCGAATTTTGCCCGTGATCTTGAGCAGCCGCTCGGTCAGCGTGGTTTTGCCAGCGTCGACGTGCGCGATGATGCCAATATTGCGGACGGTGGCCAGTGTGGCGAGCTTGGATAGTTTCGAAAGAGTCGACATAAAAATTCCTGAATTTCAAACGAGCAATACCGTTCGCGACGTCGAATCGACGCACGGCAATAACGAGGCGCACGTGGCGGCGCGCCTATGACGTAGCTTTGCGTAGCGCTGCGTCGAGTGTCAGTCGAATGCGGGTCGCGTCGTCACGTTCGCGCGTGACGCCAAACAACGCGCTGCAGCTGCCAAGCCGGCCTTGAGAGTGCTGGCGGATCAACGATCCGACCGAACAGCGCCCAAAACGCGGCTTACAGGCTAGCTGGCGAAAAACACAGACGCGCGTAATCAACGCGGCTCAATGGAGCCACGGTCGTTAGCATGCTGGTTGGATTTGGATAAGTCCGCATCGGTTTCGCCTTGTCTTCCTATGTAAGGGCGGCCAGCGAATTTGTCAAACCCAAAGATGAAGTGCTAGCGGGGCAACCTGCTGGATGGCGCCCGGAGTTGATGGATCCGCCGGTGCAACGCTCGTTCGCGGTCGGCGATGGCTTGAAAAATCGGCGATGGCACGGCACTGGTGCGCCGCAACAAGTTGGCCACCGGCGGTTGCCCCATCATGGCGGTCACCAGCATTTGTGCGCGGGTCTGCTCGGCGCCCGCCAACATGGAAATCTCGGCGCCATGATTGCCATTTTCAACGAAGAACTGCCCCGACGAGCGTTGCTCGGGCACGTCCAACGCGCCACCACTCCAAGGATCGTTTTGGCCATACACCAACACCACATGATCCGCATTGTTGCGCACGAAGGTCCGCACAATATCGTTCAACGCTGCATTAAACGGCGGCAGTGCAACGTCGCTATATGAAAACTTGAAGTAGGCTTCCAGCGTCGGCGTTGGCCCCGAAATCAACGGCGCAACCGTGTCGTTCACTTGCAACGCAAAGCCTTGCTCGGTCAACCATTCGTATGACAACGCACCGTCGCTGCGCGGATCAGTTGCCAAGGCCGCGGGCACTCGCCGCTGGCTGCCTAGCAAATTCGCCAACGCGTAGGCTGCAAATTCGTCGTCGGTCGAAGCGGCGGTCGGAATATCGTCGCAGCTCGTAACGCTGTCGTACTGCCAAAAGGTCCAGTCCCAGTACGTCATCTCGTTTTCAAGATCGACGCCGCTGTAACCGGGCCCCAATTTGCTCAGCAACATCGAGCGACGCGTCGTCAGCGTTGCGGCTTGAAAGTCGCGCATGCGTTGCGCACAGGCCACGGGCAACGTGCGTTTCATATAGGCTTGATATTCAGCGTCGGCGCGCGACCGCGACGCCGGCGCAACGTAGGCAACCGTGCCATCAACATCGGCCGGAAAAAAGTACCGATGGTACAGCGCGGTAATGCCGCCTTTGCTTGCGCCGGTTGACACCCAGTTGTGTTGATACAAGCGCCGAAATGCGGTGACCACAGCGTGCAAATCGTCGGCGCCATTACGCACGGTCAGCGCAGTCCAGTCCCATTGTTCCGGCGCAGGAATCGATGTGCCCTGAAAGCGATGCTCGATCGAAATCGCATTGGCGTTGTACGCTGGGCCGAGTTCGCTTTCGTAAAAGCCAAATGATTCATAGCCCCAATCCGCCACCACGGTTGGCCGGCTACAGCCACGATGCGTCAGATTAACGTGCTGCTGCAAGGTTCCACTGGGCGTCGCCGCCTGGTGTTGCACTGGCTGCAAAAAATCAAATTCGAAGCACGCTGCCGTCACGCCTCGTGGACACGTTTTGCGGACCACGTTGCTAACCCCGGGCACGGCAGCAAGATCGGCGGCGAAGGTTGTATCGTCGCAGCGCAGCTTGGGCGGTGCGTCGTTGCGGCCGCCGAAGGCGTCGGGTGATAACACGCCGTTATCGCCGCAGGCGGCAAGCGTCAACGACAACGGACCTAGCAGGCCCAACAAACCAGTCATCTTGCCCATAGCGTTTGCTACCACAGAGCGTGGAATTACAATAATGACAGCCGCTTACATCGTGCTGCTAGGTTGGCGTCGCGAGGCAGCAACAGCGCGAATAAGTTGCCGTGCTACAACGTTGGGTCAACATGCGCCAGAAGATCGTTGCCGTGGGTGGAATCGCTGTGGCCATTGGGCTCGTCACGCTGGGCACCGCCGCTGCGGCACCGAGCAAGCCGGCTCCGGCGGCACCGAGCAAGCCGGCAGCGACTGCGCCGACGGTTACCCTGACCTGGCGCTTCGAAATGTCGGCCCCTGACGACACCATCGAACAGCACGTCTCCCTACTTGTGACCACCAACGCCGCCGGCCAAGGCAACGTCACCAAAACCTACAAGCTCGATCGCATGATGGGCTTCGTCGATCCGATCAATCAGCCGCTTTGCCGCGGTGCCGAGGCGCAATACCCTTTGGAAAAAAATGAAGTCGCCAAAATCACCTTCTATGAAGGTGGCGCGCGCGGCTATTACGTCAAACGCAGCAAAGGCGGCACCACGCTCCAGCTCTACAGCTTTGCCATGACTGATGGCCTATGCGAACCCCAAGACGGCTGTCATCAGCCCAAAGACCGTTACGTTCGCAAGATCGCCATCCCAGCCAACGCTAAGATCGTCGAGCAAATGGAAGAACGCCTCGCCGGCGCCACTGCATTCACGCCGTTCAACTGCAATCCGTCGCACGAGCCGTAGTGACCGGCACGTGCGTACCGCGTGGTAGCATGCGCGTACGGAAATGGTGCGCTTCTCCACATCGCTTAAGCATCGCTTTGAGTTGAGTGCTTCCGAAATACGCGTTTATCACTGTGGCCCAGCAGCACTTGTGCTCATGCGAAACTTATTGACCGCCGCAACCGTGCGGGTTGCGATGGAGCGCCTCGGTGTCGATGTCGCAGCTATGGTGGCTGACGTGAACGATTCTGTCTTGCCACAAACCGCTGACGTCGATGAACAGCTCGAAGCGTTCAACCACATTGTGCAAAGCGCCGCGTTGCACGCAATCTCGAATCGGTCCAAGCGACTGCGCTGCCTGGACCTGCTAGTGCCGCTTGCGATGACGCCGGCAGGCGCAGCAGTGTTTGATCGACATGGTGTCTCCCTCTACGCGCTTACCTGGCAGATTAGCCACGACCCAAGGCGGCAACAACGTTGGTTGACGCGCAAGCTCAACGCACGACGGCTCGCAAAGCTGCCGCCGCTGCAAGACGATCAGCGCCATGTGCTTATGCACAACGACGATCACACGCCGCTTGCGTTCGTGCAAGCAATGCTGCAGCAGCACGCCGGCATGACCGATGAAGACGCAGCCAAAACCGCCGAGGCGGTGCACCAGTTGGGTTGGCAGCGCATAGCGACCCTTTCACTCGCCGACACCGCGACGCTGCTTGCCACAATAGAAGTTGAGGCTAAAACCAACGACTTTCCACTTCGTCTCTCGGTGTATCCGCCGCTTCCCGCTGCGCGCGTCGTGACCCGTCGATAGGGTTACCGTTTCACTAACACGCGGCCGCTAAACGCTGGCACGGCAATCGTGACGCTGCCGTCGCCACCGACAGTGAAGGTTTTGCCGTCGCTGCCAGGTGCAACATCGACGAGCACGGTGCCGCCAGGGAAGCTGGTCTTGACGCAAGCGCCGCCTTCGTTGGTTGGCGCGCAGGCTTCGCTGGGTTGCGCGCTAGCGTTGATGACAACAAGCGCGGTTTCATCGCTAGCCACGCGTTCAAACGCAAAGATGCCAGCATCACGACGCGGGCCCGCGACGGTGGTCGACCACTTCGGCTCGACGCGGCCGCGCCGCAATGCGCTGTGTTTTTTGCGCAACTCGATGAGGCCTGCTGTGTATTTGAACTGATCGTGATCAGTGGCAAATGGCTTGAGGCTTTGCGCTGGATTGCCCAACCACATGTCTTCGCGATTCTTGGGATCAACCCCGCCAGCAAACGACTGTTCGGTGCCGTAGTAGATGCACGGCAAGCCGTCCCAGGTCAGCAAAAATGCCAACGCAGCATGCAGCACGCCTGCGTTGGATTTCTCAAACAAGAACCGCGGCAAGTCATGATTATCGAGGAAGTTCACCATCACTTGCGACGGTGCCAAGCCAATGCCACCGTCGGCTGACGCTGCATGTGGCGTGTTTTGATAGGTTGGGCCAGCTGCGTATCCTTGGCCTTGGCACCAGACGTCGGTGGGATTGCGACCGGTGCGCGAGTTGTACAAACATTCGAGATTCTTCGTCGGTGCAGCAGCCGCGCCGGCGCCAAACACGGTGTCGATGCCACGGTATTTTTGCGCGAAGTAGAACATCGAATCGAACCGGCCAAACTTGCCTTTGCCATCGGCGCCACCAAACGTGTAGCTGCCGATCAGCTCGTCGTTGCCGTCGAAGCCTTCGCCAAAGATGAAGAAGTTTTGTTTGCCAAGCGCTTTGGCTTTGGCCCGCATGCGGTCGGTGAAGTCGCCCCAAAAGCCACGCACGTTGCGCGCAATTTCGGGCCGGTCAATGTGCTTGACGGTATCGATGCGGAAGCCGTCGAAGTCCGCCACTTCGATCCAATATTCAAAGCTGCGGATCAACGCTTCTTTGGCATCGGGATGATCCGTGTTGATGTCTTTGAGGCCACCTGGGAAATCGCCAGTGGTTTCTTGTTGGCGCACGAACTCTTTCGAGTAGTCGTTTTCGTGCCACCAAACATAAACGCGGCCTTTGCGATTGTACCAGCTTGGATCTTCGAACCAAGCTTTGTCGTCGGGCCAATTGAACCAGCTTGGCGGCCGTGGCGGTGGCGTGCGATTGCTTTTTGGCCAGTCCGTAAACCGGACGTCGGCGGGGCCCGAAAAGCCAAGCGAGGTCCAGCCTTGCACGCCGCGTGGATCGTACTCCGGGTCCCACTCGATGATGCGTTCGAGATAGTCTTTGCCTTTGCTGCAATACAGCTTCTCGTCGGCCGAACATTCGCTAGCGCGGCCTGGGTTGTCGCAAATCTGCAAGCAACTGTGGCTGTAGCCGCCACCAAACAAGGTGTCGTCGGGTTGGCCGTTGCCGTTGATGTCGTAGAAAAACAATTGGCCCATGTGGTTGGTCACCACATCAAGCACCACCAGCATGCCTTTGGCGTGCGCTTTGTCGACCAGTTCGCGCAGCTTAGCGATGTCGCCGAAATGCGCGTTGGGCCGCAAAAAGTCTTGGGTCCAGTAACCGTGGTAGCTAGCAAAACCAGCATCTTCCTCGGTGTTTTTCACCACGGGTGAAATCCACAGTGCAGTGACACCCAGCGTTTGCAAGTAGTCAAGCTTGTCGATCACGCCTTGCCAGTCGCCACCGTGGTAGCGGCCAGGCACACTTGGCGCCACGTTGATGTCATTGGTTGGATCACCGTTCGAAAAGCGATCAACCATGATCTGATAGATCACTTGATCGCGCCAGTCGATGGTGGTGTTGGCTTGATGCGGCAAGTTTGCAGGGTGAGCAAAATCGTCGGCGCCGCCGCACCCACTGAGCCCCAATGCGCAAGCAATTGCGGCGGCTGTGATGTTCTGCATGCGTCGTTGCATTAGTAACTCCCTGTCGAAGCGTTGAACCACCACTCGGCTTGAACTCCAAGATAGTGAACCCACGAATTATTGTGCCGGATGTCATCAGGCACATAGAGATCGAGTGCGCCTTGGTTGAGGTGCGCAGCGCGATACACCAAACGAATTTGCGGCCGGTCAAACGCGCCACCACCCATTGGTGCAAACACCAACATCGGCGCAATCTGGGTCACGGCTGGATCTGATGCAACTTGCGATACTGGATTGATGCCGCGTGGAAACCGCACTTGGTACGAAAGGTCGGCGCCAGCAAACAGCGACGTGGTCACTTTAACCAACGGCCGCGCATTGATGGCGTACTCCCAACCGTCGTCGGGGTCGCTGCCATTGACGTCGGCGTCAACGAACCGTCGCGCTTTGGCCGCCAACATGGCATTGCCGAAGCCGGTGTTCGCTGCGGTTGCGAAACCGAGCGTAATTTCCGACGCACGCCCAGCGGTGCGCAGATCGGGCCCAAATGAGTTTGGCGTTGCCAAATCATCGTACGCTGACAACCCGCTTGAATAACGCATGAACAGATTGGCAAACCCGTTGAACGCCGCCGGGTCTGACTCCGACGCTGGCAACCATGCACCAACTTGAGCGCCAACCCGAACGCCGGAGTCCGACGGCAACTCTTCCGTCGTACCGTCGTCGCGACGGCGGGTGCCAGCGCCGAGGCTGGCAAATTCGCCATGCACTTTGGCTTTGGCCGACCAGCCTTGGGCTCCACCGTCGAGCAACTTGGCCTCAGCCGTCAGGCTGGCCACCATGCGTTGCCGGTTGAGTTGCAACGCCGTGGTTGCGCCTTGCGACGGATTAGCGACGTCGATTTGTTGAAACTGAAAAGGCGTGAGCAAACGGTTGGCGCCAACGTGGCTAGCCACGCTCCACCGCGACGCTTGAAGTTTGGCCCCAGCACCGACGGTGTTTTGATTATCGAGCGGCCAATCGACGAACAAATACACGTCGTCGCCGCGATACATCCGCGAGCCTACCCAGACGTTGTAGTTATAGTCTTGCGTCAGCTTGCCCCAGGCGTCCAAGTACAGATTGCGAATGGCACTGTTGGTTTTGAATTCACCGTTGTCGTGAAACAGCGCTTCATTAAACGCAAGCGTGATGATGGGGCGAATAAACTGGTGCTGCTTGGTGACAAAGCCGTACGACAAATCGAGTTCGAGATACGACGGTTCAACGATCCGCGGCCCACGCGAGACCACGTTCACCGATTCTGGCGTGCCACCGCGCAAGTCAGTTGCAGCAGCGACGCGACCGTACGAGCCGAAGCGAAAGCCGCGAAAACCGCCATGCGGACATGCTGCAGTGTTTGCGGAGCCACATGGCTCATGTGGGCGTTTCCAAGTCAGGTTGGTGTGCTTGTCCGCAGCATCAACCGCGCGAAGATCTTCGGCGAGGTCACCTTGTTTGTCGGTGACGGGCGGCACGGGCGTCGTCGGCTCGGTGGCAACAGGTGCCGGCGTTGCGACCGGCTCCGTTGACGGTTCTGTTGGCGCTGGATCCGTTGGTGCTGGCACGCTGGGCGTTGCAGGCACTGGCGTGCCGGGCACGATCACCGTCTGAGGCGGCAATGCTGGTGACGTCGTTGGACCGACGGTAACGCCGCGGTCCGCCACAGCTTCGCCAACCGCCATCGGCGCCACCGTTGCCACTAAGCTCACGCCTAGCGCCAGCGTCACGCTGCTTGATACTGAAACTCGTAACATCGTCGAGACTTGAGCATAAATCGTGCCTACAAACCACGTTATGCGCCGGCCGTACGACCTAACCATGGCCAGCCAAAGGCCTCGGTAACTACTTGCAATAGCTCCGCTTGTTGCGCTTGTTGCGCCATTTATCGGGCCCACGGCAGCCGGCGGGGCCAGCTAACGCGGCCACGCTATGCGCCGCTGTTGCGATTCGCAACGCGCACCTGCAACCCACCTACCCCAGCAACTGCGAACTCAGCTGCTTACTCGACCGCAACGATCGTCGTTGTCCATTGCCCGATATGATTGCCAAAGTCGAGGTTTTGAAACGGCAACCGAAACGCCGGGCTCGATGGGTCGGTGCCGGCCTCAGCCCGCGCTGGCGAAAAGCTGGTCATCCAGATCTGCGGCTTTGTCGGCCCAGCATAAACGCCGTAGCTACGCGACGATGAAAAGCTAAGCCAGAAGATCTTTTCGCCGTTGACCGTTTGCTCAAACGGCGCCCAACGCACCCACGAGTTGGTTTCGCCGGGTGCCAGGCTTGCAGCTTGCAGCTTGATCGCTTTGGTGCCATCGATTTTGACCACCCACACCTCGCCATTGACGTTGCTCACCGAGTTGCCCGAGGCTGCGCGGTTGTAAGCCACCCATTGACCATCTGGTGACACAACCGGGTAATAGATTTTGTCGCCGGTTTCGATGATCGGGCGAACCGGACCAAACGTGTGATTCACTGCATCGTAGCTGCGCGCAACAATCTTGCCCGCGTTGTAAACGACGTGGTTCGAACCTGAGGTTTCGCCTTCAACATAAACGAACTGGTCGCCCATGGGCGAAAAATCCGGCTGCACCACATTTCCAGTAATTGGAAACGTAGCGATGGGCGCCGCGGTACGGCCGTCGAGGATTTGCAAATTGCTGCCCAATTGCGAAACCACGACATCGCCAGTTGGGTGATAGGTCCACAGATCATGATTGGCTGTTGACGGTAACGGCGCAATTTTGGTTTTGGTAGCAACGTCGTACAGCCCCGAGGTGCCATCGATATACCGCACCACCATTTGTTTGCCATCGCGTGACAGCGCATGGCAGCCAACACACTGCCCGGCCTCGGTGGCCGACAGATAGGCTTCCGCTGGATCGCCAGCCTTGACCATATCGTGCCGCCAAAACCCACCAGGCTGACCAGCACCGTCGGTGGTTGACCAATAATAAATGCCACCTTGCATGTCTTCGTTCGATGCAGTCAGTGCAATGGGTTGGCTCTGTGCAACCGTTGCAGGCG
>JAKQOD010000279.1 GCA_029565465.1 Deltaproteobacteria bacterium
CGCCGCAGCCACGGCTAATTTCCAATCTTTCGCTGCCGTCTTGCTGTAGTCCACTTTCTCGGTCAGTTCGCGCAATTGCGCCGTGGCCGGATTGTTGCCGCCGATGGCGAACCGATCTTGCAAGTAGTACGGAGGAATGGATTGGTAATACAGCACAGCACGTACAACTTTCACCTGCGGCGCTAGTGCGGGCGGCACTCGGTAGGTCACGATGTCGTTACCCTTTCCCGTGTAGTAGCCGGGGCTCAGCTGCGCATTCACGGCCACAGGTTTCGTCCAATCGGCGTAAGGCCCCGTTGCTTGCCATCCGATGGGCATCAAGCGATTGTCTTTGACTTGAGTGGCAAGCCCCAGAAAGCTGGTGGTGAGCAATCCGGCTACGTCTTTATCGCGCGATTCGTAAATTTGCACCTGCTTGTTGCTGGTGATTAAGCGCTGATGCGGCTGCCACTGCGTTTTGCTGAATTCGGTAACGAGTGGTTGCCCCGCGTCGTCGATGAGCACGCCTTTGTTGGTGCTTCGGCCAGATGACCAAACCACTTTGCCCGATGGATCGAACGCGGAGAACTCGATGTAGGCACGACGGAAACCCACACCCGATGGAAATTTGTGGCCGGTTTTGTTGACGACCTCGACATCCACTTCCAAACCGTTCGGCCCGGTGCGCCGCAGCTTCAGGGCGACAGACGCGGTGTCGCTTTGCACCTGGCGCACGGTTTCTAACGTAGAGAACTCTAAGCGCGGGACGAACTTGAAGGTTTTCGTGTCGTAGTTCGGGTCGCCGGTGGTCAGTCCCAATCGATCGCCAAATTGCTTGAACATTTCGAGCACGAACACGTTCGCGCCGACAAATGTGTGGCGAGAGAAATTGTTGCGCGGCGTGAGGGTGATGTCCGCCAACGCTGCTGTGTTTGGGAACGGCTTTCCTTCGGCGTCGACATACGTGTTGTCTTCGATGTTTGCGATCACGCTTGTGATCGGCGGGCTGCGCTTGCCGCCGCCTGTGTTCATCGTATTAGGCATGTGACAGCCTTGGCAGGTCACCGGCGTTGCGCCAGCCTTTGGTGGCGCTTTGGTTTGGAATGTGCTGTTGAGCCATTCGAGGTACGTTGTTTGCTCGTGCGATTTTTTTGCGCCCTCGAAACTCTTGCGATCATAGGTTTTGCGTGCGTCGAGAATTGGTGTTTCAACAACGTGGCACGAGCCGCACATGGCAGGATCGGCAATCGCGTCGCCATGTTTCGGCGTGAGGCCGACCGAGTTTTGCATCGGGTACGGCTTCACGTCTTTGAATGGCCCGAATACCGTTTTCGGATCGGTCACTTTGAACTTACCGGTGAAGCTTGCTTCGGTGCCGAGTCCGTCCGGCGTCATGCGGTGACACGCGAGGCACGAGATGCCGTCGCGAGCGAGCGCGCCGTAGATCGCGTTCGGCCCGCTGGTCGCCAAGAAATCTTGATGGGTGAAGAGGCTTCCCGGTTGATCGATGGCTTTTTGCCGTTGCCCCATCACGCCGTGGCAGGTGTAGCAAGCGTTGTTGATTTCGGCGGCGACAGATGGATACAACAGCGTCTCGGTTTCGCGCTGTGCCTGAAACACCGGGTCGCGCCCGGCGAGGCCCATGAGCGACGCGCCCCATTCTCCGTACGGCGAAATATTGGTCAGCGGCGTGCTCGGATATTGCGCAGGTGGGAGATTTTGCGGCCAAGTCATGTTCGCCTGTACGCCAAACGCGAGATTGCTCGCGTCGTGGCAGCCGGCGCACACGTCGGAGGTGTAGAACGTCGTCGGGCCGTTCGCGCCGACGATCACGCGGCTTTCTTTTTGTGACGGGATGTAGCTTGCTGTGAGCGGATTTGCCGCGGGTGCTGTCGCGGCTGGCGTCGCTGCGAGTCCGAGTTTCGAGTGCATCGAACCACCGAGAAGTCCGTTCGCGACGGGCATTGCGGTGCCGCCAAACGGGCCGTTGCCGATGTTGACTAGAGCCGCGAAGGTGAGCTCGGGTGAACTCGACGAACCGTGGCACGCAACGCAATTCGGGTCGTAGAACTGACCGCCGAATTGGCCGTCGCCGCCGTTGGGTTTTGTTGGGTCAACGTAGCCCCACAGCCACCCATCGTATGACGCGCTCTTTTGTTTGATGATCAGCGCCCAGCCGTTTACATCGCCCCTCGCGCCGTTGTTATCGGCATACATCTGTTTGAGGATCAACGCGCCATCGGGAATGCCCCCTGCCGGACGACCTGCTTTGAGCCATGTGTACACCGACGGCGCGTAGTAGTTGAGCACATAGCCATGCACCGACGCTTTGCCGCTCGGCGCGGGGCCACTCATGCGCGGCGCGGCGTCGTGCGGCCAGTTCAGGAGCTGCGGGCAGCCAGCCCACACAAAATTGGCCACACCTTGCATGTTGCTCGCAGATAGCGGCGCGAGGCAAACAGCGGGCGGCGGCGCGGCCACAGCCGCCGACGCTGGTGGAGTGCCGGCGGTCGCCGGAGGCTTTCCCGCTGAGGGTGCGAGCTGTGCGCTCGCCGACGCGCAGAGCGATAGCGCCAAAGCTGCCGATGCCGCTCGCCACAGTTTGCCGTGCGTCGTTTGAGCCTCTAGCTGTAAGGGCGATACGTGCGACGGGTGATGCTTCATGCGGCGCTCCAAAAAATAACCGTAGTTTGTTTCGGATTATTCTGATGAAAAGGCGCGCCGGACGCAAGCAATCAGATTTGCTGGGTTCGTTTTTGAATGTGTGACGGCCGCTTGAGGTGTTCATCCAACCCATGTGTACGCGAAGACTCGGCCGAGTTGCGCGCACACCACCGAGCGCGGCCGAGTCCTCGCCGGTCGGCCGCATAACGATCAGAATTGAATCAGTGCCCGCCGAGCGGTGACTCATGACACAACGCAAGCCGAAGCGTCCGCACGACGGTTGCATTCGACGTAACCCGGCAAAATGCTCGCATGGAAGCTTTTCTGATCTCAACGGGCATCGTCGCCCTCGCCGAAATTGGCGACAAGACCCAACTCCTCGCATTTCTTCTCGCAGCGAAGTTCAAAAAACCTTGGCCGATTGTGGCGGGCATTTTCTTGGCCACGATTGCGAACCACGCGGGTGCTGGCGCGCTGGGCGCGTGGATCACCGCCGCCGTCGGCCCGCAGATCATGCGCTGGGTGCTCGGCATCGGCTTTATCGCGATGGCGATATGGACGCTCATCCCCGACAAGATTGACGAAGATGAGGCCGGCAGCACGCGTTCGCGGTTTGGCGTTTTTGGTACGACGGTTATCGCATTTTTTCTGGCCGAAATGGGCGACAAAACACAGATCGCCACTATCGCGCTTGCGGCGCAATACAACGCGTTCTATGCAGTCGTAGCAGGCACAACGCTCGGCATGATGATCGCCAACGTCCCGGCCGTGTTCCTAGGCAGCAAAATCGCCAACAAAGTTCCGGTGCGCTTGGTGCATGGGATAGCGGCTTTGATATTTGCGGTGTTGGGCGTGGCTACGCTGCTTGGGTGGGGGGCTCGGTTTGGGTTTTGATGGGTCGCGTCTCCACGCTAGCCACTGGTAGCCCTTCGATGCGAAGCGCGTCCGGGTTCCTGTCTGAACGCCGAAGGCATTTCGTACATTGGTTCGATGAACAAATGCCTTGACGCGCTTCGCTTCTCAAGGCTACGGATTACGCGATACGGTCAGCGCAGAATGCTCGGGAGGAGGGGACGGGGTGAGCACCCTGCGCTGACCGCATCGTCATGGTTGTAGGTGACGCTTGGGCAACGCGTTGCGCACCACGCGTCTGGAAATGTGCTTTCGCATGATTTGGTTCGCCATGATTAGGCGAACGCCTTAGCGAGCACAGCGAAGAGTTGGTTGGTTTGCGTTGCTGCCACGCCTTGGAAACCAGCGGCGATCACGGTGGTCAACGCGAAGGTTGTGGTTGCTGACACAGCGGCGGTGAGTGCGCGATCAACGCGTGAAAGCGTGCCGGTAAATTGTTTGGTGGTTTTCATAATCACGTCCCTTTGTTTTGGTTTCAGTGGCATCGCGTTGTTGCGATGGAATGAACTTTAGCGGGGCATGATTTCGCTTGCGAGGGGCAAGCGATGAACTGCGGGAAGCGTGCGCGAAACGCTGAAAAATGGGGTGGAATGTTTAAACGTTGGGTGGATAGCACATCACGCATCCACCCTACGAACTCGACGCTAAACCGACATCCCGCCCGATACTTCGATCACGGCGCCGTTGATGTAGCTGGCTTCGTCGCTCGCTAGAAACGCATACACATTGGCGATTTCTTCAGCGGTGCCCAAGCGGT
>JAKQOD010000308.1 GCA_029565465.1 Deltaproteobacteria bacterium
TTTTGATGATCGTCGAGGAAGCGCACGGCTTTTTTGCCATTGATGCGCGGGGTGAGCCAAACATCGGTGTGGGGCAGGGGCTCCGCGCCGTCGGTGTACGCAGGCAACAACCGCACTTCGATATTGTCAATTACTGGCATTTGCTCGACGAGGGTGAGCCAAAGATCATGCGCGCTGTCGCTGGCACACGTGGCTTCGACAACCACTGTCGGCCCGGTTTCGTGGACGACATAACCGCTTTGCGGTGCACGCAAGGCACCGTCGGGTTTCCAACCAGGAATCACGCCTCGCGGCCATCGCGCGGTGGCCAGCGCGCCGTCGAGTGCAGGCCCAGCGTTGCGTTCAACCACGGCTTTGCCAACGCTTTCACCGATCGGCGCTTCGCCCGCAGCTACCGCCACGACGCGGCCGGCCTTTTGTTCCGCTCGCGCGATCGCTTCACCAACGTGCGAACCGCGCGCCGCAACGATGCGCGAATTCGAAGTTTTGCCGTCGGCGATTACGCAGTCATACCAGCGCTCCAACATGCCGCGCACCCTAGCTGGTCCGCCGTGTATGCGCTGCGTTGAATTCGCGAAAAACGCCTAAAAATCGCTGCCGAGCGTGACGCCAAAACGAACGGTATTAAACTGCGCGTCAACCGTGGCATCACCAGCGCGGTTCAAGCGGAAAAAGTCGATGCCGTTGTCGACGTAGAGCGCGCCAGTGATCTTTGGGCCCCACGGCACAAAGAAGAGCGGCGCCCACAACAAGCCAAGCGCGGAGACTTTGCCCTTAAGCTGCAAGCCAACGCCGCCGCCCAAGCCGCGACCTTCATATCCATCAAGTGCGCCCGAGCCGTAGCCGTGTGAGAGCCCGCCGCGGACATAGCCTTCGAGGTGCGGAACCAACGGCACGATGTATTTCACGTCGATGCCAACCCCGGCGACACCGGCATTGTTGCCGTAATAGCCACCACAATCGATACAGTCGTAACCCGGCTGCGGTGCTGGTTCGTATGCTAAGCTGCTTTCGTTGGCGAGCCCACCCCAGAGTTCAACTGCCCATTGCCGTCGGCGGATCCCAGCCGCGAGGCGAATCGCCAAGCCTTCCGACATGTACTGCGCGCCTTCGTTGCTGGCACGCGACACACCGAATGATTCGGTGAAATAGAAGCCATCGGCGGCAGCGTTGCTGGCGGTTGCTGCAGGAATCGCGATGGCTGCGGCGACGGCGAGGCACAGAGCATTTTTCGTGACGGTCATGGGCAATTCCTTAAGCAATACCGGTGCCAGCACTCAAAACTGAGCTAGTCCCACGATACTACACACGAACTGCCAATTTGAGTTCACGATTCTTTCGGCAAGCGTGACAAAAGTGTCCGGTTGCCTGCCGCGGGCGCTGACGAACGGTGGTGCGACATCAGCCGATCTCGGCGACAGTTGCGGCTATACCGAACGGGTCGGCCAGCTTTGCACTGCTTGACGCAGCTCGCCAAGCCGGGCTTTGGTCAACGAGCCAACGGCTGCGATTGCCAGGCGATCGGGTGCAAACACGGTGCGGGCCACCGCAATAACATCGTCCAAGGTTACCGCTTGCATCGACGCCAAGCGGTCCGACAGCGACGGTGGCGGGTAGTACAACGCGGTACCGCCAAACCAACTCGCCATCGAACCAGCATCGTCGATCGACGCTAACGTTTCGTAGCGATAGCGCACGCGGGCTTTGGCTAATTCGCGTTCGGTGACGTCGCCTGCGCACAAACCCTGCAGCACGGCTGCGACTTCGGTCACTAGCTGCGCAACTTTGTTGTTCGCAGTGGCACCGGCGATCTCGAAGACCGCAACGTCGGCGAGCGGTTCGATCCCGGCGTGGATCGAGTACGCCAAACCTTTTTGGTCGGCCAGCTGGTAGTGCAGGCGCGTTGACATCCCGTCGTCGAGAATACGCAGCATCGTTGCCATAGCGAGGTAGCTTGGATCGAGTTCAGGCATGCCTCGAAATAGGATCGAAAGGCTGGTTTGCGAGCCGCGATCAGGCACATGGCGTAGCAACGGGCCAACAAATTGATGATTCGTCACTGGGGTGGCAAGCAAGCCGCTTGGGCCACGTGGCAAGCCGCCGACCGAGCTTTGTGCGTGGCGCACGACGGCGTCGTGGTGCACCGGGCCGGCCACGCACAACAGCGCATTGCCAGCGCCATAAAACGTTGCAAAGTGACGCTGCACGTCAGCTTGCGTAAAGCGTTCCACGTTTTCGCGTGGACCGATGATGCGCTGGCCTAGGGGATGGCCTTCGAACAACATGCCGCGCGCGATGTCGTCGGCATTAATTTCGACGCCATGTTCGTCGTAGTCTTCGTTGATCTCTTCGAGTACCAGCGCGCGTTCGAGCTCAATGTCGGAAAATCGCGGCCGGCCCAGCAGTTCGGCAAAAATCTGCAGTGCCGCAGGCACTCGGTCCGGTTCGACCGACATCGAAAACAGCGTGTAATCTCGGCCAGTTTCAGCGTTTAGGGTAGCGCCTAGCTCTTCCACTGCGGTGTTCAGCGCAAGCGAGTTTGGGAAGCTCTCGGTACCGCGAAACAGCATATGTTCCACAAAGTGCGACAGCCCGTTATCGGTCGTCGATTCGAACCGCGAGCCGACTTTGATAAACAGCGCGCAGGTTGTCGTGTGCAAGTGCGGCAACGCAACCGTGGTGACGCGGAGACCATTGTCGAGCAGGCTCGTACTGACCGGGGGATCGATGACCACGCCCCCTTGTAGCGCAAATAATGCGTGGGTGCGGTGGTTTGGGCAGGAGAAGGGAACTTCCGGTTCCTTGTGGCGTGTTGCCTCCGCAGGCGGGCGAGGGCTGGGCCGCCAGGCAACGTCAGAAAATTGCGGGCGGTGCGCCACGATGTTGACGAAGTCCTGCAACCAGCCGTAAGTTACCCGTAGGCGGATAAGTTCCTATGCTCCTTAAAAAAATTGTGGTTGCAGAGGATGACGATGCAATCGCCCACATGGTTGGGATGGCGCTCGGTGATGCGGGCTTTTTGTGTTTGCGAGCGCGCGACGGCGAAGAGGCGTTGCGCCTAGTGAAGCAGCACGACCCGGATTTGCTGGTGCTCGACGTGATGATGCCGCGACTCGATGGACTCGAAGTTGCGCGCCGTCTCAAGGGCGACGTCATGTGGTCGCGTATTCCAATCTTGATGCTGACCGCGTTGTCGTCGGTTGACCATCAAGTGGCAGGCCTTGATGCGGGCGCTGATGCCTACATGGGCAAGCCGTTCGACCTGCGTGAATTTGGCGCTCGGGTGCGAGCCATGGTGCGCTCGGCCCGGCGTGAACGTGATCGCAATCCAACCAGCCACTTGCCTGGCTCGCGAGCGATTGACCAAGCCATCGAAGATGCCCTGCTG
>JAKQOD010000252.1 GCA_029565465.1 Deltaproteobacteria bacterium
GTAGCGTTTGAAGTGGTGCCAGGCCCAAAAGGCAAGCAAGCATCCAACATTCAAAACCCGCCGCAGTAACTCACTGCCCGGAAGAAAAAGGCCGCATTTGCGGCCTTTTTTTATGCTTTTACATGCCGTTCGCATATGAGATTTGTCTGGCACTGCTTTTGCAATGCACGGTTATCAAACTCTTCGTCGCGTCTCTCGCAGACACGAAATACCCGCCCCGGCATGTCATCTGTTCGCGCCTTCCTTCCCAAAGCAGCGCCCTCGCCGTCGGTGAGCACCGCGGCGTGCGTGCGCAGCCACGCGAGAAGCGGCAGCGCCGTCGCGCAGGGTGCGTTCTGGGTCATGGCGCGGCGGATCACGTTGGTGGCGGCCTGCGTGGACGCGGCAATGCTGGTGCTCTTCCTAGCGCTGGGTTCGCCAATTCTGGCGTGGATGAATCTAGTTGGCATGGCGATGTATGCGACAGCGTATTGGTGCCTAGGGCGGCGACTAAACGCGCCTGCCGTAGCGTTGATATGGGTTGAAGTGCTTGGTCACGCGGCGATCGGCACGCTACTTGTGGGCTGGAACAGCGGTTTTCACTACTACCTGCTGATGTTCATCCCGGCTATCGTCATCAGCTCGCGTTGGCGTGAGGCGATCCCGATGCTTGTGGTCTTGTATGTGACTTATTTGGGCATGTATGCCGCGTCGCGTCACTACGGCGTTAGCGCGCCGCTGTCTGAAACGGGCCTTTGGATAGTTCAGACGTTTAACGTCGCCGTAGTGTTCGCGATGGCGGCATACACGGCGCGCTTCTACTACGGCATGGTTCGAAGCGCCGAGCGAAAACTGGTGGAACTGGCCACGAAAGACTCGCTGACCGGTCTTTCCAACCGTGGACACATGCTTGCGCTCGCCGAGCACGAGATCGCTCGCGCCCGTCGCTCCGGCCAGCATATCGCGCTCATCATCGCCGACATCGACCATTTCAAAAAGATCAACGATGGCCGGGGCCACGAAGCCGGCGACAAGGTGCTCGCGCACACCGGCAAGCTGCTCGCGTCGCTCTGCCGCGAGCAAGACGTCGTCGCACGTTGGGGCGGCGAAGAATTTTTGATATTGTTGCCCGCGACCGTCTTAGCGTCGGCCCACGACATCGCTGAGCGCTTGCGCTCTGAAGTCGCCGCCACCCCCGTAGTGCACGGCAACAGCTGCGCCAGCTGCTCACTGTCATTGGGCGTCACCACGCTCGCGCCAAGCGAAAGCTTCAACACCGCCATCGCGCGCGCAGATCGCGCGCTGTACCGAAGCAAAGCTGAGGGCCGCAATCGCGTGACCGTGATGGCGTGAGCCGAGCGCTGTCTGGATCACGAGTCTGCGCTGCCACCAAATTTCTTTCGAGACTTGGCCGTTAAGCGGACTGCCAGATCGCACCAAAGCAAACGGCCACCCTAAGGTGGCCGTTTTGTTTCATGCAGCGCCGTTTAACGGCTCGCTGATTTACGCGAACGATGCAAGCGCGGCGTTGAGCGTTTTGCTGGGGCGCATGATTGCTTTCACTTTGTCGGCATCGGCCATGTAGTAGCCGCCGATGTCCGCCGGCTTGCCCTGCACCTCAGAGAGTTCGGCAACGATCGCTTGCTCGCCATCGGTGAGGGCTTTAGCCAAACCTGCAAACTTAGCCGCTAGTGCTACGTCTTCTGTTTGCGCAGCGAGCGCTTGCGCCCAATACATCGCTAGGTAGAACTGGCTGCCGCGGTTGTCGAGCTGGCCGGTCTTTGGCGATGGACCTTTGTTATTGTCGAGCAGTTTGCCGGTCGCGGCGTCGAGCGTTTTCGCGAGAATTTTCGCGGCGCTGTTGTTGGTTTTGAGGCCAAGATCTTCCAAGCTCACCGCCAGCGCTAAGAATTCACCAAGCGAATCCCAACGCAGGTGATTTTCTTCAACGAGCTGTTGAACGTGCTTGGGTGCCGAGCCACCGGCGCCCGTTTCGTACATGCCGCCGCCGGCCATCAACGGCACGATGGAGAGCATTTTGGCGCTGGTGCCTAGCTCCATGATCGGGAACAAATCGGTGAGGTAGTCACGCAAGATGTTGCCGGTGACCGAGATGGTGTCGAGGCCGCGAATGACACGCTCGAGCGTGTAGCGCATCGCACGCACTTGCGACATGTGTTGAATATCGAGGCCGGTCGTGTCGTGATCTTTCAGGTACAGCTCAACCTTTTTGATCAGCTCGTTCTCATGGGGGCGATACGGGTCAAGCCAGAAGACGGCAGGTGTATTCGAATTCCGAGCACGGGTCACCGCAAGTTTCACCCAGTCGCGAATCGGCGCATCTTTGCACTGGCACATACGCCAGATGTCGCCCGGCTCCACGTTTTGCGAAAGCAGCACTTCGCCGGTTGCAATGTCAACGATG
>JAKQOD010000316.1 GCA_029565465.1 Deltaproteobacteria bacterium
TGCTCGAAGGTGGCGGCAGCGCGCGCTGCCCAACCCCGGTGGCCATGTGGATTACCCACAACAGCGACGACATGACGGTCACGCTGTCATACGGCACCGCGCTGCGCGACGCCTGGATCGCCAACAATCAATGCATGACGACCTCAACGCCGATCGGCACAAACCCATGTGTGAGCTACAATGGCTGCAGTGCCGGCCATCCGGTCGTATGGTGCAATCCAGCAACTGGTGGGCATCGGCCCGCGTCGTTCACGTATACCGAACTAACCGCGTTTTTCTCGTCGCTGTAAGCTCAAACGGCCCGTCGACATTCGCGCAACAAGTCAGGCAACACGTTTGCTAGTGGTGACGCGTCGGCTTTGGCGAGCCGTTCCACTTCGGCTGCTAGATCCGAAATCGACGGGTAGCCAAACGTTGCAGCAGTGCCCTTGATGCGATGCGCGATTGAAGCGATTTCGTTCACGTCATGGCCTTGCTGCGCGCGTTCGAGTTCAACGATGTTCTCGCGTAACGTTGCGATAAATGTCGGCATCAGCTCCAACACCGACTCATCAACGGCTGCATTGGCTTTGAGACGATCCGTGCTGCGCGGGGGGGCACGGAACGGCAAGATCACGGCTGGTGCGTCGGTTGTGCGCGAGAAGCGCCGCGCCATGCGGATCAACTCGGGCCGCTCGATTGGTTTAGCCAGGTATTCAGTACATCCTGCATCCAAACAACGTTCGCGGTCGCCGGCCATCGAATGCGCCGTCAGCGCAATGATGGGCAAGGCCGGCACCGTCGCGCGGATCCGTCGGGTGGCTTCGTAACCGTCCATGACGGGCATTTGCATATCCATAAAAACCATATCGAACGGGTGATCCGCTTGTGCCGCGGCCACCACCATCTCCAGCGCTTCTTTGCCATTGCACGCTTCGCGGACATTGAGGCCAGCGCGGACCAGAATCGATGAAAACAAATTGCGATTGATTGGCGTATCATCAACAACCAACACACGGCCTTGCACCAACGCATTCAACGCAATCGGCATCGCTGGTTCATTTTCGTTGGTAACCCGCGGTGCCGCCGTCCAAATGGCATCTGCATCAACCGCAACACCGACGGTCACCGTGAAAATACTGCCATGGCCGAGCTGGCTGTACATGGCGATATCGCCACCCAATAGCCGCGCCAATTTGCGTGCGATGGCCAAGCCCAACCCTGCGCCGCCATGCGAACGCGACATGCCTTGATTGCCTTGTTCAAACGCTTCGAAGATCAATTTTTGTTTATCAGCAGCGATGCCCGGCCCGGTGTCGATGACTTCAATCTTGAGACGATCGGTGCCAATCATCGAAGCCACAACAGCGACCCGGCCGCGCTCGGTAAACTTGATTGAATTGCCAATGAGATTGATAAGAATTTGCCGCAAGCGCGCCGCATCGACGTGCATCATCGATGGCAACGATGTGGCAAACCGCACCGTCAGCTCCAACCCTTTTTCCGCCGCCTTCACAGCCAACAGCGCCTGCAATTCTAGCATCAGGCTGTGCACCGCGGTCGGTTCGGCATTCACGGTGAGATGGCCCGATTCAATCCGCGCCAAGTTCAAAATATCGTCGAGCAAACTCAGCAAGTGGCGACCACTCCGCGTGATCGTCTCGAGATACTCACGCCGGGTTGCAAGGCCAAGATCGGCATCTTGCAGCAACGCAGCGTAGCCCAACACTGCCGTCATAGGCGTACGAATCTCGTGGCTCATATTGGCCAAAAATTCGGTCCGCGCCGTTGCCGCATGCACCGCCGCAGCACGCGCGGATTCAGCATCACGCACGGCTGCGCGCAGTTCCAACGTCGCCGCAATCACGGCATCTTGCAATGAGTCACGCTCTCGCATCACTTCGCGTCGCAACCGCACCGAATCAAACGACTGTGCTAACTGCTCACCCAAACGAGCCAACCGTGCATGCGTCGTTTCATCGGCAATCGTGTGATATTCGGCAGTGCGTGGCGAGCGTGCAACCACCACCACAATCGACTCGTGTGGCACCAAGGTGGATTGCATCGCAAAGCGAAACGCCATCCGCACCGGCCCCGTCGTCCACGTTTGCAATTGCACCCCGGCATCATAGGGCTGCGCAGCTAGTCCGATGAGCAACTCACGCAACCCGTTCGGTGCGCCCAGCGACGGGCATTCACTAACGCGATCGCCCCAGACCGCCAACGCATATTCAAAACCCAGTGACTCCGCCAAGGCCTCCGCTAAGGTGTCGAGTGCCGCCTGCTCGTCGTGGTAGCTGCCAACCCGCGCGCTGATCTCGGCGACGACTTGCATCCAACGGTTCGACTCGTTGACGCGCCGGACCAGCGTGTGAACGTCACGCTCACGCTGGATCAGTAGCTTGATCTTGTCTTGCAACAAGGCTTGTAGCGTGGCTACGTCGTCAGGCATATCGTTGTCATCACGTGCCATAGGTTGAATCGCTTACGGCTGACAAAGGACGCACATCGGAAACGTAAAATTGTGAAATTCGCTAACATCGCCTGCAGGCGCAATTTCCCCCCACGCATACATTCCGATGAGTGGCAGCGCCGGCGGCAGTTTTGCTTCGAGTTGCCGCATTTCACGCTCTGCTAACTCACCGCCCAAAAACGGCGCCGGCCGCGCTCCACACTCGAAGCCCAGTGCCAACACGGCTTGCTTGCCGACCAACGCAGCCTGCAACCGCTGCCCCATCGCTTCCGCGCCGCCGAAAACTGCGGATTGCGTGCGAATGCAAACTTGCACACGACTGCCGCACGGAATCGGCGCTTGCAGCACCAGCGCGCGGCGTTCGAGATCAAACGCAAACGGTGCACGGGTAAAAAAACCTTCGTAGGTTGTTCCGGTCGGAGGCACGATGCCCAACGCCCAGTTCGACGTCATTTCGACATTACGTTCGGGCAACACGCCAAGTTGCTCACACCAGACGTCGAGCGCTGGGCGATCGTCGATCTCGAGCACCGTGTTGCCGTCGGCTTTGGTCACGGTCAATGCAACCCCGATCGCTTCCGCCCCGTGGGTCAACTCGGCCACTGGCGTCAAGCCTTCAAGCACCACCACCACGGCGCCCTGTCCATACACCTGCCCGTCAGCGTACTGAAACGTTGCGACCATCCGATCCCACGGTTGCCCAGTTGCGCCACCATACACTGCATCGTAGCCACCATCCGACAACCCAACCAACAGGTCTTTGACATTACGGCCGCACAACGGATCGTACCAAAGCAATGTTGTGTGTGCCCCTTGTGGCGGCGGTCCGAGATTGGCCGCTAACGCTTGGCCCAGCTTGCGCTCGTCGCTACGCATATCTGCAACATGCGCGATTCGAACCTTAACGTCACCGGATAACACCGCCACCGCAAGAAACCGCTCCGCTTCAATCGAAGTCCCACTGACGCATGCACCTTGGCTTGACCCACCGACGATGGGCACCCCCGGTAGAGCAATTTTGAGTTGATTGAGCAACTCATTTTGATCGTGGCCAACCCCGGCGTAGGCGATACACAACACCGCGTCGGCACCGCCACCTGCGCGATTCACAGCTTCCGCCACCGCTTTGCGGATGTCCGCTCGCGTACTGATGCCAACGGCGGCTTGTGGCGGATGGGCGGTTGTCATAGGTCCTTCGTTGCCAAGTGATCGTTACGTAACGACTTTTTGCAAGGTTGGTGCCATGCGTAGAGCCACTACGCCATTGCCCCAAGATGGCTGCGTAGACCTTACTGTTTCACTTTGGTACAGCCACATGCATTGGTGTTTCAAAGTTGTGCAGCGCTTTGATGGTACCGTATCGCATGTTCGTCTGCTCACATTGTGCGGCACTGTATGGCGCGAGCGGTGTTTGTCAGCGCGATGGAACCACGCTGCTTGATGCTGCCAATGATGCATTGTTGGGCACGATGGTTGGCAACTATCGGATCACTGCCCCCATTGGCACTGGAGGCATGGGCACGGTTTACCGCGCAGTGCAGCCGGAGATTGGGAGCGTGGTTGCAGTAAAAGTGCTATCGCAACAAAGTGCCAGCGACAGCGACACGGTACAGCGTTTCTTCGACGAAGCTCGCAGCGTAAACGTGATTCGCCATCAGAACATCGTCAACATTATGGACCTTGCGCGGCTCCCCGACGGGCGGCCGTACATCATCATGGAATATTTGGACGGCCATTCGCTCAAAACCCAGTTGCGCCATGGCCCACTAGCGATCAACGAAGCTGCGCGCATCTCACTTGCAGTACTCGACGCGCTTGCGGCGGCCCACGCGCGTGGGGTGCAACACCGCGACCTCAAACCCGACAACATCATGCTTGCACCGTCGGGCCGAATTACACTTGTTGATTTCGGCATTGCCAAATTTGCGACCGCCAATCCGAACGCAGCGCGTACCGAAACCGGCGCGATTCTAGGCACGCCACATTATATGGCGCCCGAACAAGCACAAGGCCGACCGATTGATGGCCGTACCGACATTTACGCCATGGGCGTGGTCATCTACGAAATGATCACCGGGGTCCGGCCTTTTACCGGTGACTCTTTGTTCGATATTCTGCGGCAACACGTGAGCGATCCTCCGCTGCCACCATCGCAGCGCGGGGTGCCTCATCTGTCAGCCGACTTTGAACAAGTCATCATGGTGGCGTTGGCAAAAGCACCAGATCAGCGCTTTGCGTCGGCGACCGCCATGCAGAGCGCGATCCGACACTGCATCAGCACCACGGCACAACAAAGGCCGAGCCAGCCAGCGTTCGTAGTTGGCGCAGCACCGCCGTCAGCCCACGCATCATCTGCGAGCATGATTGCATCGTCCGGTTATCGGACAACACGCCTAAGCTTGCGCGCCAAGCTTGCAATTGCCGCCGTGGCTAGTGTGGCAATCGTGATCCCGCTGGTATTGCTTCAAAGTCGTGGCGCAAGCGATACGTCGACGGCAGCAGGAAAGCCAACAAGCACCTCCGCTACCACGGCGCAAGCCACCCCCACCCCGCCGCCGTTGCCACCGCCCGTGACACGACCAACGCCTGTGGCCGAGGCGGCGGATCCGCAAGGGCCAGCGCCCTCGGCCGTCGCCAATGCACTCATCCAGATTTCGTCCCGCGAAGAAATGTTGATAGCGCGCAATTCAAAAGATCCAGTTATCGCGGCGGCGGCCTACGAAGTCTGCAAAGAGTTCGAAGACCAACAACCGCCATTTATTGCCAACGGTGCCAAACAAGAAATTGTCGTTGACGATTTTGTCGCGTACGCCGAAGCCAAAGCGCGTAGCCTCGAAGCCGACGCGGTCTTGGTAACGGTTGAGTATCGCGGCCTGACCAAGGCTGGCACCATCTCACCTAAGATCTTTTATGGTGCAGCGAGTGCCACGTTTTTCTCGCCCCATCGATTTGTCCGACCAGCCCGGATCGCAGCCGACGAAGATTGGACTCCGTTAGCGGCCATTGATGTCAAAATTGACAATTTTGGCGTGCGCTATCAACGCGGTTGGGACACGTGGAAAGAAAAACCAGCCCTGGTCCCTGCCCCCAGGTGCAAACCAGCCCAGCTGTGGGCAAAAATGCATGCGGCAGGCGCACGTGGCGAGCACGCCGATCCTATCATCTACGAAGAAGGTCGTTGGCGGGTGGTATTTGGAGGCATCACGTTCAAGGATGACTGCCAATGAGCCGCAGCCTTACGGCGACGACCGCGCTGCGACAAAACGATCTTTGAGCCGCAAAAACGGTTGTTCCAATATGCGAAACGAGATCACCGCAAGAACGTAGGTCGCCGCCGTCGCTGCGACGGCGTAGGCCAAGGCCAACGGGATCGACGGTGCAGCGCCGTGGCTCAGGCGCGCAACCACGCGAACACCGACGAACAAATGCAGTGGCGCATGAAAGACATACATCGCATAGCTGTATTTGCCGACGCTGCGCAGCGCAGCAGCGACGGGATTCCCCCCGGTACCGGCTTGGCAACGTTTCACCCACGCGTGAACTTCGACGGCAATCCACGCCGCGCAAAGCAGTGCGAGGCCCGAGTAGCCGAACGATTGGGTCGCTGCGCTAGCACGTGGCAAGCCGTGGGTAACCACGAACAAACCAGCAAACGCCGCCAGCAACGCAATGCGTGGCCAGCGCACCAGCGTAACGAGCCGATCGATGCTGCGTTCAAACGCTGCGCTCCAGTGTGGATCGCGCAGCACTGCAGCGAGCATCGCACCAACCGCCAACGCATCAACTCGGCAAATCGTAAACGTGTACGCAGCTTCGGCATTCCAATGGCTGCGGCACAATACGCGCACGATCGGCACCAGCAAAAGCAGCACGCCACCGAGCCGGGTGACCCCACGTGCGCTCATGCGATGCACGATGACGGGCCATATCAAATAAAACTGTTCTTCGACGGCAAGCGACCAAAAGTGTGGAAATGCCGGCTCGCCGCGGCCAAATGGCTCAGCCCAGTTGGTGAGATACGTCCACAGCCAGCCCTGGTGGGTACCGTGCCCGGGTGGCACGGCGGTTACCAACGGCAACACAAAGAAGCCTAGCGCTAACACCACGTAGTAAAGCGGAAAAATGCGCAGCGTGCGGCGCGCAAAGAACGCTTGGTAGTAGTTTTTGGCACGGGCGGTGTCGAGCAAAATGCCAGTGATCAAAAAGCCCGACAGCACAAAGAACAGCTGAACCCCGACCCAGCCGATGTTCATGGCGGCTTCCATGGCAGAACTGAGGCCACCTTGGGCGTCGACGACGTTGAAGTTGTGCGCCAATACCAACAGCACAGCAACGCCGCGCAACGCATCAAGCGGGGGCATGTGGCGGCGGACGGCGGCGAGCATTGTTGTTCAGACCACATTTCGCGACAGCGGGCAAGCAAAGGAGCACGCGCGGTGTGCCCCAACGGCCGTCGCAGCAGGCGCGCGCAAACGTGCCCGAGGCAATCATTGCTTGGCGCGCCATCAGTGTGTTACCAAAATCTATGTGGATTTTTGGCGGTGCCCGCAGCAAAGTGCGGCGAATCGAAGGTGATGTGGTGCAACGCCGCTGCGCTGATTGCGAACGCACCACATCGCACATACCTGTCAAAGTCAAAGATTCGTTCCATCTGTTCTTCGTCGAATTCGCCGATCTGAAAAGCACCGGATTGCAGTGCCAGGAGTGTGGCGAAGTCGCAACCGACGACGCTGCGAAAGCGGCTGCCACCCAACGCGACCGTATTGATGAACATGGCCTCGAAGATCTTGGCAGCGGCGCCCGGACGCCCCGCGTATTAAACGAAGCAGACCTTGCCGTGCCAGCGCTGCCCACCACACGGCCTGTCATTGCGGACCCTGATGCCATCTCCATGCGGCGCCGACCCAAAGCCGATCGACCTGTTGACCAAGCCCGCGTCGACGACGAATTGGCGGCACTCAAAGCCGCGGCCCGCAAGAAGTAAGTTGCAAGAAAGCGCGAAGCCTCGACGGTTCACCAGTAATTACTATTGTCCGCCCGATCAACTAGCAATTCTTGAAGCTGCGAAGCACGTCCGCGTGAAAATTGGCGCAGGTTGCCGTTCACCGGATCCAACAACGCCAGCCATGACTTCGCGCCAGCCATGCGTTATTTGCTTCCTATGCGAAGCACCCTACTCGCGCTATCCCTCTTAGCGACCTTTCCCGCTATGGGCTGTGGTGATCCGACCGAAGCGCAACCTGATGCTGTGCAACCTGGCACTGACGCGGCGCCCGCAGGCCTTGTGCAGATCACGGTCCAACGCGACTCTGTTCCGGTCGCCAACCAGCGCGTCGCGTTTCTCAACGCCGACAATTCACTTGTGGCGATGAAAATGACCGACGCTGGCGGGATTGCAACCGCGGAAATGATTCCAGGCGGCAGTGTAACAGCGGAACTGCTTACCCCTGGCAGCGTTTACGATGCGCAGGTCTATACATTTGAAGGCGTTAAGCCCGGCGACAAACTGGTGACTGAGAATGGGTCGCACGGCTTACAATGGAGCGATGTCGAGGTCCGTATTCCGGCGCTGCCACTACGCTCTTTTGTCCAAATTCAAACCAGTTGCGGCGATCTAGTAAGTTTCGAAAATGCGCCCTATACGTACAGGGTAACACTGCCGTGTGCGACGACGGACGTATTTGTGCGGGCCCAAAGTCCAGGCGGCGCCGACCTTGGCCAATTTTACGTGGAAAACGTCACCGTGGTTGGCAACACCATTGACGTTTCAGCACAAGTTTTCCAACCAACGCAACACGTAGCGCTGACAATGACGAACATTCCTCCGTATGTGTCCCGAATCGAAACGGAAAGTTGGGTGCGGACCCGCAGCATGTTGCTGCAGTCGCTTAAGGCCCAACTCTTGTTTACATCACCGTCGCCGATGCGCTCGACG
>JAKQOD010000335.1 GCA_029565465.1 Deltaproteobacteria bacterium
TGGGCGTAAGCTCTACGAAAACAAGGGTGGCGGTGGACCAGCCACTCAAAGATATTTTGAGTAGAGCAAAGGGTATGCCTAGGGTAACCCAACGTGTAGGTGTGCCGCGGCAGCGAACCGTCGTTAAATGCTGTCAACTTCGGTTCACTATTCGAAGCAGCGGTGAGGTGCCGCAGGCACACGTCGGCACACGCAACCTGGCCAATTTCCAAGGTTTGCCAGGTTGCAGGCCGACCCGCAGTTAGGCACTGTGCACACGTGTACGCTACCGTAACTGCTCAACAAGCTGTGGCGTTGGTCCGCTCGGGTCAACGCGTGTTCGTCCAAGGTGCCGCCGCAACACCAATGGTGCTGCTCGATGCGTTAGTGCAACGCGCATCTGAGTTGCGCGATGTCGAAATGGTGCACTTGCACTTAGAGGGCAGCGCACCACACGCAGCGCCGGAGCTCGCCGCTTCGTTTCGCATCAATGCCTTGTTCGTTGGCGCCAATGTCCGCGCTGCGGTGGCCGAAGGCCGCGCCGACTACTTGCCAGTGTTTTTGTCCGAAGCGCCTGCGTTATTTCGCCAACGCGTGCTGCCACTCGACGTGGCCTTGATCCATGTGTCGCCGCCCGACAAACATGGGTACTGTTCGCTTGGCACATCGGTCGACGTTGCTGCCGCAGCCGTCGAAACGGCGACCACGGTAATCGCGCAAATCAACCCGCGCATGCCACGCACGCTCGGCTACGGCCAAGTGCACGTGTCACGTTTTGCGGCATGCGTCGACGTTGATCTGCCGCTGCCTAACAGCCATCGGCCGCCACCAAGCGTGGCCGAACAACAAATCGCACGCCATGTGGCGTCGCTGGTCGAAGATGGCGCAACCATTCAAACCGGGATTGGCGGCATTCCTGACGCCGTGCTCGCTGCGCTACACGGGCATCGACGCTTGGGCGTGCACACCGAAATGTTTAGCGATGGGCTGTTGCCATTGGTGGCCAGCGGCGCCGTGACTGGCGAATGCAAAAAGCTTCAGCGCGGCAAAATTCTGTCGAGTTTCGTCGTCGGTTCGCAAGCATTGTACGACTTCGTCCACGACAATCCGATCGTCGAGCTGCGCGACTCGGCGTACGTCAACGATACCCATGTCATCCGGCAAAACCCCAACGTCACGGCCATCAACAGCGCGTTGGAAATCGATCTCACCGGGCAAGTGTGTGCCGATTCGCTTGGCGAGATGATCTACTCGGGCGTCGGCGGCCAGATGGACTTCATCCGTGGTGCGTCGTTGTCGCCCAATGGCCGCGCGATTATCGCGCTGCGGTCGACAGCCAAAGGGCTATCACGGATTGTACCGACGCTGCGCCCAGGCAGCGGCGTGGTGACCACCCGCGCCCATGCGCATTACATCGTGACTGAGCACGGCATTGCGTCGTTGCACGGCAAAAACTTGCGGCAACGCGCGACCGCGTTAATCGCAGTCGCCGCGCCCGAACACCGTGAAGCGCTCAGCGCGGCAGCCCACACTCGCTTCGGCGGCAAGTAAGCTCGCCGCCGCCACGGGTTGCGCTATGGGAAAACCCAGCGCAGCGCCGAGGTGCCTTGCGTGATCGATTCAGCGTTGATGCTGAACGCGTGACCAACGGAGCCCGTCGCATTTTCCGCTGCAATGGTAGCGCTGCTGCCAGCGATCCGAGCCGCAGCACCGGTGCCCGAACAGTAGTGGTACTCTACCCCACCTGCTTCAAACAATTGCAACTGCACCACGACGTGCCCATCGGTATTGTAGATGTCCGCATCCCATTCAAAGGTGAAGATGCGCGTGCCAGCGGTGCCGGTCAACTTCGAGCGCAAACCATTGGTGCCCAACACCAAGTCGTCCCAGAACGGCGCCAAGTAGCCGTTTGGCGTACCAGCGGCAGGGACCGTGGTTGCGTTCGACGCCGACGACGACGTGATCGATCCAGCCGCATTGGCAAAGAACGCCGCGAAGCCGTTCGACGACGTCGCGAAGTGAGTCATGGTGGTGCCGTACAGATTGAACGAGAATGGCAGCGCTGCGGTTGCCGTGAACTCATCGTCGTCACCTGCCGGTTGCACTTCGGTTGCGCCAGCCATGTCGAGGCAAGCCAAGGTTGTCGAAGCAAACGGTGGCAGCGCGCAAACCGAAGGTTCGCCAGTGCATTCGTAATTCGCTTCAACCACACACGCAGCCGAGCAGCCATCGCCAGCGGTGGTGTTGCCGTCATCGCAGGCTTCAACGCCAGCAACCACGTGGCCATCACCACAGGTGATTTCGCGACGAACCACTTCGAGTGCGTACTTCGCAATCACAGCGTTGTCGCCAAATTCGGTCACATGCAGGTAGCGGGACTGGCCAGCTGCCAAAATGATCGTTGCCGCCGAGCAACCATCGCCAGAGATGCGATCGTCGTTGCTCTTCTCCACCGAGCCGTCAGCCTTGCGCACGTTGAGACCGGTATCGATGTCGGCGCATGCATTGCCCACGCCTGCGGCTGGGTCCCACACGTTGATGACAACTTCGTATGGCACCACGCCGCCGTTGGTAATGGCAAAAACATCTTCGTCGCCAGCAGCCGTGATTGCAGCAAGCCAGGTGCGACCGCCCATCGCAATGTCGCGCACGCCTTGGTTGGTCGAGTTGGTCACTGCCACGCCGCCGGCGGCGTCGAAGTCGTTGCCAGCAATGCCCGAACCACCCGTCGACGGCGTGCCGTCTTCATTTGGCTCAGTTTCATCAGTGCCTTCGATTTTGCACATTGCACTACAACCGTCATTGGCGGTGGTATTGCCGTCGTCACATTCTTCGAAGCCAGCAACAACGCGGGTATCGCCGCAAACAACTGGCACAAAGTCTACTGCCACTGCGTACGTTGGAATGGTTGCATTGTCGCCGAATTCAACAACGTGCGCGTACACAACAGCCCCAGCGGCCAGCATATAGGTCGCGGTCGAACAGCGATCGGCGCTGCCGTCGCGGTCGTCGTTGTTCAGCAGCACTACGCCAGCTGCATCGCGAATGTTAAGGCCAGTATCAATCGACGAGCCACAAGCTACGCCGAAGCCAAAACCGGTTGCGCGATTCCAGATGTCAACCTTCAGTTCGACTGGGCCAGTGGTATCGTTGCTGATTGCAAATACGTCTTCGTCGCCGGCTGGATCGATCGCAGCGAGACGATTGGTTGAGCTCGCGCTAGCGAGGATCACGCCTTGGTTGGTCGAATTGGTCACGGCGAGGCCGCCGGTATCAAAGTCGTTGCCAGCGGTGCCCGAACCACCGGTCGCGGTGGTGCCGTCTTCGTTCGGTTCAACTTCCGCTGCTTCCAAGCGACAGTTGGCGCTGCAGCCGTCGAGGTTAACGTGATTGCCATCGTCGCAAGTTTCGCCTGCATCGACGACGTTATTGCCACACAACAGCGTGCACACCGACGGCACTGCCGCGGTGCAGCTGTAGCCGGCTTCGGTTTGACAGGTTGTATTGCAACCGTCGGTCGCAGCCGTATTGCCGTCATCGCAGGTTTCGCCCGACGTGGTCACGCCGTTGCCACATGCAGTGGCTTTGCAGTTGTTATCGCAGCCGTCACCGTTGGTAGCGTTGCCGTCGTCGCAAGCTTCAGTGCCGGTTTTCACACCGTTGCCGCAGCCAGTTGGCCGGCACGTGCCGCCAGCGCCGTCGTCGCAACCGTCGTCGTTGGTCTTGTTGCCGTCGTCGCACATTTCACCGGCTTGCACCGTGCCATCGCCGCAAACGGCTTGCACGCAGTTGCCGGTTGCATCGCATGCGCCGCCAGTGCAGGCAGTGCCCGCAGCGACGGGATTGTGCACCGGCTGGTTGTTCTGGCACACATCAGTTGTGCAAGCGTTGTTGTCGTTTACCGGTGTGCACGTAGCAGCATCGGTACCAATTGCCTTACCGTCATCGCCACAACCTACCGCTGCGGCGAGCAGCACACTCGAGAATAAATATATGAACCGTGTTCGCATGAGGCGACCATAGGCGCGCGCCAGGTTAAGTGCAATGTTTCTCGGCGTTAGGTGGCGGACTCTAGCCTAGTTTTGCCCCATGCACGAAACGTTGCCCAGCTTACCAATCAGCGAGTGATCTTAGGTCCAAACCGCCTGCTGCACGGCACCTTCCGCTGTGTTCTGGTGATACCACCAGCGAATGCATGAGATTGAACCGTACCTCAAGTACATCGGGCCTGGGTTAGGCGCACTAGCGTTTCTGATCTTGCTGGTTAACAGCATCGCAATTGCCAAAGGCGATCAAATCATCACGTTGGAGCGCCGGTGGTTCGGCGCGCAAATGCCCGACGGGCGAACCGTTGCATTGCGCAACGAAGTTGGCGTGCAAGCACGGACGTTGGGCCCAGGCTTTCACTTGCTGATACCGTTCATTTACAAAACCGAAAAACATCGTTTTGTCGTCGTCGGCACCGATCAAGTTGGCATCATTACAGCTTGCACAGGTGCGTCGATTCCGTCGGGCGAGTTCTTCGCTAAGCCAGTCGAGTGCTCGCTGTTTCAAGACGGCGAAGCGTTCTTGCGCAACGGCGGCGAAAAAGGCCCGCAAGTGCTCATCTTGCCGCCAGGCGAGCACCGCATCAATCCGCACCTGTTCACGGTTGCAGTACAACCAGCAATCATCATCGCTGACAATCAAATCGGCGTGGTCGAGTCCGTTGGTGGTAAGCCCTGCGCGCCAGGCCGCATCTTTGCGTCGCCGGTTGACTGCGACAACTACCAAGACGGTGCTGCATTTCTCGACGGTGGCGGCCAAAAAGGACCACAAATTGCGATCTTGCCACCAGGCAAATACCGCATCAACACGTCGCTGTTTCGGGTTGATAGCCGTCCTGTGACGGTGATTCCCGGCGGTTACATTGGCTTGGTTACCGCGATGGACGGTGCACGCATCCCCGATGGCCGCTTGTTGGCAAACAAAGTCGACGGTCACTCCAACTTTGAAAAAGGCGATGCTTTCATCGCTGCGGGTGGCGAAAAAGGGCGGCAGCTCGACGTGTTGATGCCGGGCACCTACCGTATCAACTCAGCACTGTTTGAAATTAGCGAGCCAGTGCCGTGGACCAACATCGGTCCCGACGACGTTGGCATTGTGATCATCCAAGAAGGCCGGCCGATTTTGGATCCAACCAAGATCGCAGCCGACGAAGTCGACTTGTCGGTGCACAACAACTTCCAAAATCCGTCGGCGTTTTTGGCTGCGGGCGGTCAAAAGGGTTTGCAGATTCCAGTATTGCGCTCAGGTAACTACTCGATCAATCCGTGGTTTGCGCGGCTCATTCTGCAGCCCATGACCGAAGTCAAGATCGGCGAATGTGGTGTGGTAACCAGCTTCGTCGGTGTGGAAGGTGAAGATGTTTCCGATGCCAAAGTGAACGCCAAGATCGTCAAGACGGGCCAAAAAGGCATCTGGGACGAGCCGCTTGGACCAGGCAAACATGCGTTGAACACCAAAGTCTGCAAGGTCGACATCGTACCAACGACACAGATCTTGTTGAACTGGGCCGACAACGAGTCGAGCGCGCACAAGTTTGACTCCAACCTCAATACCATCACGCTACGAACCTCGGATGCCTTCAACGTAGCGATGGATGTAAGTGTCATTATCCACATCGCGGTATCCGACGCGCCGAAGGTGGTGGCCAACCTCGGTTCGGTCAGCAACATGATTTCGCAAGTGTTGGAACCGGCCATCTCGTCGCACTTCCGCAATGCTGCGCAAGCCGTGCAAGCGCTCGACTTGTACACCAAACGCGCCGAGCTGCAGGAAAAAGCCAAGCTGCACCTGCAAGACGTGCTCAAGAGTCATCACATTGAATCGAAAGACACGATGATCGCCGACGTGGTGCTGCCGCCGGAGCTGACGCGCACGGTGACCGACCGCCAAATCGCCGAGCAGGAACGCAAAACCTACGCCACCCAAAAACAAGCGCAGGATGAACGCAAGGTGCTTGAAAACGCCAAAGCGCAAGCCGACATGCAAAAGAAGGTGGTGGAATCCGAGCGCGGCGTCGAAATCTCGAAGAACTTGGCCGACGCTGCGATTAAAGCCGCCGAAGGTGAAGCCAAGGCCACCGAGCTCAAAGCTGACGGTACCGCCAAAGCGACTAAGCTCAACGCCGACGCCGATGCTGAAAAAGAGCGCAAAACCGGTATCGCCAAAGCCGACGTTATCTTGGCCCAAGGTGAAGCAACCGCCAAAGCCTATAAGCTTTCGGTCGATGCTATGGGTCCGGTTTTCGGACAGCTAAAGATCGTCGAGCAGATCGCGGCGAATCACATCAAGCTGATTCCTGATGTGCTGATCTCGGGCGGCGGCAGCAACGGCGGCAGCTCGAATATCGAGAGCTTGATGGGCCTTGCGCTGATCGAAAAGCTCACCGGCAAAGACGCCAACTCACTCGGCGGCAAGTAGCGCCGGGCTTCAGGCCAAGCCGTGGTACGTGCCATCGCGATAGTCGATGTCGCGTGAGCGCGGCGCTTTTGGCAAGCCCGGCATCAGCATCATGTCGCCAGCGACGGCGACCCAATAGCCTGCACCGGCGGCGATGTTGACGCCACGCACGTGGATATCAAACTCGGTTGGTTTGCCGAGCCGAGTCATATCGTCCGACAGCGACCATTGGGTTTTGGCGACGCAAACCGGCCAGGTCCCAGCGCCGTTTTTCACAGCGTTGGCCAATTGTTTTTCAGCTTCGGCTGACCAAATGACATCGCGTGCACCGTAGACCTTGCGTGCAACCGCAGCGAATTTCGCTTTGGGCTCGTCGGAAGCTTGGTACAGCTGGTTCCACGGTTGCCCGCCTGGCCCCGCGCTGCGCGCTGCTGCCATCACCGCTTTGGCCAAGTCGATCGCACCTTCGCCGCCACGCGCCCAGTGTTCGCACGGAATTGCCAACACGCCGTGCGCTGCGCAGTACGCAATGATCTGAGCGATCGATTCCGGCGTGTCATTGGTGTGGCGATTGATTGCCACCGTCGGAGTTTTGCCAAACGCTTTGATCGCCGAGATTTGTTGACCAACGTTGGCCAAGCCAACTGCAACATCGCCACCGCCGTGGGTTGCTAACGACCGAGCGGTAACTACCAGAACCACTGCAGCCGCATCGAGTTCGGCCGCCCGGCATTTGATATCAAAGAACTTTTCGCCGCCCAAGTCAAAGCCAAAACCGGCTTCGGTAACCACCCAATCAGCCAACGATAGCGCGGTTTCAGTGTTCACTACCGACGAGCAACCGTGCGCGATGTTCGCAAATGGCCCGCCGTGCACAAACGCTGGGGTGCCTTCGGCGGTCGCTACTAGATTCGGCAAAAATGCGTCGGCTAAGATCGCCATCATCGCGCCAACACAATCGAGTTCACCAACGGTGACGGCCGAGCCATCGCGGCGTTGGCCAACGATGATGCGCGACAACCGCACGCGCAGGTCGTCGTAGCTGGACGCCAAGCCCATCACGGCCATAATTTCCGACGCTGCAGTAGCAACAAATCGGTCTTCGCGCACAACGCCATTGCCCTGCCCCATGCCGATCACGATCGAACGCAACGCGCGGTCGTTCATGTCCATCACACGTGGCCAGGTCACCTTGCGACCGTCGAGGCCAGCGGGCGTCACAAAGTGCAAATGATTGTCGATGACGGCCGCAAGCAAGTTGTGCGCTGCAGCGATCGCGTGCAGGTCGCCCGTGAAATGTAAGTCGATTTTGTCCGACGGAACCAAGCGGCTTTTGCCGCTACCTGTGCCGCCGCCTTTGGCACCGAATAAAGGCCCCAGCGACGGTTGGCGCAATGCACACACCGCATTTTCGCCATTGCGACGCAGTGCATCCGCAAGGCCGATCGACGTGGTGGTCTTGCCTTCGCCTTGAGCGGTCGGCGTCATCGCCGACACCAAGATCAAGCGACCACGGCGCTGCTTACGGGCGTTAAGCTTGGCAACGCCACGGCCGTAGGGAATCAAATCGTCGTTGGTTAAACCGAGAAGTTCGCCTGCTGGATGATTCATGCGCGCATTGTGCCCGAGCGCGCAACCGCATGCACTTGCCGGCCTACATCATTTTGTCGCGGGGGCAAGCGGCGCTGGCGCTTTGGGCGTAGCGCGTTGTTGTGCGGTTTCGAGATCATGAGCAACGCGTCGCTGCAGCTCTGGAATCATGTTGGTATCTTTGATGCTTATCGAAACTGTCACCCCGTCGCCATCGCCGCGAACATCGAAGCCCAAGCCCGCCAAGTCGAGCGGACAATCCTTCATGTCGGCTGGTGCCAACATCATCCAGGCCTGATGGCAAACCAAGGCGGCCATCACATCATCAGCGCTGCCGGCTTTGGGTGAAAGATAAACAATCGCACCGGTTTGAGTTGGCCAACCGCTTGTACCAAACCTGATGAACGGTGACACCATCACTTCGGCACTAGGCCGAGTGCCGCACTTCTCCGTGTACTCAGCATAAATTGCACCAGCCGCTGCACGATGATAACGAGCGTTGGCTTCGTGATCGGTGCTTGGGCCCCACGAGCGAAACCACGTGCCACTTGCCAGCGGCACCCCGGTATTGATGCCGTTGTTACGCATGTCAGGAAACGTTGCGTCCTGCCGCGCCATATCTCGTTGTTGATCGGCGACATCGAGATGTTCGCTGGCTCGCAGCCCGCGCGGGCCACCAACGCTATGGGCAGCACGCGCCGGTGGATGTGATGCACAGGCGGTCAATCCAACAAGCAATAAATA
>JAKQOD010000340.1 GCA_029565465.1 Deltaproteobacteria bacterium
ATCGGCGCCGAGTTCGCCAGGCGACGTGACCAGCGTTAAGGCGAGCAAGTCCGCAATCAATACGGCCTTGGCGCCGATGCCATGGGTTTCGGCGATCACGTCGCGAGGGTCGACAATGCGCCCATCGGTAGTTGGATAAGCCAACACCACGCCAGCGATGGCAGCGCTGTCCGATTTGAGCGCAGCGCGAATGGCCGCTATGTTACCAACCTTGAGCACAATGCCCAGCGGCTCAGCGCGGGTGTGCATGACCGCAAGCGTTTGCGGATGCGCATCTTCATCCACCCACACCGTGGTGCGTTTACGCTCAAATGCTTCGACACACATGTTCATGGCTTCGGCGGCAGCCGTCGCTTCATCAAGCAACGAGGCATTGCCTAAGGGCAAGCCCGTGAGGTCCGCGATCATGGTCTGAAAATTCACGAGCGCTTCGAGGCGACCTTGCGAAATCTCAGCTTGGTATGGCGTGTACTGCGTATACCAAGCAGGATTTTCCAACACATTGCGCAAAATCACCGGCGGCGTGACGCAGTCGTAGTAGCCCATGCCGATGAACGAACGCATCACGTGGTTTTCCGACGCCAAGGTCTTGAGCTCTTCGAGCAACTGGTGCTCGCCCAGTGGCGCACCGAGCTCAAGCGGCTTGCTCAGCACGATCGAAGACGGCAAGGTGGCATTCGCAAGAGCATCAAGGCTGGCGTACCCAACCGCGTTGAGCATCTCGGCGAGCTCAGCTTCCGACGAGCCAATATGGCGACGAGCAAATGAATCCAAAGGGGACAAAAGCGACGCGTTCATGGCGGCAAACTAGCGCGCCAGCCCGCCAATTGCTACTCGTTGCCGCAGCCGATCACGCCGAGTTTTTTTCGGCGCATCCGCGTTCATCGTGTCACACTATTCGAGTGAAAAAATGGCTCATCCTGGTTTGTGTTGCATCGTGTCAAAACAAAGCCGCGCCGAATGGCAACAATGCGGGCAGCGCAACGCAGCCTGCGGCTAACGACGAACTGAACATCCCCAGGCAATATGTTGCTACTGCGAATGACCTGCGCACCGAGCTGACTGCGCCGAGCCGTGTACTGCATCCAGGCGACCGCGTCGAATTGACACTCAACATTCACAACGATGGCAAGCTGCCGCGTCGCGTTTACATATTACCAGAACACTTTCGAAGCCCGTTTCACTTCCTGTGGCTAGCAGATGCGTCGGGCCGGCAGATCGCCACCGTGCCACCATCGCCACCACACGGTCTTGAAGTTACCGAAGCACACTTCCCGGAAATTGCGCCAGGCAGCACGCTATCCGTGCAAGGCAACTTTGACTTGCCGGCGAACATTCCCGCTGGCAGTTATCGCATGGGCTGGCGCATGCGCAATATGCTGGTGCACGCGATGCCGGGCGGCATCCAAACCCTCGATGGCGTTACCAAGCCGCTATTCGGCGGCGGCGAAATCCCAGGCATTTGGATGGGCTCGCTTGATGCGTTTGCGCCGCTTGTTGTTGCGCTGTAATCGACTCTGGCTAGTCGCCGGAATCAGGCTCGGTAAATAGCCAGCGAACGGCCGGTATCTGCGCTTTGACATCGGCTTCAAAGCTATTGATCACCGCACACAACGAGCCTGGCTCACCACCCGTGACAAGCCCGGCTCGCACTTTCACTTTTAGCGCAACCAAGATTTCGCCTGGACCTTGCTGAATAGAAAGCACGCGCAAGAGTTTTTCAATTTCAGTGTGGCGGCTGCAAACCTCGCGCAGCTTGGTTTCCAGTTCCGGATCGGCCGACTCGCCAACTAGTAGTGACTTAACTTCGACGGCTAAAAAGATTGCAACGCCAACCAGCACCAGGCCGATGAACAGCGAGCCGATGCCGTCCCAGCGGCCATCGTTGGTAATTTTTGACATCACCAATGCGATGAGCGCGAACACCAAGCCAACGACAGCAGCGGAATTTTCACCAAACACCACGACCAAGTCGGAATCCTTGGTCCGTCGCAAAAATGTGAAAAAACCAATGGTTCCGCGGCGTGTATTAAACTCTTTGACGTTGCCGTAGGTCGAGTAACCTTCAAGCGCCAGCGCAATCGCCAAGATTACGACACCGACGGTAATCGAGCCAACCGGCTCTGGGTGCATGGTTTTATGAATGCCTTCATAAATCGAAAACACGCCACCGCCCGTGAATAGCAACAACGCCACCATGAACGACCAAAAATAGACAGCACGGCCGTAGCCTAGTGGGTGCGAAGCATCCGGCGGCTTGCGTGCTTGCTTGACACCAAACAACAACAAACCTTGATTGCCACAATCGGCCAACGAGTGAATCGTTTCGGCCAGCAACGCGCCCGAACCAGTAATCGCCGCCGCGACACCTTTGGAAACCGCGATCAGAAAATTAACAACCAACGATGTAATGATGTGTTTGGTATTGTCCGAGGCCATAGGTGTCTCTACTTAATGAGTTGCGACAAGGCTTTAAACGTTTCGCCGCCGGCGCGCTGCAACAGATCGAACACGATGGATTCAGCATTGCTCACGATCGCACCGGTGCGTTCCATCAACGCCAAGCCATTGCGCCAGTTAGCTTTGGTTCGACTAGCCACCGCATCCGAAGCAATCCAGGCTTGGCCACCACGTGCTTGGATATCACGCACCGACTGATAGACGCACACGTGGGTCTCCATGCCCGCTACGATCCACTGATCACGCTGCAGCCGGGGCCACAAGGCCGCGAACTCAGGCGTAACCGCAGCCGAAAAATCCAGCTTATCGAATTGCTGAACCTGGCCAGCTGGCAAACCTTGCAGTGCAGCAGCCACACCATCATCCGTGCCACCAAGGCCACGCGGATATTGTTGCGTCACCACCACGGGCAAATGCAGCAGGCGCGCCGCT
>JAKQOD010000255.1 GCA_029565465.1 Deltaproteobacteria bacterium
GCGTCAGCAGCGGCCGCAACAACAGCGTTGCAACCGGCACACGACCAACTAACCCAAGCTCACCACCGACCGACCAGCGCCGTGGCCAAAGGTAGTTCGCCGCAACCGCCGTGGTGAGTGTACCTGCAATGTGGCCACTGCTAGCGATGCCGTTGCGGCCGCTGGCGCCAATGCCCAACGTCAAGGTGCGCCGCCACCCATAGTTGCCGCGGAAATAGACGCTGGTTGCCGCTTCCGTCGCTGTGCGCACGCCGGGTCGGGTTTCGGAATCGTCCATCTCGGCCATCGCTTGCGGCGCAGGGCTGTTGTCGTTCGCGGTAACCGCCGATGGCGTCACCGGACCGTGTTGCTGCACGGTCGAAACCTCGTCGCGCAACGGTTTGTAAGCCCAGTCCAAATCACCAGCCGCAGCGTCAACCGGGATGGCCACACTGTGAAGCGTGCCCCCGGGCGCTTTGATAACGTCACTCGATGCCACCAACGCGGTGCCGGGTGTGAGCACACCATAACGTTGCGCGAGCGCAATCGCCGCTGCACTCGCTGGCACCATGGTCTGCAGTTGTGCCCGTGCCCACTGTCGCGCAACCTGACCATGCTTCGAAAGTGCGCCAACGGCGGCGCGGCTGCTCGCGCGCAGTTGTAACGCGACATCCTGGCCGGCCACCTGCACCGTCGCTGTGGCCGCGCGTTGCAACCGGCCGGTCACCAGCATCGCTTGACCAACGCCAAGCCGAGGCAACGCCGCTGGGCTTTGTTGCGCGACCGCAAGCGTGCCCCAATTCACGGTCGGGGCGGCGAGCCTTGCTTGGATATCCAAGGCGAAGTAGCGCGCCACCGTCGGCATGTCGTCGGTCGCCGCGACCGACCGCGCCGTGCCATTCGTTGCAGCTGCAAGTTCGCGTAGCAAGCCATGCGCTTGCACGCTGCCAACCGCCACGGTGTACACAACCACGCCACTGGCTTTGGCCGCAGCCACAATTTCGCGGTCATTGCTGTACTGGCCGTCGCTGACAAACACAACAGCATCAGCCCCGCTCTGTTGGACCTGGTGCAGCGCGGCGACGGCGTCGAAACGAGGTTGGACTTGCCCGAGCCACGTTGTGCTTGCCGTCGCGGCTTGCCCTGGCGATTGCCACACCGCACCACCATTGCCATCGATCAAGCTCACGCTTTGTACCGTCGCGGGTAGCGCAGCGACGAGCTGCGCAAGCAACAAGCGGGTCTGAGCCAAGCGCGTGCCTTGGGTACGCTGGGTTCGCTCGACCATGATCGCGAGCTTGCGGGTAGCGGTACTCAGGTTGGCAGGTGCGTGCGCTTGCTCCACCAACACCGCGGCGTATGCGCCATCCACGTCCTGTTCGACCCAACCGCGCGGCGCGGATGGCTGGCTCCACCGCAGCACCACGTCGCGATTCGATTGCGCTTCGACGATATTCGCGATGCGCCCGGCGGCATCAACCACGAGGTCGTTTGACGAACTCGTGATGTGTGCGACGTCGTCGTCGAACCTGACGCGGATGGTGGTCGCAATCCCGGCCGCTGGCGCGACCAGCGGGGTAATCCGCGATGCATCGGGCGCACGATTGGTATCGGGTACCGCACCCGTGCCTTGGGTTGGACGGCCGTTGGCGACGCCAGGCGTTAGCTTTTTGCCAACCACCAAGGGAATCAACAATTGCCAGCCATCATTGCCGGCCACGGGCCCGCGTTGCGCGACGCTATCCCACGAGAATGTCACCTCAACAGTTGCACCGGGCGCAACGGCAGTCACTGCCATCGTGAAAATATCGGCGCGGTCTTGCTCGAGCAGACTCGCCACCTGTCCGGCCGCAACCGCGCGTTCGTAGCTCGCACGGGCTTGGGCTCGTGGCACAAGGTTGGCGTTGATAGCAACACCATCAACTTGCAGCCGCGCACCGGTAACGATGGCATCCGCCGGCAGTGGGAAAATATAGACCGCTTCAATCGGTGTGGTGAGGTCGTTGCGAAAACGCTGGGTCACCGTAGTTTCGACCATCAACCCAAGCACGTGGACGTCGATCGTCGAACTCACCAACGACACCGGGCGGCGCGCAGCATAAAGACCACCACGCTGGTTAGGCAGCTCGGCTGCAAAACTGGCCGTAGCAGCAAGCAACCCAAGGCACACGAGCCACACGATTAGGCGTACTCGCTGGCCACGTTCGATCCAAGATCGGGCCCAAGGGTGCAATGGCATTGCCTGAGTATGACGCACCAAGGCCGCGAAAGATCCAAAGGTTAGGCGCGAATTGGTGTCAATGCCAGCTACCGCTGGGCAATGCGTTTGGGCCGCGCTTGCAACAAGCCATAACTTTTTGCGCGTTGCGCAAAGGTGGATTTCGGCATGCCGAGTTCTTTGGCTGCCTTTCGAATTGAGCCTTTGCGTACCAGCGCGCGCCCCATGGCTTGCCGCAAGATTTCTTCATAGGGTGCCAACGTCGAGCCTTCCGAAGCGATCGAAGCCAACGGCGCCGGTGCTTGGACTTCAGTGCCCGGAAAAAAGTCTTCAATCTCCAAGAGCGCACCGCCTAATGCAACCGCGCGTGCGACGGCATGACGCAATTCGCGCACATTGCCTGGCCATTCATACGCTGCCAACGCTTGCAGCGCGGCTAACGAAACCGTTTTGCAGCTGCCATCGGCCGCGTGCTCGTCGAGTGCGGCATGCACCAACAACTCAATATCGCCGACGCGCTGCCGCAGCGGTGGCAATTCAACAACGACCGTCGCGATGCGATGATACAAGTCCAGTCGTAACATCGCGGACTCGGTACCCAACCCTTGCTGCCGATGGGTTGCCGCAACGATGCGCACATCAATGGGAATTTCACGCGCCGAACCGACCGGGCGCACGCGCCGCGTTTCTAGAACTCGCAGCAAATGGGCTTGCTGATCGAGCGGCAACTCGCCAATCTCGTCGAGAAACAGCGTGCCGCCTTCAGCTTGCACGAACACACCATCGCGATCGTGGGTGGCACCGGTAAACGCACCTTTATCGTGACCAAAAAGTTCCGCAGCCAATAGCTCGCGCGGAATCGCACCACAGTTGATGGCAACAAACGGGCCGTTGCGGCGCTTGCTCGCTTGATGCAGCGCCTGAGCAAGCACTTCTTTGCCAGTACCCGTCTCGCCTAACAACAGCACAGCACAATCGGACGGCGCGACCCGCAGCGCACGATCGACGGCACGCAGAAAGACTGGCGCCTGCCCTACCAAGTTGCGGCGCCCGAGCCGCGCTTGCGCCACTGCGGTAAGGGTCAAGGTTCCGATTTGCAACCGTGCGCCAACTGTAACTTCCGCCGCCAACACCCGATTGCCATCCACCAGAATGGGGCAACTTGCATCCTTACGCCGCACCAACAACACGCCTTGTTGGCGCTCCAACACGCACGCGATCGGTGCGATGTTCTCAAGCACAAACGTTGCGGTCGCCGCGCTGCCAAACGTCCACCGGCCATCGCGGGTGCCGAGTTCATACGATGCGCCATTGGGGCCAGAAAATCCGTAGACAGTCATAGAATTCGCTCCGTTCGCACCGCTATCGGGTGCAGTCGTTGGGTAGTTGCGAACTTCTATTGCGTGTTTTGTGCCGACGCTAACTGCTCGAAATTGCGTGGCGGCTAGTCCGGAGTGTCCGGCACGTGGCCGACGGGGCCAAGTGTTCCTTGCGACGATTGGCCCAACCATCGTCCCTCATGCTGCGGCGCGGGCGCACTAGCCCCCGAAACGCAACAAAGCCCGCCGAAGCGGGCCTTGTTAGATCAACCTAAAAGGTTGACTGTGTAACTTACTCAGCCGACAGCGTCATTGGGAACGCTGGACGGATGGTGTTGCGCAACGCTGCAGCATTTGCGAACGGCAGCTTGATTGGCCCTGGCAACAGTGGGTGAGCCGACAACGGACGGCAACCTTGGCCGTATGCTTGGTCCATTGCTGGGTCGGTGTTGCTTGGAATGTCTTTGCAGGCCTTGAGTGGCATGTTGGTTTGCGTCGAGGTGTAGCGCGAGAACTGGATGCAAACGCCGAGGGTGCTGTACTTGGTTTCGGTGATGGTGTTGTCATCAGCGATTTCGAACTGCCAGCCGTGGATGCAGTCGAAACCAACTGCGCCGCGATCGTTGCAGGTCGAGAAGTCAGTGCCGCGTTTTTTGCCGCCGATTTCGGTTGCAGGAGCGCCCATGAAAGCGTCGCCTGGGTTGCACATTGCCGAGCAAATTGCTTGCATCGAACCCGACATTTTCACCAAGAGCGGGCCAAAGCCTGGAGCGCATGCATTGATAAATGCGCGTGCTGGCTCAAAATCTTGCAGAGCGGTTTTGGAGCCCGAACCTGCGCAGCTCCAACGCGAGCGGCCGCCGTCATCCCAGAAACCGTAGCAACCACGGTCTGGGTAACCGGTTGGGAGGCCTGGCACGTCGGTGACTGCCGTGTCGAGCATGCCTTTGCAGTTTGCTTCGCCAGAGCCGTCAACCTTGTTGGTCAAAGGATCACAGGTTGGATCGCAAACGCCAGCTTTGGCGGCTTCGCCTTCGTTGCTGAAGGTGTTGTTGTATTGCGCGCAAGCGAGGTTCTCACCGCACATTGGGGCGCCACCGTTTGGATCACAAACAGTCTTACAAACGCCAGCGTTGCAGTACAGGCCTTTGGCGCAATCGTCTGAACCGGTTGGCATCATGCCGCCGGTGCCGACTTTACAAGTGCCGCCGAGTGCCACAGTGCCAGCCGATGCGCAGCCAACGTGACCCGTAGCGGTTGTGCCGGTCCACAGGTCGATAATCCAGGTACATTTTTGGCCGGCTTGACAACCGGTGTCTGCCAACACGTTGCAAGCTTCGCCAGCGTCAACCGTTGTCGAGTCTTGCACGACGATACGGCTGTCAACCGTGCTCTTGCCGCCACCGCAGGCAGCGAGAAGCCCGAAAAGGGCGCCTAATACTAGTTTCTTCATTTTCGAACTCCTGTTTTCTCTGTTTGCTTGGTGACGGACGGTACGGACAAAAATCAAAACTTCGGGAATATCTTTGATACTGACTCTGGTCCGTTGCCTAAAAGTTGCCGGAACCTACTTAGGATGGTGCCTTCGGTCAAGCGATATTCTGCCCGACCACCTACATCGCCGATCGCCAGCGAAATCGCGATGACGAAAATCACGAAAACCGGTGACTCCGCCTAACAGGTGCGACTCAGTTGATACCTGCACACCGCAGTCAAGCCGTTACGGGATAGGCGCGGCCAGGCCAACAACCCTGCAGGTCGCGGCCAACTGTCGACGGTGGAGTGGCGACGTACCGCTCCAAAGTTGCGCGGCCGCCGCAAGGTCGTGGCGCCGACACGCTGCGGCCAACGCCCAAACACGTTGGAGATCGCGCAGAGCTAACCCTGCCATGTCATGGACCACCGGTACGGCGGCCGGGTCGCTGCGGTCCTCGTCTGCCGCGGCCGCCAGCATGACGGCGTAGATGTCGCGGGCCTGAATCGAGCCGCGCATCGCGGCCCGCGCAGCATTTAGCTGGGCTTGGACGATTGGTTCGAGCGTATCAAATGACTTTGAGCCAACCACGGGCATGCCATTGATGAACATCGTGGGCGTGGCGTTGATACCGAGCGCGGCTCCGGCGGCTGCATCGGCGCGTACCGCATCGCGGTGACGGCGATCATCGAGCGCGCCGCGAAACGCTGGCATAGCCAAACCGGCCTCAGTCGCGACAGCTTCAAGCTCTGGCCGAGTGATGCCACCCTTTTGCAGGATGTGCAAAAATAACCCATCGTGGAACTCCCAAAACTTGCCTTGGTGGCCAGCTTCGACTGCAGCTTCCGCTGCCAGCGCTGCGTTGGCATGAAATGCCATAGGTAAATGGCGGTAGACGATGCGCACGCCATCCGGCATTGTTTGCCGAAGCTTGGCTAGCACTGGCGCAGACCGCACACAATAAGGACATTCAAAATCGCTGAACGTCACAATCGTAACGAGTGCATCGGCAGGGCCGCTGACATGGCCCGGTAGCCCCAGGCCCACGGTATAGACAGCGTTGGAGTCGAGCTCGAAGCCCCTTGCATCCTCGTTGTCGCTGTCAGCTACAAGTTTGCCGTTTGCCGTGAGTGCGGTGTAGAGGTCGGCAGGTTTCGTCCCTGCCCGTACGGCAGCATTGGCGCGCTCCAATTCGGCTTCAAGCACGCCAACGAATTCGTGCAGCGCTGCCGCACCATTAATCGGCCGGCCGTTGATAAAGAACATCGGCGTTCCGGTCACGCCGAGCGCCCGCGCATCGGCTTCGTCGGCACGCACGCTGGCGCGATAGCGACCCTCGTCGATGTCTTTGCGAAACGCCAACAGATCGAGCCCGATGGACTGCGCTAACAACTCGACATCAACGCGATCCACTCGGCCACGCAATTCGTACAAGCGATCATGCATGGTGAGGTACCGGCCTTGCGCATGCGCCGCCAACGCAGCCTCGGCGGCCAGGGTATTTTCGGTATCCAACGGCAACGTGCGATGCACCGTGCGAATCATGTTGGGATAAAGCAGCGCAAGTTGGCGCAACGTGGTTTGGACCCGACTACAATAGCCACAGGCAAAGTCGGAAAACTCAACGATGGTGATGGGCGCTTCAGCAGGTCCGGTTTGCGGGCTACCGCCCAGAGGTATGCGATACACCGCCGCTGGTTCAAATGTTGGATTGGCAGCGGCAGCGGTTGGCACCCACCAGCCGCTTAACAGCGCCACCGCAACAAGAACTACCAAGCGCACCGCGTTCATGGAGTTGACCTTATCAGGCCATCGTAATGCTGCAACATCGCAGCCGCCAACTGTGGGCCACGCGGAGCGCCATGCGCCACCACCGAAAGCTGTCGGCCACCCTCATGATGGAATAACTGCAGTTCGAGATACGACCGCGGCATCACATCGAATTTATCGGCCCATTCCACCAAAGAAACCCCACGCCGCGCGCCGATAATGTCATCGAGGCCAAGCGCGGGCAGCTCGCTGGCGCGCTGCAAGCGATATAGGTCAATGTGCCAAATGGTAAAAGCCGTGCCAGCGTACTCATGCACCAGGGCAAACGTAGGGCTCGCCGCGTGCGGCACACCCAGATACTCCACGGCGCTGCTGGCCAACGTGGTTTTGCCGGCACCCAAATCGCCAACCAGCGCAACCGCGTCACCCGGTTGTAATGCCATCGCCAATGCTGTACCAGCCCGGCGAGTCGCGGTGTCATCGGCAAGCTGCAGGGTTGCAACGATCGGCACGCGCGGACGTTGCGCTAGCCGATTAGGAAGCGCAAGCGTGGCTAGCGCGTTTCGCACCTTGCCCCCACGCGCTGCCCTGCGGTATGCCCCGCGCATGTCGTTCGTGCCTTCGGGTTTGTCGTCGCGGTTGCGCTGTGCCGTGCTTGGGCTTGCACTCTGCGTTGGCTGTCGCGAGAAACACGGCCCGCCGCGGCCGTTGCAACCGCCACGCGTTGACGCCATCTCGGCGTTGCGGCCTGGCACTACAATTACTGACGTCACCACGGCCAATTACAAAATCGACGCGCGCCTTGACCCAACTGCACATACGATCACCGCCGCACAAACGTTGACGTGGACGAATCGTGGCGCCAGTGCCGTCGAGATGCTGCCGTTTCACCTCTATCTAAACGCGTTCAAAAATAGCCAATCGTTATTTATGTTGTCGTCGGGCGGTCAGCTGCGCGGCGCCCGGATTGGCAACAACTCGACGAGCTGGGGCTTCATCAATGTCGAGTCGGTGCAAGTCGCGGGCAGCGAGCTGATCAGCAAAGTACGCTATCCAGGTCCGGGCGCTGATCGCACCGTGATGGAATTGCCTCTCGCTGCAGCCGTGCCGCCTGGGGCGTCGGTCGAAGTAAGCATGCGCTTCACCGTGCAGTTGCCTGAAGTATTTGCACGTACCGGCTACTGGCATGATTTCCATATGGTGGGCCAATGGTTTCCCAAAATCGGCGTCCGCGTCGGTGCGCCTGGCTTTGAACAATGGGATTGCCCAGCGTTTCATGGCCGCGCCGAATTCTTTGCCGATTTTGGTACCTACGATGTCTCGATTGCGGCGCCAACAACGCATGCGATCGCCGCCACTGGCGTGCTGACGGATGTCAAGGACACGCCCGAAGGCATTCGCACACACACGTTTCACGCCGAAGCCGTGCATGACTTTGCGTGGATGGCGGATCCTTTCATGCTGACGTTGCACGGCGATGCGCAAGTTGAAGGTGGCACCGTAGATGTCCGCGTGCTGTACCGCCATGAGCAGCTGGCCTACGCACGCCGCCATTTGCAAGCTGCGGTCGGCACCATCGAGCTGCTCAGCAAAATGTTGCGGCCATATCCGTACAGCGTCTTTACCGTCATTGATCCACCGCCCGAAGCAACCGACGGTGCCGGTGGCATGGAATATCCAACCCTGGTAACCACGGCGGGCGATCATGCACTCGCAAGGCGTGGCTTACGGTTGCCGGAATTTGTGACGATCCACGAAGTTGGCCATCAGTGGTTCCAAGGCATGCTGGCGTCGAACGAACACCAAGAAGCGTGGCTCGACGAAGGCCTCAACGAATGGGTCGATGGTCACGTCATGGAGACGCTGTATGGCGATGGCGAAGATGCGATCGACTGGATGACTTGGCGCGCCAACATCACGGCCGTGCGGCGAGCGTTTGCGTCGCCTGAAAGCAGCCTTGCCCCTATCGCGACCACGCCGGACGCCTATTTGGACTTCGACGCCTACGCGGCCACGACCTATGGCAACACGATGTTCGCCATGATGACGCTGGAAAACATCGTCGGCACCGACCAGTTTTTGGCTGCGATGAAACAATATGCGCAAGCCTGGGCATTCAAGCATCCGACAGGCAGCGACTTTTTGGCCAGCCTGCGCGCCTCGCTCGGCGATATCGATTGGTTCATCGGCCCTGCGTTGCAACAAAATGCAAGCGTGCAATTGTCGATCGAAAAATCCCATTGTGCGCCGCTCACGCCGCCGCGTGGGGTGTTCGATGATGACCAGGGCCATCGAGTGATCGACGCCAAAGCTGCCCCGAGCACCGGTGCCTTTACCTGCGAGGTAGTGGTAGCGAATCGTGGCGGTGTGCCGGTGCCGGTCGAGGTCGAAGTGGAGTTTGCCGACGGCATGGTGGAGCGCTTGTTGTGGCCAGCCCAGACCGGCAATTGGCACCGCTTTACATTGGAACACAACACTCCGATCGCCGCCGTGCGCCTCGACCCCGACCAGAAGCTTGTGATGGACAATCCGTTCAACAACTCAATGCGCAGCCACGGCGATGCCAGCGCGTCGCTGCGCGCCAGCGCCCGTGTCGCATTTTGGGCCCAATCGCTGATGCAGGTGGTGGGCCTATGAAAAAAACACCAGGCATGATGGAACTGATCGCCGCCGGATGGCGCGGTGTCACGCGTTATACCGGCACGTTGTTTACGGTGTTTGTAGCGCAATCGTTAGTCGCGTTGATTTGCTTGGTCATGTTGTCGCAAGTCTTCGCGTCCGTCTTCGCGCAGCGACCGATGTTTGACGAAGGCGTCCGTGGCGATTTGATCGCGTTGGTGTGGGCAGCACGCTACGGCAGCAGCACGTTGATTGCCTCCGCTTGGCTGGTCGTTGGCGTCGCGCTGTTGTGGTCGATCGCCAGCTGGTTTTTGGTTGGCGGCGTTAACGCCGTGCTGCTCAAACGCCCTGAGGGCCGTGCCGCAACCGCGCGGCAGTTTGGCGCTGGTGGCGTCAACACGTTTTTGAAATATGGCTTGTTGACGTTTTTGTCGGTGCCATTTTTGGTTGTCGTGCTGTTTGTTTTGGGGATGTGCGCAACGGTTGCAGTGCCCAAGATGCAATACGCCTTGACGATGCCACAGCTCCTCGCGCCGCTGGCACTTGCGCTGTTGCCTGCATTGTTCTTGCTCGCCGTCGGGTGGACCGTGCTTGATTACGCGCGGCTCGACCTTAGCCAACACCGCGACAGCCACGAGCTTGGAGCTTTCAGCGCCTACTTCCGCGCCCTGCGTTTGGTTGTAACGCGCCCGTTGACCATTGGCCACACGTTGCTGGGCTGGCTGGTGTGGCTTGCCATCGGCGTTGGCTACAGCTACATCGCCTTCGGTCATCCAATGCTCGGAGCTGGTGGCGCGGTGACGTTGTATGTCATCCGCCTTGGCGTACAACTATTGCGGATGGCTACCAAGTTTGCAGTGATGGCCGGGCAAGCGTACCTGCACGAACAACGCACGGCCCCGCCACGCACAGTCGAAGCCGACATTGTTGCAGCTGCCAAGTAGCGGTCGCCATAGGTGAACTCAACCAACAAGTGTGGTTTAGTTGCGCTATGGCAAAGCCAACTCTTGATGAACCTTTAGCAAGCCTGCTACGCGGCGCTTCATTTGCGGATACCGCTGACATCATTGGACCAAGCATGCTGCGCGTGCAATTTGGCTCGGCGTTTGTGCTGGTAGGCACAGCCGGCACCGCGTTGATTGCCGTTGCACCGATGTTCCGCCTGTCGCCCAAAGAAAAGCTCGGCGAGTTTTGGCACAAGCTGTTGCTGCTCAATGCCGAGATGGGCGGCGTCGCGGCGTTCGCGGTGCAAGCCGACGGCTGGATCGTCTTGCACACCGGCCGGCCACTGCGTGGCATTGATGCCGGTGAATTCTCAGCGTTGGTCACCGCCGTGGGTCGATTTGCCGACGATTTCGACGACAAACTCGATATTGAATTTTACGGTGGCAAAGGCCGAATCGCGCCGGCTGCCGAATAGCGAGCGCCCCGCGCCGCCGAACGCCAATTACTTCGTTTGTGGAAAGCCGCGGTCGCGCAGCAGCGCGTTGACGTTGGCGTCACGGCCGCGGAACTTGCGATAGCCTTCGGCCGAGTCAATCGTATTACCGACGGACATGACGTTGTCATACAAGCGCTTGGCGACGTCCGGGTTAAACGGATTGCCGGTTTCGGTAAACGCTTCGAACGCATCGCGTGCCAAGACTTCGGCCCAAATGTAGCCGTAGTAGCCAGCGGCGTAGCCGTCGCCCGAGAAGATGTGGCCAAAGTGCGGAATGCGATGGCGCATTACGATTTCGGCTGGCATGCCAAGTTCTTTGAGCGTGGCGGCTTCAAACGCTTTCGGATCGATCGGCGTTTCGCCTGCCAAGTGCAGCTTCATATCGACGATCGCACTGGCTTGCGCTTCCACTGTCGCAAAGCCAGTGTTGAACGTCGCGGCTTTTTTCATTTTCGCCACGAGCGCGGCTGGGATGACTTCGCCTTTGGTGTTTTTCAAGAACCGGTTTTGCACTTCCGGCGTCGACAGCCAACCTTCGTTGACTTGCGATGGGAACTCCACATGGTCGCGCATCGTATTGGTGCCCGACAGCGACGGATAGGTCACGTTGGAGTTGAGCCCATGCAACGCATGGCCAAATTCATGGAACATGGTTTCGGCGTCGCCCCACGAAATCGTGACCGGCGCGCCGTCGGCACCTTTGATGAAGTTCGAATTATTTGACACGATGGTCGGCACATCACCAGTCATCCGTTGCTGTTCGCGCATGGCGTTCATCCAAGCGCCCGAGCGTTTGCCTTGGCGGGCATACGGATCGAAGTACCAAAGGCCAACATGGTGGCCGTCGCGCGCTTTGACTTGATACACGCGCACATCGGGGTGGAAGACCGGCACGCCTTTAACTTCGACGAAGCTAAAGCCGTAGATCTGATTGGCGACCCAGAACATGGCTTCGCGCAGATTCTCAACTTGCAGGTACGGCTTTACTTCATTGAGATCGAGGTCGAATTTGGCTTTACGCAATTTCTCGGCGTAGTAACGGTAGTCCCACGCTGCTAGCTTGAACTTGTTCTTGCCTTGTTCTTTGTCGATGACCTTTTGCATCTCGGCCACGTCGCGCTTTACGGCAGCAACGGCTGGCTTCCAGACTTGCATCAACAACGCCATGGCATTTTGAGGATCCTTGGCCATGGTGTCGAGCAAGTGCAAGTGCGCGTAGGTTGGGCTACCCAACAGCTTGGCGCGTTTGGCGCGCACCAACAGGATCTCAGCTGCGATCTTGTTGTTGTCGTTGGCATCGCCGTTGTCGCCACGCATGGTGAACAACTTGAACGCACGTTCGCGCAGCGCGCGATTCGATCCGTAGGTCAGCAGTGGCTCCATGGCCGAGCGGGTATTGGCAAACATCCATTTGCCAGCTGCGCCCTTTTTCTCGGCCAAGGCTGCGGCTGCAGCCACTTGTTCCGGCGACAGGCCAGCAAGTTCGTCTTTGTTGTCGACGGTGAGCATCACACCTTCATCCGCCAATTGATGTTGGCTAAACGTGGTGTACAGCGACGCCAACCGTTGGTTGTAGGTACCAAGCGTCGCTTTTTGCTCGGCGTTGAGCATGGCGCCTTGCTGTTTGAAGTTGTTCCAGTAGTACCAGGTCAAGCGCTGCTGTTCTGCGGTGAGCGTCTTTTGGGCTGGCGAGCTATAGACCGCTTCGATGCGTTTCCACAGCGCAGTGTTCTGAACGATTTTGTCGCTCAGCTCTGCGATCTTAGGCGACATCTCGGTTTCCACCGCTTCGACGTCTGGCGTCGACAACGAGCCTGACCAAATGCCGAAGTAAATATTCACTCGATATAGCGCTTGTCCAGCGCGTTCCAGCGCTTCGATCGTGTTGGCAAACGATGGCGCATCGGCATTGTTGGCAATAGCATCGATTTCGCGCAGATTCTCTGCCATCGCGACGCCGTATGCGGCAGTAAAGTCGGCGACCTTCACTTTATCAAACGCAGGCACACCGCCGTAGTCGCCGGTCCATGGCTGCAGCAGCGGGTTTACCGACGGCATGTAGTTGTCAGTGCCCGGCCCAGGCTTGGCTGGCTCGGTTGGCGTCGGGGTTGGATCAACCGGCGCAGGTGTGCCGTCGACCACAGGGTCGGTAGTTACCGGCGTGGTTGCCTTTTTCGGCGGGCAACACGCTGGCGCAGCTAAAAGACTAGCGGAAAGTACAACATGAGTAAGCCGACGCATGGGATTCCTTGGATTAAGCGGCGAGACCTTCGCCACCTTGCAGTCAAACCACGAATTGGCGTCGACGTCGACGGTTGGCCTAGCCAAATTTCCGAGCAACTTGCCAGCCCGGATCGCGTTGCCATTGCAGCGCGGGCTGCCATGCTGGATGGGCCGCGCACCAAGCATCCAGTGCAGCGTGGGCGGTACCATCTTCGAGTGCAAACCAGTGGAAGATGCGCTTGCCTTCGTAGGTTTCGCGGCCCAAGAACACAGCTTGCGCGCCGAGCATCGCGGTCAGTTCATCTTCGACCGTAGCGAGTTGCTCACCTTCGGCTTGCGCCGGCAAGCCATGCTCATTCGGCGCTTGGAGTACCACCGTTAGCTGCGCGTGCATGGCATACAACAGATAGTCGACGCGCTTGAGTGCAAAGTTGACCGCTGCAAATACCGGCAAGCCGGTCGGCAATTGGCCACGCAACACCGCAAAGCGCTCCCCGGTAGATTGCGCTTGCATCGCGGCGACGGCATCGCGCAGCCCGCCCAGCAACACCGCGCCTTCGGGTTCGTCGACGGCGGTATCGATTGCACCAAGCCAGCGCTCGACGCCGTCTTCGCCAATCGCGGCGTCCAACGCTAAGAATGCCACTTGGCGTTGCAACGCTTCGTCGATCTCAGAAAATAGCGGATGCCAGAGTGCAACATCGATGCGTTCGCGAGCTTCATCAGGCGTCAAGGCGACGACCAGTCGCGCATAATCGATATCCACACCACCAAAGTTGAGCGTGAGCGTGAGTTCACCCGGATGCGCTTGGCGCGCGGTAAAATAGTCCCACGTACCGTCGGAAGGCGGCGCTTGCATACGCCACGCTTCGGCAAGCAAGCGCAATTCAGGATCGCCCAGCGACGTTAGGCTCAAGCCATGCCGCGCGGTGGTGCCAGGACCGAATTCCCACGCTAAGCCCTCAGCAATTTTCTCAACGTGAGCGTTGAGATCATCGACCATGCCTTCCGTCGGTGCGGTGCGTAGATCAAAAGCCGCCGCAAAAACTGCGCCGGCACTGCTCCACCAATTCCAAAATTCGCCAATCGCATCACTCATCCGTCGATTGTACACAGACGCGCGCTGCGCTTTCGCGTACTGTGCGTGGCAAAAATGCGAACAACAAAAATGTTACGTTGTGCCGTCGCAAGTGGGTTGGTGATAGCGGGGTTGGTGGCCACCAGTTGCACGCCGCTGCTAAAAGTACCGGCGCCACCAGAGCGGAACCTTAGCCTCGATTTGCCTTTGACGATCTTAGAAGTTAGCAACAAGTCACAGATCTTGCTTTTGCCGGATCCGGCAGCCGACTTGGTATCCTTGCGAATACGCTACAACGTAGGTGCCGTCGATGACCCGGTCGGCCAAGAAGGCATTGCGCATCTGGCCGAACACCTGATGTTTGAAATGCGGCTGGGCAACGATCGCCTGGCTGACCTCATGGAACGCGCAACGGTCTACATGAACGCGTTTACGACGCTCGACAACACCGACTATGTCACCAAGTTTGAACGCGACAAGCTCGCCGACGTGTTGCACCTCGAAGCGATGCGCATCGCGTTGCGCTGCAACACGCTATCGGACCAAGACTTCGAACGTGAACGCGCCATCGTAGTGGCTGAAATCAAACAGCACCTCGGTGGCTCGCTGTATCAGAAATTGATGAGCACCGTGTTCCCCGCCGGACACCTTTACGGCCGCGGCATCGGCGGTTCCCCTGCTTCGTTAAGCGCGATTACCAAAACCCAAGCCTGTCAGTTTATCAACGAACACTACGCACCAAACAATGCCATCGTCGCGATTTCGGGTCCGGTTGACGCCGAAACTCTCAAAGGTGCAATCTCGGAATATGCGCGACTACCAGCCCGCAATTTAGTGCCGCAAGTAGATATTGTGCGCACGCCGACGCCTAGCAAGAATGCAACGCTACACGCAAACATCGATTCACCGGGCATGGTGCTGGTATGGTCTCTGCCACGTGAACTAGAGGAGCACACGCTGTCCATGGCAGTTGGCCGCATGGTCGTTCAACGAATCAACAACGCCATCAGCGACTTCGGTGGTAGCGCGTTCGCTACCGAATTAGGAGGCGACAAGAACAATTTCTTCATCGTCTGGATTGATGGCAATGGTGCACCCATTGAACGCGTGATTGGCTATGCCCAAAAAGCGGTCAACGACCACGCTGGCTTCTATGGCCAATACGGATTTGAAAATGCAAGTGCGCACGAACTGACCAGCCGGCTGCGCGACTACGACGACGTCGACGAACGCATTGAGCGTGCACTGTTCAATCACGAGCGTGGCATCACAGCACCTGCCGCGTTGCAACGCCAACTCAAAGCGCTCGACGCGCTGTCCAAAGAATTTGCCGAGAAAACCTCAGCAACGCAATTTGCGTGGGAAGACGCGCAACAAATTGCGTTGCTTCCTGACGCATCGAAAAGCACGAAAGTTAGCAACAAAGATATCGCGACGATTGCGAACATCCATGCACAACCACCGGTAGATCAAGGTGAAGCACAGGTCGCCATGACGCCGCTTGCGCTGCCAGCGCGCAAAAACCGCCTCGGCGCAATCAAAGAACGTGCGCTACCGAACGGGTTGACGGTCATCACTGCGCCCAATGCGAAAGTACCCGTCATTGATATTTCACTCGTACTGAGCACGGGCGCAGCGCTTGAGCCTGCGAAGCAGCGCGGGATTGCCCAGCTTTCGGTGGACGCGCTTTCGATGCGCAACACCGACTACCAAAGCGTGCTGTTGTACTACCGAGCGGGCGGCTCACGCCAAGGCGCAGTACTCGACGACATCACCCTGTACCACGTCTCTGGCGCAGCCGCGTATCTCGACATCTTGCTTCGTGGCATGGAGCGTTGGGCGATTTCGGGTAGTTATGATCCGGCGGAGGTCCGCGATGCAGTCGCTGCCTACAAACGCGGCTTAACCGCCGAAGAAAAACTCGAGCAAGCCGGCACCAGCGCGCGCTACGCTGCGCTCTACGGCAAAGATCATCCATATACCCAAAGCAACCTATCGAGCTTCTACCAATTCGACAAGCTAACTGCAGAAAACGCGGTGCGGTATGCGCGCCGTACCGTTGTGCCAAACAAAGCCACCCTCATCGTGACTGGCAATTTCGACGAAGCGGCGGTCGAAGCCTGGATTGCTTACGTCTTCCACGATTGGCGAGGTTCCAGCACAACTGCCCCGTTGCCGGCTCGCCAACCCACTGGTGGCGCCTTCGCAGCTAGCAACCAAGCATCGCAAGTAAGTGTGTTTCTTGCATATCCCAGCACACCAACGACAGCAACCTCGCGCGCCGCTCGCGTGCTCATTGGCGCCATGCTCGACGAGGCCAGTGGTGCGGTGCGAAACGAACTTGCGGCCAGCTATGGTGTTTCAGGCAAATACAACTACGACGCCGCAGGTGGCACCTATATCGTGCGAGGGTTAGTCGATCCGGCGCGTGTCGTGGAAGCATTAACGCTGCTACGCACGCGGATCGCAGCGCTTGGTGATGGTAGCGATTTAGCCAAGCGAACCTTTGCTGTTGCGCGCCGAAAAGCGGCGCTTGCAGCATCCGGCGACCCAACATCGAGCGCAGATTTGGCAAGCGTGCTAGTCGGTGCCACCGAAATGGGCCTCTCGCCACAACAAGCCGGCGAGCTACCCGCTGAGATTGCGAAGCTGACTTATCCAGACATCGTGCCGTACCTGGCGGCCGAATTAGTGCCGAGCCAAGAAGTGATTTCGCTCGCGGGGCCCAAAGCCGCAGTGACCGCAGCGTTCGCAGCATTGAAAATTACACCGACCTGGCGCTAGCGCCGAAATTGAGAGAGCTCGCATGATCAATTCGCACAGCCGCGCACTGCGCGCGGTGTTCCTTATTGTCACCCTCCACAGCGTCGGTTGTTTGGGATATGGCCTGCGGCACAAACGGCCCGACGCCCCTGCTCGTAATCTGCAATTGCGTTTTCCAATGACGGAAATCGGGGTGCGCAATAACGCCACCGTGTTGTTGTTGCCACAGCCCGGAGCCGACCTCGTCAGCCTCAGACTGCGCTACCAAGTCGGCGCGATCGACGACCCTGTCGGCCAAGAAGGCTTGGCGCACCTGGCCGAACACTTGATGTTCGAAATGCGCGTCGGCGTCGATACGTTGGGCGACCAACTCAAACGCGCTACCGTGTACACCAACGCAGTCACCACGCTCGACACCACGGACTACATCACCAAGTTTGAGCCCGATAAGCTCCGCGAGGTGCTGCATCTCGAAGCCCTGCGCTTGGCGCTGCGTTGTAACACGCTCGCCGATCAAGACTTCGAACGTGAGCGCGCTGTGGTGGTGGCCGAAGTTAAACAACACGAGCTAGTCGCTGGCGACTTGTATCAGAGCCTAAGCAACGCGATGTTCCCGGCCAATCATGAGTATCGACGCCGAGTCGTCGGCACGCCTGCGACAGTAGCGGCAATCACCAAAGATCAAGCTTGTCAGTTCATCAACCAACATTACGCGCCGAACAACGCGGTGCTTGCGATTGCCGGCCCGGTGACCAACGACGCCGTTGTTGCAGCGCTGGCTGAGTTCTCGCGCCTGCCGCCACGCAACGTGGTGGCGCACGTTGAGACCGCACACATCGACGGCGCCAGCCGCAACCTAACGCTGTACACCAACGTTGAGCAGCCGGGCGTGGTGTTAGCATGGCCGCTGCCACACGAGCTACAGACGCGCACCCAAGCCCTCGCGGTCGGACGCTTGGTGGTGCAACGCATCAATAGCGCGCTCAACGACCTGCCAGGCAGTGGTGCGTTTGCAACCGAAATCGGCGGTGCCCAAAACGATTATTACATCATTTGGATCGACGGCAACGGAGCCACGGTTGGCAAAATCGTTGACCTCGCACGTAAAGCCGTCAAGAACGTCAAAGGCTTCTACGGCGACTATGGCTTCGAACATGCGAGCGCAAGCGAAGTTACGCAAATGC
>JAKQOD010000345.1 GCA_029565465.1 Deltaproteobacteria bacterium
TGCCACATCGCCGAATTGCCGTACGAAACGCGCGGCAATATCAGCGTTGGCGGATGAATCGTCGCGGCGCAGGCGCGGCTGTAGAAACGCGCTCACCTTGCTGCCGTCGAGGCCATGTGCAACCGCATCGAGCAACCGCAACGTGCCGGTTTCGCGCGCAGCTTCGCTTGCCCGCTCCAGCGTTGCCGCGTGGGCTTCGCCAACAATAAACACGGCTTCGGTGTCGATGACCAACTTGCTTTCCACCCACGCCGGCGGCAAGTCGGCATTGGCTTGCCAGCTGTTGGCAGCGTTGCTGCCTGCTTGTGGCAGCACAGCATTCGAGCCGTTCGCAGTTGGCGGTGGCGACGGCGGCGTTGGTTCCGTGACCGCAACTGCCGGCGCAGGCGTCGCTACAACCGGCTGCGGCGTTGCCGCTTTGTTGCGGGTGGCAAGATGCAAAATCCCAGCACCAGCACCTGCAGCGAGCACGATCGCACCACCGATAGCCAGCCAATTGGTGCCCTTGGGTGGTACCAACGCAGCCGTTGCTGGCCGGCTAACCGCTACCGCTGGCTCGACCGCTGCGGCTTTGACAACGGGCGCCGCGGATGGTGCAGCAGCTTTGATCATGGCTGCATGCTTGGCGATCAATTGCTGCGCAGCTGAGCTCAGCCGCATTTCCAAGTCGGCATTGCAACGCTTGCATTGCATGCGATAGCTACCACCTTTGACTTGCTCGGCAATGTAGTCCGCCAACGGCAGCAACGACGGGCGCGCCGCTTGGCACGATGCACAGAACGCATCGACGGTGGTAGAGGCAATCGTCACGCGCTTCGGCGTCGACTCGAGCCACTTGCCGACAACCACGGCTGGTGCATGTTCGATTTCCGTCGCGGTGACATCGGTAGGTAGTGCACTCAAGGCGCGCATCAACTCGGTTGCGCCGGCTGCGTCGGCGCCGGTGCTAGCGGCCAGGTCAACCGTCAAGGCACCTTCGATGCCTTCCAACATGCGACGCCAGCGCAACTGGCTTGAGAGTTTTGCATTGATGCGCAACCGCGTGCGATCTGCCTCAACTAGCTTTTCGATTTCATCACGGTTGTGATCTTCGGGCCGCGCCAACAGCAACGAATGCGCCTGGCGAATCTCGGTTGGCAGAGCGCCACGCAAATGCGCAGTGGCAAATGCAAAGTACGATCGCGGATCATCGTCGAAGCTACCGATCTCATTGCAGCGTGGACATGCTGTGCTCGCTGGCGCAGCGCCAGCAATCTCACCAGCGTCGCGCTCACAATCAAACAAACGCTCGTAACCGTTACCGCAGCTATCGCAGAGATACGGCGCATAAAACGACACCACGCGGGCGCCGCCATCGAATTTGCGAATCATGGTGAGTTGATTCACGATCGATTCTGAGCAACGCATAAAATAAGTCTCGGTGATGCGATCGCCTGCAGCCAGCATTGCCAGCCACTCGCGCACCCCGAACGACGTCACTCGTTCTACATCTGCCAAATCAAACACAACACGCCCACTGAGCGACTGCCCTAGCTGCGCGCCGCGAAACGCTTCGGTCAACCGGCCGGCAAGCCGAACCACTTGCATGCCTTCTTCAAACGAGGTGCTGATTTGCAGATCACCGCTGCCAGTCCGCGGCACCCGCACAATCGGACCGGTCGGGATGCCTTCAACCGCGGTAATTTCCGGGTCCGCTTTGGCCAAGGTTACTGGGCGCGATACGGGCGCGGTAATTGAAACCGCAACCGGAGCGCTAGCACTTGATGTGGTCGGAATGGTGATCGGAATCGACGGCCGGCTGGCCCGCACCGCGATGGCCGGCGCCGCTGGTGGCACGCCAACCGGACGCACCGTGCCGACGGCCGCAACATTGCCCGCACGCGGCTCCGGCGCATGTGCGATGGCTTTGTCCGATTCAGTGAACACGGTCAAGGTCATCGTTTGATTATGCAAATCGCATTTGCCAATCCCGTAAGGGCTAATCTCGCCGTACGAGTAGAAGCCGGTGATGTGCGCATTGTTCGACACCGATTCGCGTACAGCTTCAACTTCTTCGTCGATGCGCGCGCCAAGCACCAAGCGACGCCCAACGCACGAAATTGCAACCACCAAGGTTTCGTCGTCTTGCGGCCGGCCTTTCGCGGCGATTTCGGCTGCGCCACGTGCGCCATCAACCAAGCGGTCAAAGTGTGCACGCATCAATTGCACCAAGTGGCCGGTCGGCACGTCGCCGGCAAATGTCATCGAATTGGCTTCGTGGTCAACCGCAAGCAGCGTGCGGACGACGAATTTGTCGTCCTTGGCGTTGGCGCGCAGCGACAGCGGGAACAGCAGCCCTGACGCCGGCAAGTCTTTGGCTTTTTCACCGAGGTACTCTTTGTACAACTGCAGCGCCGGCTTGCCATCCAGCTCGAACAGCACGTTGCCTTCCGAGCGTGTGATCACACGTTCGGGGCCGAATTTATCCCAGCCACCTTTGGAGCCGTGGGTAACGTTGATGTAGTCGCCGTAGAAACCAACGGCCGCAACGACGTTCGGCTGCACCTTGGTGCCAACCGCAACCCACGTGCGCTTAAAGTTTGCGCCGTCACCCGACAAGCCGCCGGTCACGACTACCTTATCATCAACAATATCGTTGATGCCTTGAATCAACTTGGTGCCATTGACGTTAAGTCCTTCGCTGAGCACCATCACGGCGCGCAAGCCTGGCTTGGCAGTTAGCCGCATCGCCAACGCTTTGCCAGCGTTGTAGCTGTCAGCAATGCTTGCCACGTCGATCGACGCCAGTTGCAAATCGGTTTTATCAAAACGACTGACGGTTACCGCCAGCGAGTTATCGCGCACTTCAGCGCCGTGAATTTCGCCTGCGGTGGAACAGCCGATCATCAACGAGCGCGGGTATTGCCGCGCCAAGTCCGCAAGCACTCTTGGATGGTCCGCAAACTCTGGCGATCCAAATGCCAGAATCAATGTTCTAGGCGAATCACTCGCTGGAAAAGAGTCTTGGCTCCAGCGACGAGATTTCAAATCATACGAAAGTGAGTCGGTATGCACATGGCCCCCAAAAGCAAAGACGAATTACAGAATCGACAGCACAACAAACGACATGTCATCGCTCGCCGGCTGATTGTCGCGGAACATATTCACCGCTGTGACGATGGCGTCGCGCACTGCAACCGCACCACTCGCCGCGGCGCGCTGGCTGACCGCACGCAAACGTTTTTCAGAAAACTGCTCACCCAAGCGGTTCTCCGCCTCGACAATGCCGTCGGTAAAACACACCATAATGTCGCCGGGTTCGGCTTGCACGGTGATCGGCGCGTAGTTGGAAGTCGCCGCAGCACCCAGCGGTGAGCCTTCAGCCATCAATGGATGAATCACGCCGGCGCGAATCAATACGGGAAATGGATGGCCCGCGTTCGCAACGGTTAAGGTGCGAGTCGCTGGTTCAAACACGGTTGCAACGCACGTCATCATGAGTTGGCGGCGCGCGACCCGAAACAAGGTTGCGTTCATCAAGCCCAGCAGATCACCAGCCGAGATTTGCCCCTGCGTTACCTCGATAGCCAAGTCGCAGGCAGCTTTAGCCACGCCGGTAATAATCGCGGCCGACGCGCCATGCCCACTGACATCGCCACTCATGGCAAGCACGCGGTCGTTCGCCAAATCTTCGACGGTCCACCAATCGCCGCCACATTCGGCGGCTGGCGCACAATACCCCACTACCCGAATGCCTTGCCGATCGATCTCGGAATGCCCTGGCACCAACAACTGTTGCACGGCGCCGGCGACTTCGAGCTCTTTGCGAACCGTTGCCCGTTCGCGCGCAGCGCTAAGTACCGTTAGTAATTGGTCTGCCAACCGGACCATATTGGTCCGAATAATCGAGACTTCATTCGTGTGTTCGTTGATTCGAGAATCGCGCAGCAGAGCTTGGAGCTGCGCTGCAAACCTGCTTTTGGCAGCGGCCACCTGGCTTGCCGAATTGGAATCTTCGTGGAGCAGTGAACCAAATTGACCAAGCGCCTCACCAATGGCGGCCACCATACCTAAGAGACGATCGCGCTCGCCTTCAACTCGCGTGCGCAAGTGCTCGGCTTCATTGGTCGACATCTCAAGCGTGCGATTCATCAGCTCGCGGTCAGCCGCACTATGCACATAGTGATCATTGATAGCTTGCAGCAGCGCATCCCACTCCGCAGTCGTTTGTGGGCCAACCCCAGGCGCAATGCCAGCGCGACGCAATTGGCGTTGCAGCAGCGGATCAAGCGCAGGAATTCCCCCTGGCACAGACTTTAGGTCAGTAGTCACTGCGTGGGTTATCGAACGCTTCGATGCGATCGAGCTACTCCATTACCCCCCCTTTGGGTTTCCTCAAAAACAGCAATGACATTAACGAGTTACTGTGGCACATTCATGTGTGTGGTTCCTTTGGCGCATCGGGTTGGTAACCCACCTCCAAAGTTCGTCGGCCGCGACGTAGAAGCGACGCGGCTGGTTGAATTGTTGCGAAGCGCCACGCTTGCCGTTGTGCAAGGCAAGCCCGGCATCGGCAAACGAACGTTGGTACGCAACATTATCCATCGCAAATTTCGATCGCGCGTCGAAAACACGCTGCAGCTGCAGCTGGATTGCGCCAACCACCACATCACGACAACGATCGTCGACGGTTTGCAACATGCCATCGATACCACCGCGGCAATCGCAGCGTTGAACGATCCAGCCACGGCCCATCGTGCGACGCTCGACGCGGGTGAAGCGCTCGCCGGTATCGTGGTGCTCGAAGTTAACAATGCAAGCACCGAACTTTGGGAGCTTGCAAGGATCTTTGCGCACTACGGGCGGGCAACACAATGGATCATCATCACCGAGGCTGATGTGCCCGCGTCGTTGATGGAATACCTCGTGGAGCTTGGACCGCTCAATGCCGATGCGCTCGGCCAACTTTGGTCGGCGTGGATGCCGAACAAAACCTACGAAGCGCAACGCGCGATTGGCATCGCGGCAGCCGCTGGGTCACCGCATCGGCTGCGGCAACTTTGCACGGCGCTACGTGACAATGCACTATTGCTCAATAGCGCCGTTACCACGCTGCTAGCACACGTGCATTGTGAGGTACCGCGTACGATCATCGCGAAGCTGTTACCGGAGAGCGCAGCGGCCATCGCCGAGCTGCAAGCGCTGGGCTTGCTGCTTGAAACGCCGCACGGAATTGCGCTGTTACCCGAACTCCACAAACAGCCAACGCCACAATTGCCGCACGCAACGGCACGACAGCTGGTTGCGGAATTGCGAAGTGCAAACCAAGACGACTTGCGCGAAGAAGCCTTGGCAATCGCCCTCGATTATCAACTCGATGCAACGGCATATGCGATCTTGCAATCGTCGCCAACGCCGCGCGCAACCTCACGCGCAGCAGCAAAGATTGCCAATTCCAAAGCCACGCTGTTTGCGCCGTGGCGCTTGCGAGCTGCAACCGATCGTGGTGACAGCAATGTACTGCGCCGATTACCACGCCCACCATCCGATCAGGACGCCGTGCTTTGGGCCGAGGGCCAAGCACGCGCTGGCAACGTTGAAGCTGCGATCGCGGATGCTGATCTCGCGGCATCACGGCTGCCGGTCGAAGACGCCGACAAAGCTCGGTTGCTTGCCGCCCGCTTGTTGGGCACGCACGGCGATATTGAAGCCGCGCTTGAGCGTTGCGATCAGATTACATCGCCGAGCTTGCGGTTGCGAACGTTGGCATTGCGCGCGCGCTATGCAGTCAATCTCGGTATGTTGACGGAAGCCGAGGCCAGTATTGCAGAGGTGACCCGCGTACTGTGTTCAATCGAGGAACCGCTAACGTTGCACTTCGCTGAAATCTGGTTGCAAGTTGCAGCGGCCCATCACGATGCTGCACAATTGCCGGAATGTGCAGCGATCCTAGCGCGCCTCAACACGACGCCATCTGAAGGATTTACGCCATTCTTTCGCCGCCGCGTTGCGTTGTTGCAGGCAGCACTGCTTGCGGACGGCAGCCATCTGCAAGCCAGCGAAGCGGCCTTGGCTACGGCGATCGACATCGCAGCCGAAGCCTCCATCCACCATCCGTTTGCATCGCTCATTCGCTGTCAGCTTGCGATCATCCGTGGCGATACCGCGCTCGCGGTTGGCCAAGCGAGCGATTTAGCGGTTAACAACCCAGGCCTAATCGGCGCATGGGCCAACTATCTCTTGACCCGCGCAGCACTGCTTGCGCCTGCTTGTGCGCCGGTGCCACGAATGCACAATCTGCTATTCGATCAATGCGCTGCAGTACATCGGCTGCGGTTGACGTTACGCCGTGAGGGCTTCGCACCAGAACCAGCACAATCATGCGAAGGCACCGATTGGCGCTTAGCATCGCTTGCTTTGCAATGGGAGCGCGCAACCCTAGCGGGTGATATCAACGCCGTCGAAATCGCCGGCAATGCGGCGGCCTTGGCGGCCCGGGTTGGCCTCGCGTGGTGGGTGGGCGAAGCCATCGTCGGCGAATGCGAAGCCTTCAGCGCAATTGGCGATTTTGCAAAACTGCGCGACGCCGCAACCCGTTTGGCAACAATCGCAACACAACTCGAATCACCGCGATTCGCCGATGATGCACGCTTGTTTCTCGCGATCGCCGCCGACACGCCACATGAATACGAACGCCTTGCAGGTGGCCGCGGCCCCAGTGCGCGCCGCGCCCAGTACTTGCTGGGCGACCAGCAACGCGCCGATCATCTCGACCGTGCGGTCTGTGCTCACCGCCAACCGGCCGGTGTACGTGCCACCACCCAAACCGAGTGGCGCAGTGGCTGGGGGCTCGATCACGCAAAGCGTCGAGTTTGGCGCCGTGACGGTGAAATTGTTGAATTTCAGAACCGGCCAATGTTGTGGCGGTTACTCGAACTGCTGGTTGCCGCGCAAAATGATGCGAGCAAAGAGACCTTGGTCCAACAAGCGTGGGGCAACGTTTACCATCCGTTGTTCCACGACAAGCGCTTGCACAACGCTATCCATAAACTTCGTGCACTCATCGACGGTCCACAAAGCACGTCCAGCTTGATCGAAACCACCGAAGCCGGCTATC
>JAKQOD010000349.1 GCA_029565465.1 Deltaproteobacteria bacterium
GATAACGACGGTAGCAGTGCCGATGGTAAAGCGCATCTGCAGCGGGCGCTTGAGTATGATCCACAGCATGTCGACGCCGCGACCGCGCTTGAGCGACTGGCTCGTCAGGAACCTGATGACCGGTTGCTGGAGAAATTGTTGGCAACGCGGCTAGCGCGGACGCCAGTCGCAGAGCAAGCGGGGGTATGCGCTGAGCTGGCGCGGCTAGCCACTGCTCGCGGCGCTGATGCTGATGCGTTGGAGTATCTACAACGCGCCGTGGAATTGCGTGGCCAAGATTCCGAATTGCAACTTGCGCTGGCTGACGCCTATGTCAAAGCAGGTCAGCTCGATCGCGCAGCACCTATGTTTGAGCAACTTGCAACCGAAGCCAAAGCCGCCAAGCGCCTCAAAGATGCTGGGCGCTATCGCCAGCGGCAAGGTGCGTTATTGGTGCAGCGCGGCGACCTTGCGGGGGCCCAAGCCGCGTACGAAGAAGCGTTCCGCGTACAGCCGACTGATGTCGCAACGATGGTGGGCCTGGGCAAGTTATACGTGCAGACCCAAGCGTGGGAATCAGCGCGGCGAATCTATCAATCGATGGTGTTGCAGTCGATCGACCCAGCGACAGCCAAAACATATGGTGTTACCAAGGGCCTCTTGTACTTGGCCTTAGGTCAGATCCACATGGCGATGGGCCAGGCCGACAAAGCCAAAGCGATGTTCCAACGTGGCCTTGAGTTCGAGGCTGGGCAGCCGGACTTAGTGGCAGCACTCGCGGCTTGTTAGCTTGGGCACGCCTTAACTCTATTCGCTGTTCGCCTGCGGTTTGCATCGCGCAATAGCTTGTTTGGCGGCGAGCACCACCATTTGATCATCGCTACGTAGATATTTAGCCAAGATCGCGTTGTTGGCCGGGCCGCACAATTCACCGAGTTCCGCTAGCCCTGTGATGGCGGCCGCCACAATCTCAGGGTAGGCGCTATCGCCGAGCGCATCGAGCAAGTCGGTGCGAATCGCAGCCCGGTGGGCAGGCATCGTGGCACCCGCGCGGCCAAGTTCGACTGCCGCTTTTTGGGCCAAGCGCAATGCTTGTGCATCCGCGTCACTGGTTGCTGCCCGCCACGCTCGCAGTTGCTGCCGCAAGCGGGCAATCAGTTTGGGCTGGCGAGCGCCCAACGCCACTGCGCGTTCGCGTAATTCTGCCGAACGGGAAGTATTACTCCACGTCGCAATCACCACCGCTTCGGCGGCGGAGGCATCACATGCAACCAACGCGTCCAATGCGTCGAGCTGCACCTCAACGTTGGTATCGCGCTCGATTGCGCTGCGCAGCGCTGGCACCGCGGCATTGCCACAATTTACCGCAAGCGTTCGAGCAGCGGCGCGCCGCACCAACGCCCAGCTGTCGCTGCCAAGCCGCGAGGCTAGGGCCGTGCTGACTTGATCGCGTGCACCCTCTGCGATCCACGGACCGCTGGTAGCGCTGGCGACGCCACCTCGGCGCAAATACGCTGCAATGCTCTCGCTGGCTTGAGCGCGCACGCCTGGGTCGGTATCGTCGAGCAAACTTAACAATGTTGTGAATGCCCGTGGATTGTTGGCGGCATGGCGAACTAGCCAGAGCCGCAGCGTCGCCGAGCTACGCACGTTGGCTTGTGCTGCGACGGCGTGCAGCGTGCTGTCGTCGCCGAAAGCCGCACAAAGTCCAACCAAGCGCGCTTGCACCTCCCAGGTCGCCGCGCTGGCGAGATGTTTCGTCGCAAGTGAGACGCCTGCAAGTTGCTCAGCGGTGGTGGCGCGTTCGAGCCCTAGGCGTAGCGCCTGCCACACGTCGCCCGATGTCGTGTCGGGCGCGTCCGCGGCATGCATGAGGTCAGCCAGCGGCGCTTTGGCCGCGCCTTGAATGCTAACGCGCCGGAGTAGCATCGAGCCCTGGCCCAGCAGCGGCAATAAGCCTGCCGCGTTCGCTGGGCTCAGCGTGGCGAGTTGCTGGATGGCGATGCGCCGCACGTCGTCGGAAGCCGTGGTTGCAAACGCAATGCTGTGCAGTTCGCTTGCCGCGTTGCGGGTCGCCAGTGCCGCTAGCTCTTCGGTGGCGTCGGGCCCGGTGAGTTCACCTTGCACCAACGCACGCACAATCAACGGCGCTGCCGCAAGCGCATCGATGCGCCGCAGCATTGCTATCAAGCGTTGGCGCGCGCCGCTGCCAGTCGTCGTCGGAGAGCGGCGTTGCAATTCGGCGAGGGCACTGCGCCCGCGCGCCAGCAGGA
>JAKQOD010000380.1 GCA_029565465.1 Deltaproteobacteria bacterium
GTGAATCACACCGGCTTGGTGCGCTGCATCAAGCCCGGTACAGATTTGCGTCAGCATATCCAAGGCGTCGCCGATCGGCACCAGGCCACGCTGCGCCATCAATTCGGCCAAGGTGCGGCCTGCGAAGTATTCCATCGACAAATACAACAACGCGGGCGGCGCTTCGCCCAGGTCGTGAATACGAATGACCGCAGGCGATGAAACTTTGCGCGCCGCAGCCGCCTCGCGCCGAAACCGCGCAATCAGATTGCTTTGATCGGTGGGCGAAAACGTGACGGCGCCAGCCGCAATAACTTTGAGCGCCACCATTTCGTTGAGCACTTCGTCGTCGGCCAAGTACACCGCGCCCATGCCGCCACGGCCCAGCAAGCGCTGCACGCGATAGCGATTCGCGAGCACTTGGCCGGGCGCCAAGACGCCCAGGGAACGCGGCCCGGCGGGGTCGGTGCTAGGCGCTGTTGCACCAGCCGGTGCAATGGCGGTTGCCGTGCGGTCGAGTGCGCCCGTCGGCACAGCAGCAGCCGCGGTGGTGGCTGCCGGCAACGGCTCGGCCGCGCTTACGTTCGCGGTCGCCGCTAACGCATCGGTCGGGTTCGCGCGCGGTGCTTGCATGCGCGACTCGTCGAGCAACTTGCTGATCTTTTGATTCAGTTCAAGGTCGACGTTGCAAACGATCGATTCCAAGTTTTCGACGCGTTCACGCAGGCTCTTGTTTTCGGCCAGCAGCTTTTGTTCATTGAGGTTCGGCCCAGCCTGCAACAGACCTTTGGCTTCGAGGTCGAGGCGTTTTTCCTTCAGCTTGTGCTGATTGCGCAGATAGACAATCGCGGGTGCCATGCCCAACGACATCACAATGGCTAAAACGCCCTCGATATCCATGCCTTCTGCATGCCGTATTGTGCACGGAAGTTCAAGCGTTCGTGCGCGTTGTCGCGCGGATGCAGTACACTGGCGACGATGCCTCTGTTGCACGCGGTGCGTGACCTCGTCGCTACCCATCCCTTCGCGGTGGCGGGTATTGCAGTGGGCTCCGTGGTACTCAGCGTCGGCGCAACGATGCTGGCGCTGATCTATCTGCCGGCCGACTATTTTTGCGAAACGCCACCCACAGCGACGCCGCGCCGCCACATCTCGTTGCGGGTGCTGCTCGGCGTCGTGCGCAATATTGGCGGCGCGATGCTGGTGATCATCGGCCTGTTGTTGAGCTTACCAGGCGTGCCCGGCCAAGGCCTGTTAACCATCTTGCTTGGCGTCATGCTGTTGCAGGTGCCGGGCAAACGCCGCCTCGAACGACGCATTATTTCGATTGGCATGGTGCAACGAGCCACGCAGCGACTCCGGCGCAGAGTTGGTCGGCCGCCGTTTGATTTGGGGGCGTGAGGCGACTCCGGTGCCACGCAAGCGGCGCACACAATGCATCACCGCAACGACCATCGCGAATCGCCTACCCAAAGCGCCGTCGTCGTCGACCACCGATGCAAACTGTGGCACTGTCAACGACGCGCGATATGCCATCCGACCTTTCGACTAGCGTGCCACCGTCCGATCTCGACGCCGACTGCGTCCGGCTCGCGTACGCGCATCTGCCATCCATCGCAATTTCGGCGATGGTGTCATCGGTCGTGCTTGCGTGGATCGGTCACGCCGAAGTCAGCACGCCACGTATCCTGATTTGGCTTGGCGCTGTGTGGGTCAACTCTGCCATCCGCTTGGGCTTGTATCAACGCTTCAATCGGCAGCGCCCACGCAACGATGAACTGCGAGGTTGGCGGCACACGCTGTTTGCAATCATGGGCGTTTCCGGCGCCGTCTATGGCTCTGTAATTCTGCTGCCCGCCCACGAACCTTCGATGCTTTTGTTCGCGGTTGCGGGGCTGGCAGTCGCCGGCCATATCGCAGGTGGCACGCAATCGATTGTTGCGATTCCGCCCGTCATGGCCATTAGCGCGGTCACCTTAATGCTGCCCTTAATCTGGGTATCCGTGCATTCCTCGTCGGAACAAACGCGGGCATTAAGCATCATGTTAGCTGCATATCTCGGTAGCGTTGCAGCGCTGAGCAAGCAAAACTACCGCGCGCTGCGCGACTCCTTTCGCTTGCGCTACGAAAATCTCGACTTGGCCAAGTCGCTGGCGCAACGCAACGTCACCGAAGCGCAAGCGCGCGAAGCGGCGGAGGCAGCCGGCCGCGACAAGACGCGTTTCCTCGCGGCTGCGAGCCACGACTTGCGACAGCCCCTGCATGCCATGACCATGTTTGTCAGCGCGCTCAAAGCCGAAGCCTTGCCAGCACGCAGCGCCCACTTGGTGAGCCGTATCGATGCCACCGTCGATGCGTTGCAACAACAGCTCGATAGCCTGCTCGACATCTCGCGCCTCGACGCCGGTGTGATTACGGCTCAACCGCGCCCGTTCCCAGTGGCGAGTTTGATGCGCCAGGTTGAAGCGGTCTTCGGCGACCTCGCCCAACAAAAGGGTCTGCGCTTGCGCGTGCTACCTTCGCAGCGTTGGATCCTTGCAGACCCAGACATGGTTGCGCAGATGTTGCGCAACTTGGTCGCTAACGCCATTCGTTACACCAACAGCGGCACTGTATTGGTGGCGTTCCGGCCTCGTGGCGCCAACTTGCGTGTGCAAGTTTGGGACACCGGAATCGGGATCCCCCACAACCAGCAAAAAGAGATCTTTCGTGAGTTTCACCAACTCGGCAATCCCGAACGTGATCGCACCAAAGGGGTTGGGCTTGGGCTAGCTATCGTCGAGCGCCTCGCCCGCCTGCTTGAGACGCGTGTCGAAGTGCGCTCGCGCGAGCACCGGGGTTCGGTGTTTTGGTTTGATGTGCCGGTTACCACGCCGGCACTCGACCGCAACGGCGCCCCGATCGAACGAGCGGTGACCGAACCGCCGGCGCCGACCCGGCCATCGTCACCTGCGATGACGGCGCTCACCATCTTGGTCGTTGAAGACGACGCCCTCATTCGCGAAAGTCTAGGGTTGTTGTTGCAGAGCTGGGGCCACCACGTAGTCCAGGCCGACGATACCGCCAGCAGCCTCGCGGTCGTGCGTCAGCAGCGAGCGATCGATGCGATCGTCACCGACTTTCGCTTGCCCCACGAACAAACCGCGTTAGACGTGTTGGCAGCGATCAAAACCGAGCTCGGCACGCTTCCACCTGTACTTATTATTACCGGCGAAACCCCACCTGCCCAACTGAGGCTGCTGCAATCCGCTGGCCATCAAGTCTTGCACAAGCCAGTCGCAACCCACGTGTTGCGCAAAGCAATTGCTAAACTCAAACCAGATCGCGAATAGTGTTACGGCACCGTAGCGCTAGCCGCGGCCACGCCTTCTGAATCCGCCGCACTCGCCGCGAGTGCTTGTTGCAAGCGTTGGGCAGTTGGCGTGCGCACCGCATGCTCCCGACTTTCGACCCGCAACACGCGCAAAATTGCGGCTACATGTACCCGTACCGTCACTTCGGCGATGTCGAGATTGCGTGCAATTTCAGCCGTCGTCGCGCCACGCGTCAGCTCGATCAAGACCTGTTCTTGCCGCGCGGTCAATGATGCCTCGCTGGCTTCGGTGGCGGGTTCCAACACTAGAGGTGGCACGTACACACCACCAGCAAACACCAGCTGGACCGCACCGAGCAGCACGTCGGTGGAAACCCCTTTGTGGATATAGCCTTGCGCCCCAGCTTTGAGTGCCGCATAGACAAGCCCCGACGACGCTTCGGCCGACAACACCACAATCGGCGTTTTGGGAGCATGCGTGCGCACCATCGTCAATGCATCGAGCCGAGAACGCCCTGGCAAGTGCATGTCGAGTACGATGAGGTCGAACGGTGGGCTGGTATGCAAGATTTCGACCGCCTGTTCGGACGACGCAGCCTCCACCACATCGACCATTTCCGTCACTCGCGCCAGTGCTAGGGTTAGGCCTTCACGAATCAGCGCATGATCGTCTATCAGCAAGAACCGCGTCGCCATCAATACACACAGTACTTCCAAGGGTGTGGAAAGTCATCAGTCAAACGCGGGCGCTTCAAAGATTACGCTTCGTCCTACTTTTGCTTACGTCTCTGCACCGGCCTGCTTCGGTCAAGAAAACAGGGACGCGAGATCGTCGGCTGTTAGCGCGCCGACACCGCCTTGGTCACCAAACAAGCCTTGCGCCAACCCCTGTTTCTTTGCTTGCAGCAACTGCATCTTGGTTTCGATCGTATCTTGTGCGAGCAAACGATATGCCGTCACCGGGCGCTGTTGACCAATGCGATGCACACGGTCAATGGCCTGCGCTTCCACCGCGGGGTTCCACCACGGGTCAAGCAAGAACACGTAGTCGGCTGCGGTTAGGTTGAGCCCCGCACCACCTGCGCGCAAGCTGATGAGAAACACCTGCGCCCCCGTCGGTGCTTGAAAGCGGTCCACGACGGCGCCTCGATCACGCGTGCGGCCATCGAGATACTCGAACGATATGCGCTGCGCGCGCAGCCGAGCACTCACGATTTGCAGCAGTGAAGTAAATTGTGAAAAGACCAACGCCCGATGCCCCGCGGCGCCTATCTCCACAAGGCGTTCCAGCAGAAATTCGATCTTCGAACTCGAATGGTGGATGAATGTCGAATCGACAAGCCCACGGTGCAAAGCCGCCTGTCGCAGCCGCAACATCGCAGCGAGCAATTGAGGATTCGGCCTACCACCAAAAGACGTGCGTGCAACGCCCTGTTGGATGAACTGCGCAAGCATCGATTTGTAAAATGCGCGTTCATCGTTGGACAGCTCGATTTCAACGGTTTGCTCAGTCTTGCTCGGCAGCTCCGTCAACACGTCACGTTTGGTTCGGCGCAACATATAGGGAGCCAATAAGCGCCCAACCGTGACCGCGGCCTTGCGCGCCAGTAACCCGTCGGGATCAACATCAGGATCGATCGGCTGACAGACATTGTGCAGCGCTGTGCCCGGTGCGGCGACGCTTGGCTGGAGAAAACGAAACAGCGAAGCCACATCGCGCAAGCGGTTCTCCATTGGCGTGCCCGAAAGCGCCAAGCGATGCGTTGCGGTCAGTTCACGCACGGCGGCTGCCAAGTGGGTGGTTTCGTTTTTGATCGCTTGGGCCTCGTCGATGACGACAGCCAGCCACGGCCGCGCGGCAAACTCCGCAGCATGTTGCCGAACCGTGCCATGGCTCGTGACCACCACGTCGGCCAACTCGGCCACGTGCGCCAGCGTGCCGCTTTCGTTGCGATACCAGCTCAGCGTTCGGAGGGTTGGCGCAAATCGCGCGGCTTCGTTGCGCCAATGCGGAAGCAAGCTCACGGGTGCGATGATCAGGCTGGCCGGCCGCCTACCGACCGCGTTGCCGGATGCGCCTTGGCTGGGCTGATGCAACGCCAACAGATGGGCGAGGACTTGCACGGTCTTGCCCAGCCCCATGTCATCCGCGAGGCAACCGCCGCGCTGTTCGCGCGCAAGTTGCTGCAGCCACGCCAACCCTTCAAGTTGGTACGGTCGAAGCGTTGCAGCAAAATCGGCAGGCGCTGCGACCGCAGGCGGCGCCGTAGGTAAACGTGCCCGCTCACACAGCTCCGCAAACGCAGCGTCGCGAGTAAAGGTGCCGGTAGCACCACTGTTGCCATCGACTCCAGCGAGTTCGTCGACGATGGCAGCTTCGTGGTTCGCAAACCGCAACAGGTTGACGTCCACTGTGTTGGCCGCGCGCAATAACAACTCCAAACGCAGCCTAGCTTCGGTGGTAAGGCGCGCTACCGAACCATCAGCCAATCGCACCATTGAGGCCCGCCGCTGGACCGAGCGTAGCAAGGCGGGCAATTCGATTCGCTGTTCGCCTTCACCGAAAGTGACTTCGACATCAATCCAGGTGATTCCACTACGGGCGCTAATATCCAACGCCGGCTCAGCTGTGAAACGCTGTTTTTCCCACCAAATTTCACAGCGCAGCTTCACCAGCTCATCAACGATGGTTGCGACGCGTGCCAACGGCACGGCCCACACTTTGCCACGCTGATAGCCCAACGCGGCCAAGCCTTGCGTCAGTTCCGCGACGCGCATCGGATCCATCGTGTGCAACACGCCATCGTCGGGCTGCCATTGTGCAAGCGGCTCGGGCAAATCCACTTCATTGCCATCAATGTTGGCTTTCCACGCAACATCGATGTTCATGGTGCCGCGCTCTTGTTTGGTAAAGCACACGCTTGCGTTAAGCGCTGCGTTCACCTGCGTCACGTCGCCTGCAAACGCAAAACGCATACCGACGTCGGTATTGGCGCTGACTTGCAAATGAGCGAAGAACGCAGCGCGCTCATGCGCTTGTACGGCCACGGGCTGATCGCAAAAGTACACCCACTGGGCAACTTGCCG
>JAKQOD010000385.1 GCA_029565465.1 Deltaproteobacteria bacterium
CTTGTATGTCGGCTGACCCAGCGCACCTACTTGGTCGCGTAGCCGGTCGGCTTCGCGCTCCGCGTTGACATAGGTTACCCATGCGCGCGCACGTTGGTCTTTCGCCGATAGCAGTGCGTACGCAGACTCGTGGCGCCGTGCCAACGATAAGTTCAAATACTGGCCCAATACTTGGGCCGGCGTTGCGGTCGACCAAGTACGGTCGGCCGCGTTGGTAGGCGCTGGCGCGGTTGCCGGCGTTGTCGTCACGGTCCGTTTACCATCGCTGCTGCGACAGCCCGCGAGCGCAACGCTTACGAAGCTCAGGGATATTCCGTATCGATACAACTGCCGCAACATATTCGAGCCGACCGTAGTGGGATCCCGTCGCTATATCTAGAGGAAAAACGACTGAATGTCATTTTGCCGCGCGACGGCCTGCGGGCTGGTGGGGTTCATTTGGTTGCTGCGCCTGGGGCAGCTTTGCTGCCACACATCGGCAGCCCTGCCGGTGGCGTCAGCTGAAACTTGTCGTCGGTAATCGGCTGATTTACCGTGCGATCCTGCCAATCAACCAACAAGTCGGCTTTCTCAGATGGCGATTGGAACCGCGTCTTGTTCGGCAACCGAAATTTCGCTCCGCTGGCATCGGTGAGTTCATCAAAGTCAGTATTTTCCACCGACCAAATCATTTTGCCTGCGGCATCGCGCAGTTCGCTTTTGCGAATATCCCAATGGCCATCTTTGCCGTCGATAACTAGCGTTTGCGAGCCCGCGGCGGCAGTGAGCTCGACGCGCTCCACGCCCGCACTTGCGTCCCACGTGACCTTGCCAGTGACATCGGCACCATTGTTGAGTACGGGCGTCTGGCCCATGGCCAAATAGAAAAAGTCATCCGGCGTCATCGGTACCCGCAGTAGCTGCGCAATTGAATCGGCATTGCAGGGCCCGGCCAGCGTGCAGTTGTTTTGGATGTCGACCAATGCAAAGTCTTGCCCGTTGCAGGCCATATCCATAATCGGTGCGTCGCCAGCCGGCGATAGCGCGTTAAAGCGAACCTTCGCGCCTGGCGTTCCCATCACCAACACGGTGCCTTTGAGCCGATCTTTGCCGAGCCAATAGTCCATGACGCTTTCGGCATTGAACGAATGTATGCGTGCGCGTGCGGCGGCCAGCTTCGCGATCACATCGGCAACCTTAGGCTCAGCGTATGGCCGCGCATTTTTGGCTGGGCCACTACAAGCGGCAAGCAACCCGAGGGAACAAACCATGGTGCGTAACTGCATCATGTAATGTGTACCGTAGTTAGCCCCGAAATATTCGAACTCTGTGTGCAGGATCACGTCGGAAACTGACGCGCACGGTGTGCCGAAATTTCACAGCAACGGCGACAGCAACCGCGCGCTGGCTTCGCCTAAGCGACTGGCAAAGGGATGCTTTGGTGGTGGGTATTGTTGCACTCGACGGGCGTTTCCCATGTCGTGAGTAAACGCAGCAGCGAGCTCGGCTGGAATATGGTCGCCGTACATCACTGCGACGACTTCGAAATTCAAATGGAAGCTGCGCACATCGCAATTCGCAGTGCCGACCAGCGCCACATCTTGATCGACCACCAAGGTTTTGGCGTGGATGAAACGCGGTTGGTATTGATAGATTTTGACGCCAGCTTCGATCAGCTCCGGAAAGTAGCTACGCGCTGCGAGGTCAACCAAACGGCTATCGCCTTTTTGCGGCACCAGCACGCACACGTCGAGCCCGCGCAATGCTGCCGACATGAGCGCGGCTAACACGCTTTCGTCGGGGACGAAGTACGGCGTTGTAAGCCATACGCGTTCGACGGCTTGGTTGATCGCAGCAAACATGAACTTCTTGATTGCGTAACCTGTGGTGTCAGGTCCCGATCCAATGACTTGCACGATTTGGTCGCCGGGGCCAAGCTGGGGCTGCACCGACGGCCAATACATAGGGTCGCGCGGCAGTGCGTGGCCCGACGTGTAGAGCCAATCTTCGTTGAACAAACGTTGCAGTGAGCGCACCGCCGAGCCGGTAATTCGCACATGGCTATCGCGCCACGCCGCGGTACCGTCGGTCTGCGCGCTGTGGCAGTTGGCAATGTTCATGCCCCCAGTAAAACCAATGCGGCCATCGCAGATCACAATCTTGCGGTGGGTGCGCAAGTCAGCGCGGCGCCGCCGCAAGTGCCACAGCGAAACCGGGTTGAACCACGCAACTTCGCCGCCTGCAGCGAGCAACGGCGCAAAAAATTTGCCACGCACGCCGCGCGCCCCCATCCCATCGACGATGATGCGTACTTTGACGCCAGCCTGTGCACGGGCGAGCAAGCGTTCAGCGAGCTTTTGCCCGGTGGCATCGTTTTCCCAAATGTAATACTCAAGATGGATATGATGCTTGGCGTTGGCGATCGCATCGGCAATCGCAGCGTAGGCGTCATCGCCTTCGGTATACAGCGTTACATCGTTGGCGCGCAGTGGCGGGGCTTCACCAACACTGAACGCAATGCGCGCAAGCTGCAGCCGGTGCAAGCCCGGTGTTTCGGCTTCGAGTTCACGCGCAACATCACTGGCTTCGTCGGCGACGTTGCGGTTGATTCGGCGTTTCAATTTCAAGCGCGCCAGCCGTTGTGGTCCGATGATTTGGTAAATGCCCCAGCCCACGATGGGCAACAGCGTCAGCACCAACAGCCACGAAATTGTTGCGGCTGGCGAGCGCCGCTGCAGCACCACCATCACCACCATGGAGGCCGCCCACACGACCAGGGCGATGCTTACTACCAACGTCAACGACATAGATCGCGGGTTGCGCTACTGCAGTTGCGACAACAAGAACGCCCAGACGTCGGCGGTTTGTTCGACGGCTTGTTTCACGTTGTCCGCACCGCCATGGCCCGAATTGCGCTCGATGCGCAGCAACACTGGCGCTGGCCCAACTTGCGCGAATTGAATCTGCGCGGCGAGCTTGCGGGCGTGCATAGGGTCAACGCGGTCGTCGTGATCGGCCGACGCCATCAACAACGCTGGGTACTTGCGCGGCCCTTCATCAACGGCGCGGCGATATGGCGAGTAGTCGTAGATCGCTGCGAATTCTTTTTCGTTTTCCGCCGAGCCGTATTCCGGTACCCAGGTTTTGCCCGAGCCAAACATATGGAAGCGAATCATATCGAGCAGCGGTACTTGGCAGACCACCGCTTTGAACAGTTCCGGTGCTTGCGCCATGGTGGCGCCGACGAGCAAGCCGCCGTTGCTGCCGCCTTGAATTGCCAAGTGCTCCGACGAGGTCCAGCCTTCGGCGGTCAAGAATTTCGCTGCAAAGATGAAGTCGTCAAACACGTTTTGTTTGTTCAGCTTCATGCCAGCGCGATGCCAATCTTCGCCATATTCGCCGCCGCCACGCAGGTTGGGAATCGCAATCATCCCGCCGTTTTCCAGCCACACTGCGCGCGACGACGCAAAGCTCGGCGTTAGGCTGACGTTAAAGCCGCCGTAGCCGTACAGAATCGTTGGATTCGCTTTGTTTTTCGCGGTGCCCTTTTTGCGCACCAAGAACATCGAGATTTTGGTGCCATCTTTCGATGGATAGAACACTTGTTCGGTTTCAAACTTGCTGGTGTCGATGGGCAGCTTGATCCGCGCCCACTCGTCAACCTTGCCGGTTTTGATCGACGTCTTGTAGATGACTTGGGGCTCGGTAAACGACGTGTATGAAAAATAACCGGTATCTTCGTCGGGCTCACCGCTGATGCCGCTCGACGTGCCAAGCGGTGGCAGCGCCACGTTGCGGATCAGCTTGCCGTTGAGATCACGCAGCTCAACTTCGTTCGCAGCATTGCGCAAATACGTCAACGCCATCGCGCCACCAACGATGCCAAAGCCTTCAAGCGTGGCTTCGTTTTGCGGTACCAATTCTTTCCAATTGGCCCGGGCAGGCTTGGCCGGATCAACGCGCATGATGCGTGACCGTGGCGCGCCTTCGTTGGTGTTGACGTAGAACACATCTTTCCATGCCGTCACGTCGTAGGACGCGTCGGTGCCCGCGATCAGCGTTTGCCAAGGCGCGCCTCTTTTGCGTGCGTCTTTGAAATACACGTCGGTCGAATTCCAACCGTGTTGCACCGACACAAACAGCCAATGGCCATCGCGGGAGATGCCACCGCCAATAAAAGTTTCGGCGTTCTGGGTGGATTCGTGGATCAGCGTGTCGGTTCTCGGGTCTTCACCGAGTAAGTGATATTTCACTTCGGCAAAACCCGGGCGATCGGCAACCGAAATTTTGTCCGAGACCGGCGGTACGTAGGTGTAGTAGAACCCTTTGTTATCCGGCGACCACGACGCACCCGAGTATTTGGTGCCTTCGATTTTGTCGCTGAGCTTTTTACCGGTCGCTACTTCCATGACGTAGTGCGTGGTCTCGTCGGCGTTGTGTTCTTTGATGGCGTACGCGACATATTTGCCGTCGTAGCTAGGCCACCAACCGCCGAGCCCAGTAGTGCCGTCGGTGCTCATCGTGTTGGGGTCGAGCAGCACTTGCTCTTTGCCGGTTTCGCCTTGTTTCCAAAAGACGATCGATTTTTCTTTATTCGCAAATTTGCGCGTATAGAAAAAACGACCACCTGCGTGGTGAGGGGCCGATACCGCGTCGTAATAAAAGACTTCCTTGAGGCGTGCCGCAATGGCGTCGCGTTTTGGCAACTTCGCCAATTCGGCGCGCGCAAAATCGTCCTGCGCAGTCATCCACGCGACAACATCGGGCGCTTTTTCGTCTTCAAGCCAACGATACGGATCGGCAATTTTTTTGCCGAACATTGTATCAACGATGTCTTGGCGTTTGGTCGATGGCCATGGCCGGGTAGGTACTGGCATTAGCTCCGCTTTCTCGATGGTCGCGTCTGGCATTGGTACGGTGTTGACCGGGCCAACCGGCGGCGCGGCTTTGGTACCGCAGCCTGCCAACAGCCCTTGCAAGGAGGTGGTTGCGACAAGCGCAATCAAACATGAACGTGTCATGCCCCGCAAATTACACCATGCGGTGAATTTCCAACATGTGCCCACGTGGCAACAGTGTCGTAACCGTGGACGAAAACTGACAGCCGAAAGACGTTCTATTGACGTGAAATCAGCTGGTTAGACCACTGCCATGGCTGGCCTTATGCTTGCAGTAATTGGCTGTATGCGTCGACTCACAATGGCCTTGCTCGGAACCTGCTTCGCCGGTTTAGCGGCAGCGGCTGGCGCGCATGCAACGCCTGCAACTGTGCCAGCCACCATCGCGGTGCCGAACAATGTAGCTATGGTGCGTGGGTTGCGCATCGTGGGCCAAGTGCCGGATGCAGTGCGCAACTTGATTTCATCGCAAATCGGTATGGTTGCTGACACCGAGCGTTTGGTGACCGATCGTGAACAATTGCGCGATGGCATGATCAGCCGCGGTTACCTCGAAGCACAGGTTCAAATGTCGCGCGACGACGACGGCCAAGGTGGCATGTTCGTCAAGTACGCGGTCAAGCCAGGGCCCTTATATCGGATCAGCGAAGTTACTTCGCGTGGTCGCATGGTCGACATCTCGGCGCTAACCACGCTTTCGGTTGATGACATTGCCGATGCCGATCGCATCGAACGCAATCGTATGATGGTTGAACAAGCGCTGACCCGGCGCGCGGGCAAACGTGTTGTCGTGACGTCGGAAGTCCAACCCAATCGTGCTGAACACACCGTTGCGGTGACGTTTCGTATCGCAGCTGCGAAGTAAACCGTGCGGGTTAACTAAACCGCCGCACGCCGGTTTCTTTCCACCAGGTTTGCCAGCGGGCTTCGGCTGCATCGCGTTCACGTTTGCCGAGGTCGTGATGATAGCCAAAATATTCGCCGGTCAGGCGCCGCAGATCTTCGATCGCCGCTTTGCGTAGGGCTTCTTCTTTGTGCCCGAGTGCGTCGATCAGCCATTCGATGCGATGGCGCCGGCGATTGTCTTCCCACCAGCGCCGCCATTTGCGTTCGCTGGTGCCAAAGTCTTGGCGGGTCAGCCACAACATCGCATTGCGCGCATGATCCGCGTAGCGTCCGCCGCGGGCCATGGCCGCCAATAGATCAGGCATGGCGCCGACATCGGCGATTTCTGCGGTGGCATGGCTCGCTGCGGCAACACGGTCGATATCGTCGCTGTGCAGCGCGTGGCGCGTGTGTACTAGTGCCGTTTCAAGATCCTTGAGCGGATAACCACCTAGCGCTTCAATGGCGCAGGCACGTACACCGAAATCGTTGTCGAACAAGCGTTCGACCAAACCGTTGACCACCGCTTTGGGCCGCAGCTCGACGCAACACACCGTCGCATAGAACCGGATGTCGCGTTGTGGCGCGCTCATTTTTTGAACTAACAATTCGGTGGCATCAGGCCCCATGCGGACTAGTAACTCAAGCAAGCCGCCATACTGCGCCGCACGCAACGGCCGACCCGAAACCGAAAACCGGTCGACGCGCAACCGCCCTGGAAAGCGCATGTTGAGCAGTGGCAACATAGCGCCGGCGCGTTCGATCGCTTCCATCATCGCGTCTTCCGCTAGCGCTGGATCATTGCCCATCACATCGTCGAGAATCTCGTCGATGGTGCGTGGCTCATCGGCCGTGATCGAAACCTCCGTGCCAAATTCGACAGCATCTATTGAGCGCATGGTGGGCGCACGTAACGAGCGCGTTTCGGCCATCGTCGATGCACGGGTATCGCCGCTGCGCACCACGGGGATTGCCGATGTGGCACGGCCGGCTGGCGCTACGGCTGCAGGTTCGCTGCTAGCTGGCGGCGGCATATCCACCGTTGCCGCGCGATTCGATACCGTCGCTGCACTGTCGTCGGTGGCAGCACCTTTCATGCGGCGGATTACACGCGTTAGGGCTTCGCTCACCAGGCGATCGAGCGACACCACATCGGCCACATCGCTCAGTGCCAGTTCGCGTTCGCCGCGATGCGCGACCATCAACGCTACCACTCGATCGCGCACCGTAATCGGCATCACCAATGCAGTTGCTGGTATCGCGCCACCCATGCGCCGCAGCATCAAATCGAGCGTATCGTCATTGCCGCGCAACGGGCCGATTTGCGGCTGCCGCGTGGTGAACGCGGTGCGGAACGGCGATGCCATGTCGAGCGGCACCAACACCGTCGAGAATGCCTTGGCATCAAGACTTGGCTCGGCAATACCAATGCGGCCAATTGCGGCGCCACCTTGTACGGTCAGCAAGCCAGCGAAGCGCGTGCGATAGCGAGCTGCGCGCAACAGTGTCACAAAAACAGCATCGCGATCCTCGGCCGATAACAAAAGCTGTTTGGCCGCGAGCGGCGAAAGCGGCGACGCATTGAGCAATTTCTCGTCGAATGGATTCGCCGTGCTAGCGCGCGCTGACCCCGATAATGTGTTGCCAATCGGAGCAATTGGTACTGCACTGGTGGCACGGGGCGCCGCCGCTGCGGTGGTGGCCGCCGGCACTTCTTCAGCTGGCATCGGCTCAGTTGGCAATCGATCACTTGCCAACTCGGAATATGCAATGCGCGGCCCGGAGGCGCGCTCGCCCGGGGTAATTGCCCGTGGCACCGCAACCGCCGTGCCGGTTGCTGCCGAACTTGGCGCGGCCAGCACAGCCGCCGTGGCTGCAAGTGGTGGTGCTGCAGTAATGCGCCGGGCGGGCGGGGCTGCGGTGCCGGCCAAGGCTGGCCGTTTCATCGGGGGCGGCAACGGCAGCGTTGCGTATGGATCGACAACGGGTGGAAACTGCGAAGCATCAAATCCCGCCAAACCAGGCGCCACCTCGGTGCCTGCTACATACGGCGTCAGATTGACATCTTCCGGTGGCAACGTATCACGGTACGGCGGATCTTCGACGGTCGGCTTAAAATCGGCCGGCACTGGTTCGGCAGTTTGGGCCCGCGCAGGTTCAAGGCCGATCAACGTGATGCGGCGATTGCTGTTGCGATCCGACGGACTCGGCGCGGCATATTCTGGCGTTGCGTCGGACTGGATTTCCATCCGTAAAGTGGTGTGAATCGGCGCATTCGCCGCATCTGCTGGCAATGTCGGTGGGAGCGGCGCGATGGCCGCTTCGCTTGGTGCCTTGGGCTCTTCGGCGACGATTACGGTTTGAGCGCGACCCACCGGCTGGACTTCGGCATACGCATCAAGCTCTGCTGCCAACACAATAAACCGCTCGAGCGGAATGCCGCCATAGACGCGGCCGAACCAAACGTGCCAGCGATATTCAGGGACAATCAGCGGCTGCAGTGCGCGATCGATCACATCGGCAAGATCTTCGAGCAGCGTCATGTCAACCGGCGCGTGCACGGCTACGCGAATCGCATCGTCTTCAATGCCCAGCGGAACAACCCGGTGTTTGCCGGCAAGCGCTTCGGGTAACAAGCCGCGTACGCTTTCTAACGATTCCGCTGGCAATTCTGCACGCGACGCCGGCGGCAAGCCACTCGACAACGCGAGGTACTGACACAGCCGCTCTTCGGCGATCAGGCCCATTTCGAGCAATACGGTGTCGAGATTGCCGCCGTATACAACTTGGCGTCGAAACGCTTTTTCGAGACGCTTAACGCCGACGATACCGTCGCGCACCAGCATGGAAGAAAGGCGCGATGCCATGGATCCGTTAGACCTAGCCCTGCGCCTTCACCACGTAGGTGCGCGCGATGTAGTCATGTAAGCCGCGTTTTTCGCTATCGAAACCGATCCACAAAAAGCCCAGGAAAAACGTGGCTGCGCTCGCCAAGTAGCCAACCGTGCGCGTCGCACAACGCGCCGGCGAAGGTGCGTCGCCATATTGGTCGATGATCTTGAGCCCCAACACGCGCATGCCGAGCGTACGTGCCACCGTGACTTGAAAGATCAACAAGTAGATCATGGTAACCGCTACCAACATCGCCACCGCCATGATGATGGCAGGTTCGCCTCGCAGAAAGTAGTCAAACCACATATCGAGATCGAGCAAGCCGATATTACTTGGTGGCAAATGCACGCCGCCAATTTTGCTGGCGATCCACGTCAGCACTGCAGCAGCTGGAAAGATCAGCGCAAAATCGATTGCGGCAGCTGCGAATCGGCGAAAAAAACCGACTACATAAACTGCATTACCAGCGCGTTTACGGCTTTGCGGGGCGTTGTGCGTATCCACAGGCGTAACTGACGGTGCACGCACCGCCTCGCCCAGCATCATTGGCTCGGACTCCGCCATGCCTTGTTATACGGCGGGCTAGCCCGCGAAGGCAAATCCCTAGCGCACTGCAGCATCGATAAAATGGGGGAGTGCTCCCTTGGCTGCATGGCAAGCCGGCTGGTCACGGGATGATCACCGACCAAATCACCGAGACAATTTTCCAGCCGTCGGCTGTGTGCACCACCGACCACACTTCTTGCCCGTGGTTGGTCACTTTGCCGTCTTCGACAAACTCATAGCGCGCGTTCACCACGCCAACACTGTTGTCGTACGTCATCGCTTGCACGTCGCTGAACCGCTCTTCGAGCTGGTGTGCGTCAGTGGTAATGTCTTTGATAAAGCCGGCTGCGTTTGACGGAAACGCTTTGGCGCCTTCGGGCTTCCACCGCGACGCCACGAACGGTACGTCGCCGTTGATAAACAGGGCTGCCAGCCCGTTGGCATCACGCGCCATGATGCCTTGGCGAAACTTTTCAACCAATGCAAGCAATTCGGGCGCTGGAGCTGGCGTCCGCACTGCGGGCGCACTCGAACGGGCCACCGCATGTTGCGTCGTCGCGCAACCGCCACTGAGCCCAACCGCCAGCAGTGCTAAGACTTGCAGCTTCCACATGCGGTATTTGTAGCGAAACCCTGTGGGCACGCCACTATTTGGCGGCCGCTTCGGTCGCACGCACCAATGCCACTGCTACCACCGGCGCTGTTTCAGCTCGCAAAATTCGCGATCCCAGCGCGCCAGGCACAAACCCGTTGCTGCTTAACAGCTCAACTTCGTTGGGCGCCAGGCCACCTTCGGGGCCGGTGATAATCACCATCGGCGCCGCAGCATCTTCACCTGCCAACTGCTGCACTGGCACGCCACCGGCCGTATGCAACAATACGCGCCGCGCCATCGGCGCCTGCGTTGTGAGCCGGGCCAACGCGCCTTGCGGTCCTTGCAGCGGCCACACCCCGTCGATGGTTGCTTCATGCGCACGGCCTGCTTGCCGCGTTGCTGCGGTAATGGCCGCGCGCCACTTTTCGAGCCGTGTCGCTGCGCGTTCCGCATCGAGCTTAACCACCGCGCGCTCCGCTTGCCACACCACAATCGCGTCGACGCCAACTTCGACCAGCTTTTCCAAGCAATAGTCGAACCGATCCCCTTTGATCAACGGAATCATCGCTGTGATATGCGGCAATTCCGGAGGTGCGATCACGGGCGCCGCCGCTTCAACCGTCACCGTGTTACTGGTCAACCGTACGATGGTCGCCGCTGCGGTTCGCCCAGCGCCGTCGAACAGTTGCAACGCTTCGCCAACGCGCACGCGGCGCACGCGCGTCAAATAGTGCGCTTCATCGCCAGCAATCGTGACTTCGCCAGCCACGACTGCAGCGAGATCCACCGCAACGCGAATCATTAGGCGCCTAGTTTTTTCAACGTGACCGACGTCCACGCTGGGTCTTGCCCGGTGCGTAGCTCATCGCGAATCATGCCAGCGGCGACAAATTCGTCGGCCAGCGGCTCCGCTTGCGGCGATAAAATCCCCGACAAGATCAACGTGCCGCCTGGCGCCGTGCGCGCTACCAGCGACGGCAACAGCGCTCGCAACACGTGCGCTTGAATGTTCGCGAGCACCAACGGATAGTCGCCGCCGAGATCGTCCAGCGGGGTGATCTCGCTGGTTACACGATCGCCAACTTTGTTCAACGCTGCATTTTCGCCGCACGCTTTGACTGCGATTGGGTCGTTGTCGATGGCCAAACACAACGCGGCCGGCCAGCGTTTGGCTGCCGCGATCGCCAAGATCCCCGAGCCGGCACCAACATCCAAAATCTTATGTGGCGTTGCGCCCGTATCGGCCAAGCGCTGCAATTCTTCCAACACCAGCTGCGTCGAAGCATGCGAGCCGGTGCCAAATGCCATGCCTGGGTCGAGGTCGATCACCAACTCACCGTCGACCGGTGTGTAGGTTTCCCAACTTGGCACCACCACAAACTGCCGCGTCAAATGGCTAACTTTGAAATAGCGTTTCCACGCATCGCGCCACTGCGCTTCCGGCACTGCCGTTGCCAAACGCACACGCGCTGGGTCAATGTCCGCGCCTGCAGCTTGCCACTCGCCAACTTGCGCTTTGGTTTGCGCTAGCACCGTTTCGCTATCGGCTGCGTCGATCCAAAACACCACTTCGTCGCTGCGAACCTCGGTGCCCGCCGCCGCTGCTGGCAGTTCTTGCACCAGCAGCGCTGCAATTTCGTCAACATCAGTATTGGCGCCAACGCCAACCACCACTTCAACCCAGTTTGTCGTCGGTGCATCAGAGGCAGGCGGTGTCGTCGTCATCGTTGAATCCAATAGCTAAAAATTGAAAAGCGACCGGGGCTTTCTACAGCACGCGGTCGCAAGGTCGTGCGGTTGTTTGTTAGTTACTCAGTAACGGTAACTTTGATCATCTTCACAGGCGTTTTTGGACGATCTTGCGCGCCGGTTGGCGTGGTTTCGATGGCTTTCACAACGTCCATGCCCGAGGTCACTTTGCCAAACACTGGGTGCTTCGATTGGCCTGGGGTGAACCAGTCGAGGAACGAGTTGTGCACCGTGTTCACGAAAAACTGAGCGCCGCCCGAGTTTGGCGCGCCGGTGTTTGCCATCGACAGCGTGCCTGGCTCGTTCGAGAGCTTGAACGCGGCAGGATGTTCATCTTGGATGCGGCCCAGCGGCGAGTTACCAGTGCCAGCGCGTGGCGACGCTGGGTCTTTCGAAAACTCACAGCCGAATTGCACCATGAAGTTTTTGATGACGCGGTGAAAGTGCAGGCCGTCGTAGAAGCCCATTTGTGCGAGCTTTACAAAGTTGCCAGCCGTCGTTGGCATTTGATCGCGGTAGATTTCCGCGGTGAAAGTGCCCAAAGAAGTTTCAAACGTAGCAGTTGGATTCGCCATGCCGAATTGGTAGCACCACAAGTGCAGGCGCGGGTAGGGCGCAGCGGAATAAATGCGCCACCTGCGGCGACGCCGGCGCGGTTGAAGCGACGCGCTACTGCGGTGAGCCCGGCGCCGTGCTTGCCGGTGTTCCGGTCGGCGTATTTTCCGGTGACGGCGCAGGCTGTTCCGTTGGCGTTGTCTGCTCAACCGGGGTTGGCTTCACCGGGGCCATCGCAGGTCGCGCCCGCGCACCCATGCACGCGGTTAGCGACATGCCCAACGCTGCAACGGCAGCCGCTTGCGTTACGCGCTTGCGCAACAACGCCACCATCGGGATCGGCCGGTCGCGATAGGTATCGACGAACAACATGTGGCCCATCTCGTCGTGCAGGTAACGCACGCACAAGGATGCATTTTCAGGCGCCGCTAACATTTCGGCCGCGTCGCGTTTGGTCATGGCGCTCAAATCGTGCACTGCCGTTTTGCATTCGCTGCAAAAGCGGCTTTTGTCGCCGCGTTGCATCGCATTCCAGTCGGCTTGGCAAGGGGACTCAACTGCAACGTCAGTGTTCTTCATGCGCTGATAACGCAGCGTTTCGCCAAGCCTTACACTCGCAGTGTAAATATTTGTTAACTGCTTGTTATCTCATCGTAAAATCGACGGAGGTGGCGCCTTGTCGTCCACTACAATCGGCGTGGCTTTGCTGGCTGCAGGCACGCTTGGGCGCTCAATCGCCAATTGCGGCCCACTCGATGCTCGAAATGGTCCGAGATCGGTTCGCGGCGCGGGGCTGGGACGGGGCGGTTCTGCCGCAATCGCAGGCGTCTTGCTGCTTGTCGCTGTGTCGGGGGCTGCTTCGACGGTGGTTTCGTCGCTGCGCTTGCCCGCCGCAGCGTAGCCGATCGCATGGATGGCCCCGACTGCAAGCGGCACAATCGCTTCAATCGTTAATCCTTTTAGATACAACACCGCTGCGATGCCAAACGCGACCACTGCAACGATCAACGCAAATCTTCGCGTCACATTCCGCGAGGTCGCAAACCCAAGTTCGGCAAAAGCAATGATGAGTAACATGCCTGGCGTAATGTGATAACGCCACGGCTTGCTTGGATTGCCAACAGCTTCGAGTCCCGTCGCAGTGAGCGGTGCGTAGGTCGCCACCGTCTGGCTATAGCGGTCATTCGAAGCGCCTCCGCGGCGGTACAGCACAAACTCGCCGTTGCTGCGATAAATATCGAGACTGCCAATACCGTGTGCTTGGTAATAGAAGCCCAGGTATTCGTCGGCGGTATCGAGCGCGACCCGTTCGGCTTCGGTCAAGCGGCGAATCGGTTCGATCGCTTCACCCGTGCCTCGGACACCGAGGCCAACCGCTTCGTTGCTGTTGCGCAGCAAGCGGCCATCCATAAACATCCACGCCAACAGCAACAACACA
>JAKQOD010000390.1 GCA_029565465.1 Deltaproteobacteria bacterium
GCGTGCGATCAGGCGTAATATACGCTCCATGCGAAAACTGTTGTGGTTGCAACTCACCTTTGCACTCTCACTAGGAGCCTGCCAGGTTGGCCAAAAGTCCACCGTTGATGGCGGCGGCGATGCCGACAACACCAACGTCGATGGTGATGGCGATGGCTTTACCGTTGCGGGCGGCGATTGCAACGACGCCGATCCTTTAATCAATCCAGGTGTACTCGAAACCTGCACCGATGGCTTCGACAACAACTGCGACGGCACCATCGACAAAGGCGACTACAATTGCATGACGCCGTGCGAGCGCGCCACGTTTGATCGCGCCTCGGTTGGCTGTGAATATCTGGCAGTCGATACCAACAAGCTCGGCGGCCCATTCGGAGTTACCGTCTCGAATGTCAACGATCAACCAGTGCACGTTAAGGTAGAAGCGCGCGTTGCAGGCGCGTGGCAAGTGGTTGCTAACGGCGAATTCGACGTTGCGCCGTTGTCAGTCAATACGGTTGTAACGCCGCGCGCAGCAGTAACTGGTAGCGCGATTCTGGTTGGCAACGCGTTCCGCGTAACCGCGTCGCTGCCAATCATCGCGTACCAATTCGCACCGATCGACGGCTCCGCAAGCTTTTTGAGCGACGCATCGTTGCTGTTGCCAGTGTCGGCCCTCGACACGGTGCACTTGGTGCCGGCTTGGCCATCGGGCATCGCCGATAATCGCGCGGGCAATCGCCATCCCGCTCACTTGCAAATCGCTGCACCCGCGGCGGTCTCAGTCACGGTAACCGTGCCTGACGGTACGCTTGCTGGCACGTTGCCAGCAATTGGAGCTGGCGGCACCCAAACGTTTAACCTCGCTGAAGGTGACGTGTTGCAGCTTGATGCGCTGCCGGAAAAAAGCCTCGACGGTGCATACGTGATGTCGACGGGGCCAGTGGCAGTGTTCAGCAGCAACGACTGCGCAGACGTGCCGTCGCAACCGGGTTCCTGCTGCTGCGAACACCTTGAAGAACAGATCTTTGGCTTACAAACCTGGGGCAAGAATTACACCGCAGCCCAAATGCCTCGGCGCGCACAAGAGCCATCGGTTTGGCGCATCTTGGCGCAACAAGACAACACCACGGTAAACTTCTCGTTTTCACCAAACGTGACCGGCCTGCCAGCATCGGTGACGCTCAATGCACGGCAACGGGTTGAATACCAAGTTGCGGGTGGCACCGGGCCAGGCGACTTCTTCGTGGCTGCTGATAAACCAGTGCACGTCAATCAATTCACCGTCGGTAGCCAATTGGTCGGTGGCAACAACGGTGACCCTGACATGATTCAAGCAGTGCCAGTTGAGCAATTCCTCAAGCGCTACGTCATTCTTGCACCAACCACCTGGATCAATGACTTTGTGGTGCTCACCCGCACCGCAGGCAAAGAAGTAAAGCTCGACGGCACGGCGGTGGCTGGGCCATGGCTGCCGGTTGGTGCTTCGGGCTTTGAAACCGTGGTTGTCAAAGTCGCCGATGGCCCACACGTGCTCGAAGGCGAAGAACGCTTTGGGGTTTCGGTTAGTGGCTACGACTCGTTCGATTCTTACTCGTATCCGGGTGGCTTGAATCAAAAAGTCATCAATCCAGTTGAGTAACCGCCATCCGCTACCCGACGGCATTATTGCTCGGGAAACGTATTTCATGTACGTGGATGGCGACGATGCCAAATTGGTAACGGTGCTCATCGGCGCGCCGTACCAAACCGACACCAGCTGGAACTGCCGTTGCGAAATTCAAGGCATGAAACGGCGGTTGCCCGAAGGCGTTGGTGAAAGCTCGATGCAAGCGTTGGCGATGGCGGTTTCGCTTGCACTCACCGTGCTGGTCAATGAAGTGCGTACGGGCGCAGCGCTGTATCCGTCGGCAGCGTGCAACGGTGCGCCGTTTTCCGAAGCCGAAATACTCGCCGACTGGCAAGCTATCTGCGACATGCGCGACGCTGCACAACCTGAGTATGCTGACGACGACGTTACCGACTTGGCCAGTGCCAAAGCGCAGATCGCCCGCTTGCGTCGCGCCTTGACCGCGATGGAAATCGAACGCGACGCAAACGCGGGCCCGGCCAGATCGTAACGTAAGCTTGATCAACATCGTGCCGCCGAGTCGCGGTACGATGCGTCGGCGTGAAGCACCACAACTTCGAACCGATCACGGATGGCATCATAGTTCGTGATGACTATGTGCAGAAGTTGCCGTCGGGCGAGCGCAAGGTGGTGAGTGTGATTGGGGGGACGCCGTATCAATCCGGCAATTGCTGGCAGTGTCCAAGCGAACTGCGAGGCGTTGACGAACGTTACCCAGACTTTCCGGCTAACACCGCGCTCGACGCACTGGCTGCGGCACTAAGGGTCGTTGTTGCAAACTTGGCAAACTACGTTCGCGCTGGTAACCAACTCTTTCCATGTAACGAAGCCGACGACGAAAACGCTGAGCCAGTGTCCGAAGATGAAATCTGGCTATT
>JAKQOD010000395.1 GCA_029565465.1 Deltaproteobacteria bacterium
AGTGTTGGTGCTGACCGCGGACGATCAAGTAGCAACCGCGGTGCGTGCCATGCGCGCTGGCGCGTAGGATTATTTAGTTAAGCCAGTCGACCGCAACAAACTCACCACCAGCATCCGCGCCGCAATTGGCATTGCGCGGCAGTTGCAAGCCGAAGCCGCACCACGAACGCCGCCTATCAACAATCGCATGATTGGTGATTCACCAGTGATGCGCACGTTATTCCAGCAAATCGAGCGGGTTGGCGACAGCAACATTTCGGTGCTGCTACACGGCGAAAGTGGCACTGGCAAAGAGTTGGTTGCCCATGCCATTCATCATCAAAGCGCACGGCGCAGCGGCACGTTTGTGGCGCTGAACTGTGCCGCCATTCCTGAGGCATTACAAGAATCCGAACTATTTGGGCATGAGCGCGGCGCCTTCACGGGTGCAACCCAGCGCAATATCGGCCGCTTTGAACAGGCCGACGGCGGCACGCTTTTCCTCGACGAGGTTGCCGAGCTCCGGCTCGACCTCCAAGCAAAGTTATTACGAGCCTTGCAAGAACGCATCTTCCATCGCGTCGGTGGCCAAGCCGAAGTGCGCAGTGACTTCCGCGTCATCGCGGCATCGCATAAAGACCTACTACAAGAAGTTAAGCAAGGCCGCTTTCGCGAAGACCTCTACTTCCGCCTGGCCGTATTCGAGGTCGACGTGCCGCCGCTACGCGAGCGCGGCGACGACATCATCTTGTTGGCGTCGCACTTTTGCCATATGTACGCAAGCGAAGCCGGCCGCACGGTAACCCTTGCGCCCGCCACCTTCGATGTCTTGCAACGATATGATTGGCCCGGCAATGTACGCGAGCTACAAAACGCCATTCATCGCGCCATCGTGTTGTCGAGCGGCAATCAACTTATGCCCCACGATTTGCCACCACGCCTAACGCGCCCCCCCGGCAATCAGCGTGCTGGCACCGAAGACCGCACCGGCTACGGCAACGAAGCCGCACCACGCCATGCTGATGATAGCGCGGCTGCGCCACTACCGGGGCTGTCAGCGGCCGAAGGCGATTTGGAAGCTGTGGAAAAACGCACGATCATTGCGGTGCTGGCGCGCACGGCAGGCAACATGACACAAACCGCGCGCGAGCTTGGCATCGGCCGCACCACGCTCTATCGCAAACTCAAAAAGTACGGCTTACCGTATTAACCGCGCACCTTAGGGACAGCATGTCGACCTCCCCTCGTGACGCATTTCTCGCACCATTGCAAGCGAACGCTCGCCACCCGGCCGGCCCACGCGCAATCGACCAAGCGCACCTCGACGAGCTCGACTGGACCGCTGGGCTGCGAAACGATGTGGTGATCGTGAGCATGGGCAATAGTGCCGAAGGCCATAGCAGCGCGTTGGCCGCCGATATCGATGACCGCATTGGATTTCACGTTGCTACCCACGTTGCCAATCGCATTGGTGCTCGGTATTTGGGCCATTGTCCGTTTGCAACCGACCGGCTCGGCGGCTTGGCGCAACAATGGAGTCCAGCCTGTTTAACCGTCGACGAATTCGTAGCGAAGACCACCACGTATCTGCAATTTCTGCTTGCTGCCGTCAAGCCTGCGAAGCAAGTGTGGCTGCTGAGCGGCCATGGTGGCAACGGCGCAATCGAGCCGCACTTGGCTAGCCTTGCCCAAACGTTGGGCGTTGCGGAAGTTCACTACGCTTTGACGCTCCTGGCGCCACCAGACCGCCCCGATCTCAACGCCCAACACGCAGGCAATATGGAACATGGCGTGGCGCGTTGGTTGGGGGCAGGCTGTTTTCAGCCTGAGGCGCTCGCCTCGTTGAACGCGCGTCTTGCGTCCGATTTTGAAGCGGCGGTCAAAACCGAGCCCGCAGCAGCCGGCATGGCTGGCTACTACATTTATGGTGACGCGCGCTTTGATGCAATCCGCAACCGCTATCCTGGCGTCAAGCCCGCCATTGCGCACGTTGCCGCAACCCGCGCTGTGGTCGCCAACGCGGCCGACGGTGCAGCCGCACTTGAGCACACAATTGTGACGATCAGCGCGCAGATTGTACAAGCGCACGCGCGATTCGCCGCGCCTTGACTGTGCCAACGCCATGTTTCATCGCTGCACGATGGTGCACCGGATTGAAACAGCGCCGGTTTGATTCTGCGAGTTAGTGCGCCACGTTGCCTTGGCCTCGTTCCTGCAAACTCCGAGGCACATGCCATTACCGAAAGTCCTTATTACTGGCGCTGGCGGCCCCGCTGGCGTCGTTTGCATTAAATCATTACTCGGCCGCGCCGAAATCTATGCCGTCGACATGTCGCCCTTGTCGCCGGGACTATTCTTAGTTCCAGCCGCGCAGCGGGCACTTGTGCCAGCCGGTCGAGCGCCCAATTTCAGTGCCGCGCTGCAAGCACTCTGCGAGCGTTGGCAGATCGACGTCGTCATTCCAACCGTCGATTCCGAACTGGTGCCATGCGCAGAGCTCGCACCATCCTTGGCTGCGGGTGGCACCCACGTCATGATTTCGCCGGCCGCCGCGCTAGCAACCTGCCTGGACAAATGGGCGCTCGCCGAAGCGCTGCGCGACACCGTGCCGCTGCCGCGGACCGTGATTGCCGCCCAAGCCGACCCCTCGCAGTGGCCGTTGCCTTTGATCGTCAAGCCACGTACCGGCAGTGGTGGCCGCGGCATCGCCTTGATCGAGTCGCCGGCAGACCTGCTGCCATTGCTTGATCGCCATGACTTGTTGCTGCAGGAGTATCTGCCTGGCACCGAATATTCGGTGGATGTCTTGGTCGGTCGCGACGGTGGCATCGCCGCCGTGGTGCGTGATCGCATGCGCACCGACTCAGGCATCGCGATCGTGGCCAAGGTGGTTCGAGATCGCGAAATTGAAGCGCTGGCCCAAGCGGCCGCTGCCAAGCTCGGGCTGGTCGGCATTCTCAATGTGCAGTTCAAACGCGACCGTGATGGGCGCCCTAAGCTGCTTGAGATTAATCCGCGCCCGCCCGGATCACTCGCACTGTCGATTGCTGCCGGCGCTGACATGGTGATGTGGGCAATTCAGCATTTACTTGGCCAGGCGTTGCCAGCCATGCCACCCATTGTCGAAATCGCCATGGTGCGAACGTGGCAAGAGCAATATGTTGAAGTCAACGAGCTTGATGCCCTCGCGCCCAGCACGTCCGTCGCGATGGAGGTTGCATCGTGAGCGGCGGCATGGTGCTGCTGTTAGGGCTCGACGACGGCATTGCTCGGATGATCGCGGCTGATTGCAGCGCATTTGATCTGGTAACAGATCGGCGCTGGCCAACAACGCAAGCACCGCTGCTGTGCATTGCACGCGCCGACACCGCAGCACAACTCTTCGACGTGCAACAACGTTTTCCCGAATGCTTGCTTGCCGTGGTGGGCGAACCGACCAGCCATACCTATCCGAATGAAGCGATTTGGCTGCGGCACCCAGTGCGCACCGCTGCGCTGCGCACACTCATCGAAATGGTCGCCAGTCCGTCGCCGCTTGATGACGATGAACTTACCGAAATCCGCAACATTTTCTGGGACCGCTACCACAGCGATCTCGCTCACTTCGAACAATGGCTTAGCGATGGCAAATTCAAAGAACTACAACGCATCGGTCACCAAATCGCAGGCAGCGCGGCAACGCTTGGCTACCCGAACCTTGGGATGGCCGGCCGACGGCTCGAAGACGCGGCAACGCATGCCAATATCGCCGTCCTACGTGAGTCGCTTGAAGAATTGCGCCGCTATGCCCGCGAGTAAGCTGGCAACGGGCGTTGCGGTGGCTACGTGGCTGATGGCGTGCGGTGATCAAACCGCACCATCCGGCGTCGACGCCCCCCCAGGTATGCCGCCGGACGCTGCCGTATCCATCTTACAAACCCGCACCGTGCTGCCGCCCTCGGCAACGTGCGAGTTTGGCGCCGCAAGGGTCGACCAAGGCGCCGACCTGTCACACGATGGTGTGCTTGATGCGAGTGAAGTCACTAGCTCAACGACCGCCTGCCTCACTGAACCTGAGCCAAGCCTGATTAAAACCAGTGGGCTCAGCGCACCACCGATGAATCAAACCTGTGTGCCGCCAACCGGGGCGTCCCAATCGTCTGGCGTCACAACCACCGCCGTTTTCACCAACGTCCAATTCCCTGCGAACTCGGACTGCCTTCCCGGCATCAATACAACCTCGTGCCGTGGTGCCTTTCGGCCAGTGGTGCTGCGGCAACAACCAATCACGCGACGCTTCTATGTTGCCGAGCAACCCGGGCGCATCATTGCCATCGAAGGCACGACGGCAACCCTTGCCTTGGACCTTCGCAACAAAGTCGTCTTTGGCTACGAGCCTGGCTTGCTCAACCTTGATTTCGATCCTGCCAATGGCGGCATCGCGTATGTTAGCTACGTAACGTGTGGCTCACAAAGCAATGGCATCATTGCGAATGCATTTGCCAATTGTATTGATGGCTTTGGTGGTGCTGCATTTCTGGCCGTATCGCGTTTCACGGTGCGCGCCGATGGTTCGTTAGACGAAGCCTCCGAGCAGTTGATCATCGAACAAAGCAAACCCACTGGCGAGCACAATGGTGGCGGCGCGCAGTTCGGCCCAGATGGCAATTTGTTCGTCGCCATCGGTGACGGCGGCGAATACCCCAGCGATGCAGCGCAGGATCCATCTACGTTGCGAGGCAAAATTATTCGAATCACGGTCAACAGCAGCCCCGGCGTACCTCGTCCGACAACCGGACCCATCTATGGAATCCCGTCCGACAATCCATTCCGAACAGCCCCCGGCATACGGCCAGAAATCTATGCCATGGGCTTTCGCAATCCTTGGCGCTACAGCTTCGACCCGTTAACCACCACGCTGCCACGGCTATGGGTGGGCGATGTTGGGCTCATCTCTGCCGAAGAAGTCAACTACGTGCAAGCTGGCAAAAACTATGGCTGGCCAATCATTGAAGGTCCGTTCTGCCATCACCGCGGCGCTGATGTTGGCAACTTCTCGGTCAGTACCGACACGACATGCCTCAGCGACCCTCGCTACACTGCGCCGGTCCATTTCTATCGGCAAGCCCACGGTGTGGCGATCACTGGCGGCATGGTCTATCGCGGCACGGCCATCCCGCGTTTGCGTGGCAGCTATTTGTTCGCTGATTTTTCGTTGGGCCACATTTGGTCGCTAACCGGGGTCGACAACACCGTCGGGTTTATCCAAGCCAGCGGCATGTTGCTCAGCTCGTTTGGCGAAGACCTTGATCACGAGCTATATGTGATGGACTGGTGGACGGGTGAAATCCGCCAACTGCAGGCAACCGCCGCAGTGCCTGCGCGCCCAGCAACGCTGCTTAGCGCTACCGGCTGCGTGCAAGCAACTGCCCCACAACAGCCTGCCGCTGGCGCTCTTGCCTACGACGTCAATGTGGGCTTCTTCTCGGAAGCAGCCGTGCATAAACAGCGCTACCTGTTTTTGCCATCATCAGGCGGCGGCCTCACCGAATACGACAGCACCGGCACGCTTATCTTGCAGCCTGGTTCGGTACTGATGAAAGACTTCGACATAGACGGCAGACGCATCGAAACCCGCTTGATGTATTTCCAACCCGACGCGACGTGGACCATGTGGTCGTACAAGTGGCTTGCCGATCAAAGCGATGCGGTGTTGCAAACCACCGCTGAAGATGTGGACTACGATGGCGTCGCATGGCATCTGCCGAATCAAGGCGAGTGCGTCCATTGCCACAACATGCCCAATGGCGGCGTGCTAGCGCTGCGCATCGAACAACTTAATCGCTTGCATTACTACCCTGAGACCAACTCCTGGGCGAATCAGCTCGACACGCTGCGCGCCGTTGGCCGCATTAACCGGGTCGAACCTATCGATCGCATGATGCCTATCGGCGCACAAAACGCTCGCATCGTTGACCTGCCACCCGCCCAAACGTTGCCGCACTTGCCCCGCCTTGCTGACACCGCCGAGCCACTGGTGGCACGCGTCGGTGCCTACCTCGAAACCAATTGCAGCTATTGCCACCGCCCAGCCGGCGGCGGCCGAGGCGAATTCAGCCTCGTCCGTTCACAATTCCTTGCTGGCCTGTGCAATCAACTCCCGCAATCGGCAGCGTATGACGACCCCGCAATGCGCCTCATCAAGCCGGGCGACGCCGAACACAGCATCGTGCTACGCCGCATGCAAGAAACACAGCTGCCTTATCAAATGCATCCGTATCGCATGACCGCCGACGCCCAAGGCGTCGCGCTGCTCAAAGAGTGGATTGAAACAACGGCTGCCGCAGATTGCGCTGCCGTTCAGTAGCCACTGCCACTTACTCTGCTGGCACTTCCAGCTCAGCTGGCACTACCTCATCGGTATTGGGCCGCGGTGCAATTTCAACCGCCCGTAGGTGCGCCGGTGCATTCTTGAGTTCGTCAGCCGACATCATCGCCACCTCAAGTTGGCCGAGGCGTTCAACCTCCGAAAGCGCATTAAATCCACCAATAAACTTACCGCGCAGATACACGTACGGCACAGTTTGCTGCTTCGTCTCCGACGACAACCGCACGATGTACTTTTCGTTTTCGTGTTCTTCCAAGTTGATATAGTCGAAGTCGACCTTGTGTTTCTCAAGCAGCGTGATGGCACGTCCGGTCCACGGACAGCTTTTTTTGCCGTAGATCTGCGCCTTCAAATTTGGATTACCAAGCACTTCAGCCCCGACCGCCACCTTCACAGGCGTTGGCGCTGCAACCGAAGCGCGCTGCGCTTCGGCGCTGGCGGCTTGACGAGTCGCCTCGTGCTTCGACACAAAGCTCTTGCCCATTAGCTTGGCGACTTGCTTACGTACCGCCACATAACGATGGTCGGTCGCGACGCGTTCCTGCAAAAAGTCCCGTACTTCACCGCCAATTTCATCAGCGCGGTTAAGCGCCGAGAACAGCTTTTCCGTCGCGCGCTTGGTGATACTTGAACCAGATGTCTGCGTCATAATGCCTCTACGTAGTCGGTACTTGCGCTTGGCGCAAGTGAAAAATCAAGAACCATAAACCAAGCGATTGAGCTCGCCGGTCGCAATCGCATTGAGCACTTCGATCCGGCCACCGAGGACTTCGCCAGCGATAAACACCACAGGCAAACGGAAGCCTTTCGAATCGCGGCGCACGGCCATTTGTGCGGCTGGATCGCCTTCAATATTGAGTAGCTTGTACGGAATCTGCTTGTCACCCAACATCTGCTCGATCGGCACGATGTCGCGCTTGGTCTTATCCATAAAATAGACAATGACCGGCGCAGCCTCCTTGCGTGGCGAGGCACTCGCGTTTGGCACCGACGCAGCGCGCTGCTGCCCCGCTTCAAACGCCCGCCGGTCCGCCAACTCTTCGCTCGGCGCCAACGGCCGCCCCAGCGCATCGTTGACCTTGGCCAACGTTGCACCTACCCCGCCGAGCTTGCCCAACAGGTTCCAGCCCTTCGCCCGCACTGCATCTAGTTTAGCTTTATCAACCATACCGAAACTCCGCGAATTTCAAGTCAGGCTCCACATAACTCGCTTAAAAGGCACCCGCAACGAACAAGTTCGCGCCAGTACACGAACGACCTAAGCAAGCCATTCTCTTCCTTTATGCGGCGACCGACTTTGAGAGCCAATCGACGCATTTGCCCCAAATTCTCGCTCCGCTCAACGAACAACAAAGTCATTCGCCTCGCTACAAGTCGGGATCCTAGATCCGCGCGACGCGACGCGCGGCGAAAGGGAGGCTCGTCGGGCTTCGCCCGACGAGGGAAAACGGGAAAGTTTTCCCCTTAACTAATTCACAACGCGCAGCGACTTGCGCCCCGCTGGAATCGCTGGCCGACCACCGTCTTCGATTTGCGTTGGGTCGAGCTCAGGCGCAACCGAGACAACTGCCGTTTTGTTGCGGGTCTTTTGCGCTGCGCGACGTGCAATGCCAAGCAACTTCTCATGGGCTGCCTTGTGCTCTTTTTCG
>JAKQOD010000401.1 GCA_029565465.1 Deltaproteobacteria bacterium
AGCGGCGCAGGCTGCACCGTGGAGCAAGCCGCCTTCTTCGTTGCATTCAAATGCGATGATGTCGTCGGCGGTGACGGTGCCAGTGGCAAGGAGATTGCCGGTGTGACTCACGATGCTGCGCGCCCGCAGGTTTCCGCGCACGTAGACGTCGTAGTACTGGTTCATCTTCAACACGCCGGTAACCTCGAGGTTACCGCGGACAAAGATCGTAAAGTATTTATCCCACGGCTGCTCGCCCGAAGGCTCGACGAAACCCGGACATTGCGCGAGCAGCTCCTTCGACGAAATGTCGCCCTCGATACGAAGGTCGTCGAGCCAAGCAAAGACGACCGAGCCATTGGGCAGCTTCTCTAGTGCATCGTCGAACGCTTCGGCGGCTTCTTCACCAACGAATCCTTGCACCATCGAAAGGTTCAACGGCTCCCTAACCTCGATCGAAAGTTTGCTCATTGCTGGTCAGCCTATGACAATGATCCGCAGGGAGACTAGAGCGACGACGGTGAAAACGATGCAACGAATCACCGTCGGGAGGCTCGTTCCGAATCGTTCTCAGGTGCGCTACGCAACGCGGAACATGTTACAGATGCTGCATGCAAGTGCATCTCATCGACGGGACCTATGAGTTGTTTCGCGGCTATTTTGGCGCTCCGCCAGCCACCGTGAACGACCGGCCCGTCGGCGCTGCGCGCGCATTGACGCGCAGCTTGGCGGCATGGCTGCGCACCGGCGAAGTAACCCATGCCGGCATCGCGTTCGATCATGTCATCGAGTGTTTTCGCAACCAGTTATTTGCAGGCTACAAAACCAGCGAAGGCATCGATCCAGATTTGTACGCCCAGTTCGGCCTCGCGGAGCGCGCTGCAGCAGCGTTAGGCCTGGTGGTGTGGCCGATGATTGAGTTCGAAGCCGATGATGCGATTGCGACGATGGCAGCGCGCTGTGCAGCGGATCCGCGGGTGACCACGGCGTTCGCAACATCGCCTGACAAAGATCTCGCCCAATGCGTGAACGAGCGCGTGCAAGCCTACGACCGGCATCGCGGCATCGCGCTTGACGCCGACGGCGTACGCGGCAAATTTGGCGTCGCGCCAGCATCGATCCCAGACTATTTAGCGTTGGTTGGCGATGACGCCGATGGCATTCCGGGCTTACCTGGCTGGGGCGCCAAATCGGCAGCAACCGTGCTTGCGCACTATCAGCATCTTGAGCAAATTCCCGACGCAGCGAGCGGCTGGGCGGTGAAAGTGCGCGGCGCCGACAAGCTAGCCGCAACGTTGGCTGCGCAGCGCAGCGATGCCATGTTGTATCGCACGCTGGCAACCTTACGGTTCGATTGCCCGTTGACCGAAACCGTCGACGATTTGCACTGGCGCGGCGCTAATACAACATTGTTGCCGCCCTTGTGTGTCGAACTTGGCATCGATCCAGCAACGCTAAAATTGCCTATCGCGTAACGCGCTGACAGCATATTCGCGACGGCGCTAGTTGCGTTGCTGCGAATTTTGCGGCACACCGACGAACATGTCGGAATCCACAACAACAGCGTCGCCACCGACGGTATCGGTGCGTGCATTGTTGGCGCTTGCCGGGCCGATGATCATCGCGCGCGCCACCCAAGCGGTGGATGGTTTTGCCGATACCTACCAAGTCCACCACTTGGGCAACGATGCCATTGTTGCGACCGGCACCGGCGCACTCAACTGCTACGGCGTGATCATGCTACCGCTTGGCGTCGCGTTTATCGTGTCGAGCTTTGTGGCGCAACTCGAAGGCAGCGGTCGTCGCGGTGAAGCTGCGCGCTATGGCTGGTATGGCTTACTGCTCGCCTTGTTTGCCGGGCTGCTTTCGCTGATCGCATTGCCACTGATTGGTCCGGCGCTCGGACTATTTCGCTATACCGATGTCGTACGCGGCGAAATGACCGACTACATGCAAGTGCGCATGGCAGCACTAGGTGTGATGGTTGGCGTCGAAGCGCTCAACAACTATTACGGCGGGCTGGGCCGCACCTGGGTTTCGATGGCAGCGGGCGTCATCAGCATGGTGGTGAACATCGTCACCAACTGGATTTTCATCGATGGCAATCTTGGTGCGCCTGCGTTGGGCGTGCGTGGTGCTGCGCTGTCAAGCGTGCTGGCGAGCTCCGCAGCATTTGCATTTGTGATGTTGCTGTTTTTGCGAGACCGCCGCCGCGCGCGAGCTGCAGCGGTTGCAGCTGGCACAACGGATCGCGTGGTGCTCAAGCGTGCCGAGTTCACGCGGATGCTGCGGTTTGGTGTGCCCAACGGCATCAACTGGATGATGGAGTTTGCAGCGTTTCAAATGTTCATCAATGTTGTGATGTCGGACCTCGGCACCACAGCGCTTGCCGCATTTAACGCCGTGATGAGCATCAATTCGTTGTCGTTCATGCCAGCATTTGGCATCGCATCAGCAGGGTCGATTCTTGCGGCTCAAGCTATCGGCAGTGGCGCCAAAGAACTTGTTTGGCCGCTGCTCAAACTCACCATGAAAACCACCATGGTGTGGATGGGCGTGATTGGCCTATCGTACGTCGTGTTTCCAACCCAGCTGGTTTCGTTGTTCAGTTCGGGCGCCGGCAACGGTGCTAGCGCCGACCTGTCTATCGTGAGCATCGGAGCGACCATGTTGTTGCTGTCTGCCGCATGGCAATTGTTTGACGCGGTTGGCATGACGATTGCCGAAACCTTGCGCGCCGCTGGCGACACCAAATGGACAGCCACCGCGCGCTTAGTGTTGGCGTGGTTCATGTTTTTGCCGTCGGGTTACATCGTAGTGCGCGTGTTTGACGGGGGCCCAAGTGGCGCCATGTTGTGTTTAGCCGGCTACTTGGCGCTGCTGTCGGTGGTCCTGACGTATCGATTTCGCACCGGCGCCTGGAAATCGATTCAGTTGGTCGAACCAACCCTTTTGTAGGTCAAATTACGCCACATGCCGATGAATGGTGCCGTTTCGGGCCGGGCGAAATCGCTGGCGCCGACGGTGTAAGCACCCTAGCTATTTTCGCGATTGAGTCTGCCGGCCAGTTTAGGGTATTACGCGCCCATGTTATCCACTCGTTTTTGTCTCCTAGCTGTCACTGCTGCGTCGTTATCATTGGTCGCCTGTGGCCCTGCCGCTCGCACCGACGTTGATGGCAACACCACCACTGGCGACGGCAATAACAATAACAACGGTGACGGTAACAACAGCAATTCGAACTGCACCGCCGACGGCGTCGACTTGATCTATGTCGTTGACGACCAAAATAATTTTCAAAGCTTCAATCCGCGCCGCTTGGGCATGAACCCGGGGCCGTTTACGCAGATTGCCAAACTCACGTGCCCAGGCGCGGGCAGTGCAAATCCATTTTCCATGTCGGTCGACCGTAACGGCATCGCTTGGGTGTTGTACTCGTCGGGCGATATTTTCAAAGTCAACATCACTACCGGTGCATGTTCGGCCAGCGGTTACACCAAAAATCAAATGGGCATGAAGGTTTTCGGGATGGGCTTTGTTACCGATGCAGCCGGCAGCAATTCCGAAAAACTGTTTATCGGCGGCGGCACCGACACAGCGGCCCCAGGTGGTAAATTTG
>JAKQOD010000403.1 GCA_029565465.1 Deltaproteobacteria bacterium
ACCGCAAATCGTGCATTTCACCGAAGCCGGCGTGCCGTTCGCAGCTGACGTTGGCAGCGGCCAAAAGACCGGTACCTATTTAGACCTGCGCGGCTTACGCAGCGCGGTTGCGGCGTTGCCGCTCGCTGGCAAGCGTGTGCTCAATTTATTTTCGTACACAGGCATGCTCGCGCGTTGTGCGGAACGTGCCGGTGCCAACTACATCGTGCAAGTCGACGCCTCCGCCACCGCCCTAGCCTTCGCGCAAGCACATCACTGCGACGAAGCGGCTCGCCACGCATTCATCACGGCTGACATCTTCACGTGGCTCTATCAGCATCACGAGACCTACGATTTGGTCATCGTCGATCCACCGGCGATGACCAGCCGCCGCGAACAAGTGCCAGCGGTGCTCGCGACCTACCGTCGGATGTATCAACACGCGCGCGACTTGGTGGCCCCAGGTGGGACCCTCATCGCAGCTTGTTGTACCGGCCGTATCACCCGCAGTGAATTCACGGCGACGGTAACCAAGGCGCTCGGCGGCGCCACGCATTTTGCGCCGCCAACGACAGTGCCGCCACAACTCGATCATCCGGTTGGCTTCGACCAGGCCGACTATCTAAAGATTCTGCAATTCAAGCGCCACGACTAGCGTTGTTACGCCTGTGGCACATCAGCCGGAACGTCCGCCGAGGCGACTTTGGCTGGTACGTGAACGTCTGGAGCAGTCGCATGCGCGGTGCCGTCAACGCTCGTCATGCCAAGCACTTTGGATTTGACATATTCGGTCACCTGGATGCTTGGGGCCAACGCATCGGCAAGCTGCGGCACACCACGCATCGCTAAGATGCCAAGTAAGGCCATCCCGTCGCTGACGCCAAGGGCCAGGTCGCAGTTTGCCGCCGCACCCAATCCGAAGGTTAACCCGGCGTGCGCGTGACAATGGAGCACCCCGCCGCGGAAGCCAAGCGAAGCTTCTGCAATGCCACCGAGGCCAGCCGAAGCTTCCGTCCGTGCGAATGCTCCCATGACCAGGGCATCACCGTTGCCGGTGATGAGCATATTCACGATTTTCTCAACCCACTTCAAGGCGCGCTCATCGGACACTTTATTGAGCAAAGTGGTTGGCACAAATTTCGACAGCAGTGGACGCCAGCCGCTGCCGCGCATGATCAGCTTGGCGTAATGATCAGGGCTCTTGGCGTGCCAAACCAACGTGCCTGCAGCGGTAACGCCGCCTTTAACGCCCGCAAAACCCGATAAGCTCGCGTGGATGCCAAGGCCTTGTTTGCCAATATCCAGGCTTGCTTTGCCTTTGAGTTCTGCGAGTGCGGCAGCATCCACACTTAGCGAAACCGCAGCCCCAACCGATTCGCCTAATAGGTCAAACGTTAGTTCCGGTGAGGCAATCTGCGCCCGCGCACCCATGACCGTCGCAGTTGCGCCGGCATTGCCTGAAATTTGGAGGCGCTCGCCGTTGGCACCCACCTTGGCACCGGCAATTCGCTCTAAGTGCATGGCGCGCGTGCCAATTTGGGCAGAAGCACCGCCGCCTACATCGAATTGCTCGGTTTCAGCATGCAACCAATCGGCACCGTATGACGAGGTTAGCTGGGTGCTGATTTCCACTTGTTTAGCGAGGTCACCTAGTTTGCCGTGTTTGGCAAACGGCGAAGCCTCGGCTTTTTCTTTTTGGACCGATGCGTGATGCGCCTTCGCATCGGCGCCGAAGCGCGTTGAACCTTCGTTGTCGTCTTCGTGATGCGTGTACGTCACGGACTTTTCGTACAACGAGCGATCGGTCATGCCCGGCATCGTGAAATCGCGCTTAGTCTTGCCCAGTGAGTAGCGCTCCGTACCAATCGAAAGCTCTTGTGCTGTCGGTCGATAGGTCAGGACTTGTTGCACAAAGGCGTTACCATGCACCCTCATCAGTTGCGCAATGGCATCGTTCACGTTGCCATGGTAGATCCGCAAAAATACCGCTACGGCAGACACGTCAGGCTTAGAAAGCGCCTTGATCGCGTATTCCGGCAGCGGCTTGTTCGCAGGCGCAGCAGACGAAGCGCCAACCGCACTTGCGTCAGCGACACTGGTAACTTGCGCGGCGCCGGCTGTAGTTGGTTGATTGTCGGCCAAGAGTGATTCTCAAAAGCTGTAAGTTACAAGCGTTCCATAACTTTACGGCCATGTATACCGTAAAATTCCCTAGCCTTCAGGAGTTTCATTATATAACTGGATCATGAACTGCTTTGCCGACGGGAACTGAGTCCAACGTACTGTCAGACCGCCTCGCTAGGATGGGGCTATGCAAAGCAGATCTGCTATCACGACGATTCTCGCTGGCCAAATGCCAACGCCTCGCTTGGGGTGCAAACGCGCTCCCAGTGCGCGGTACTGGTACCAGCGGGGCGTTGATGCCGAGCATGAGGGCGATATCGCACATGCACGCTACTGCTACCATCGCGCGGTTGCGCAGCGGCCTGC
>JAKQOD010000415.1 GCA_029565465.1 Deltaproteobacteria bacterium
TGTGGCCTCCAGTGGATGGCTAGAAACAAAGCAAACTGTAGACCATCTTGAGGGAGAATAACGCCTTTTATTCTAGATACTTGCGGCGAAGGGTAAGCGTTGCGATGTTTCACGGTGTTTCATTGCGTTTCACTGCGATTCGCTTTGAACGTGCGCAACAACCAAAACAGCGACGGAAACAGCAATGCCGAACCGGCCACCACCATCGGGGCAATCCATTGCAGCGTGATAAGTGGCGACGCCGCGTTGCTGACCGTATAGCCAGGTGCAAGCAACACAGGGTACTGGGCAGCCGCCCAACCGAGCAACACACCAACAACCTGCGCAATGGCGGCCCACCTAGCCCAGCGCCAGCGAGCGGTTTGCAACAGCCACACCGTGAGTCCGGTGGCAGCGGCGGTGGCACCAGCCAGTGGCAGGCTCCACCAACTATGGATCAAGCGATCGCTGAAACGTGTCAGCGGTGCATCAGCGGTGACAATGCAAACCCCGCCGAGCAGCAATGCGATAACGCCGCTGAGTAATGCGCGGCGCCGGAAGTCGTGAGCAAGCGCTGGCTCGGTCGATTCTGCTGCAAGAAATACCGCAGCAAGATGGGCAAACAGCGCCAAGGTCAACGCTCCCACGGCCAGCGTAAACGGCGCCGTCCAGTCGGCAATGCCAGTGTACAAGTCACCGCCCGTGCTGTGAACGCCACGTGTTGCAGCACCGAGCACCATGCCAAGCAATACTGGCGTGATCGTGCTGGCGAGGGCAAACACGTTGCCCCACCGACGCGCGGCCGGGCCGTCGCCGTAGTGGCGAAATACAAATGCCGCGCCTCGCAACGTGATGCCCAGTAACATCAGCACCAACGGCAGATGCAGGCCAATCGCAGCAGCGGCAAACACCGGTGGAAACGCAGTGAACAATAAAACGACGACGAAGATCAGCCAGATATGATTGGCTTCCCAAATCGGCGCAATCGCAGCATCAATCAGCCGGCGCTGGGCCGCAGCGCGTGGCCCGCGGGCAAACAAATCCCAGACGCCGCCACCAAAGTCAGCGCCGCCGGTAATCGCATAAAGCGCCAGCCCCATGAACAGAAAACCCGCGAAGACATCGGCCCAAGAGATGTTCATACGGCCTCCTGGGTGGCTTTGATCTGGCTCCACACCATGCGTGCAACCACGATTCCCAACAAGGTGTACACCAGCGCAAAGATTGCGAACGGCAGCATCAAGCCAGTGACGGGCGTGATCGCGTCGCGGGTGCGCAACACGCCGTAGATGGTCCACGGTTGCCGACCAACTTCGGTGACGATCCAGCCGGCTTCCATCGCAACCATGCCCAAGGGCGCTAACGCAACGGTGGCACGCAACCACCAACGCGCCGTCGGCACCCGCCGCTTGCGCAGCAACAGCAGCAACGTGAGGCCCGCGTACCCTGCTGCAGCGGTGCCAATGCCAATCATCGTCAGGTGGGCAAAACGGACGATGCGAGGAGGATGATCTTCGACGGGAAACGCATCAAGACCTTGCACCGTTGCAGCAGTATCGCCAAACGCCATGAACGACAACAGCCCAGGGATTTCGATCGGGCCAAGCGCAAGTGGCGCGTGCGCTTGGGTGTGCTGCAGGCCTTCCATCGCAGCGAGCTTGAGCGGCTGATGCTCGGCGACTTGCTCGCCTGCAAAGTGGCCAATCACTGGTTGCAATAAGGTCGCCGGCAACGCGATGACCAGGGCTAGCATCAACCCTTTGCGGTGAAACTCGACGTTGCGTTGGCGCAAGACGCCAAGTGCATGGATGCCGGCAACAACTAACGCGGTGGCCATGAACGACGCCAAAATAGTGTGCGGAATTTCGTGTTTGGCAAACGGCGCTTGCAACGCACCGAGTGGATTGATGTCAACGAGGTTGCCGCCGTCGAGCCGAAATCCAGTGGGCGAATTCATCCACGCGTTGACGAAGGTGACGAACACGGCGGACAACGTGCCACTGATGGCAACCACGATGCCGCACGCTAAATGCACGCGTTGCGATAACCGCGCTCGTCCGTAAAAGAACATGCCGAGAAAAATCGCTTCGGTGAAAAAAGCGAAACCTTCAAGCGAAAATGGCATGCCGATGATCGGTCCTGCTTTTGCCATAAAGCCAGGGAACAGCAGCCCAAGTTCAAACGACAGTGTCGTGCCACTGACCGCACCAATCGCGAAAAACAGCGCGGTGCCTTTGGCCCAGCGTTTGGCAAGCAGCTGATAATTTACGTCACCGGTGCGCTGCCAACGCCACTCCGCTAGCACCATCAGCAGGGGCATGGTCATGCCAATCGCGGCAAAAATGATGTGAAAGCCTAGCGAGTAGGCCATTTGGCTGCGAGCGAGCAGTGCTTCAGTCATGACCTAGGTAAGATGCACGAAAGTGCGATTTCGATGCAGTTTCTCGTCGGAAAATGAGCAACTACATGCGTCCGCGCAACATGCCGTTCCAATACATTTCGGGCAAGCCGTGAACTTTGAGCGCATACATCGAGTAGCGCTCTTGGGCTTGGTTGAACGGGAAGCTCTCGGCGGGTTTGCCGTCGTAGTCGAACTCCGCCAAGATCAGTTTGCCATAGCCGGTTACCAGTGGACATGACGCGTAGCCGTCGTAGCGCGCGGTCAGCGGCTGTTGTGCGCGGTAGGCAAGCAGGTTTTCCACCAACACTGGGGCTTGTTTGCGAATTGCTGCACCCGTACGTGAACATGGCAAACTTGAGCAATCGCCAAGCGAAAAAATATCGGGATAGCGCGTGTGCTGAAGTGTGAATTTATCGACGTCGACCCAGCCGCCAGCCCCAGCGATCGCTACCGGGCTTTTCTTGATGACGTCAGGCGCGCTTTGCGGTGGTACGACATGTAAAAGGTCATAGTTCACGACCACGTCGCGATTCTCGTCGAGGTGGCGAAACACTGCTTCGCGCGCTTTGGGCCGTACCGCGATGAGGTCGTGGCGAAACATGGTTTCAATTTCTTTTTTGGCGATCACTTTTTCGAGTGCTTGGCGATATTTCGCAACACCGAAAATCGCGGCGCCCGCTGAGCCAAAGATGACGCGCGACTTATCACGTACGCCTTGCCGACGCAGATAATCATCGGCGAGGTACATGATTTTTTGCGGCGCGCCAGCGCACTTGATCGGCGTCGACGGAAACGTGAAAACGGCGTTGCCACCACGAAACGCTTGCAGCGCTTGCCAGGTTGAATCAACCAAGTCATAGCGGTAGTTCGAAATGATGCCGCCTTTGCCAAGCGCGCCGTCGAGGCCTTCGATCTTGTGCCAATCAAGTTGGATGCCTAGCGCAATGACAAGTTGATCGTACGAGATGCGCGCGCCACTACTGGTCACGACGATGCGGTGGTCGGGATCGATCGCTTCGACGGCATCGCGGATCCAGGTGACACCATCGGGAATGTAGTCAGCTTGAGCGCGTTGCGTTTCCTCTTTTTTAACCACGCCACCACCCACCATGGTCCAAAGTGGTTGGTAGTAGTGATGTTCCGACGGGTCAATAATTGCAACCTCGGGTGGTTGAGCCGAGTTGCGCAACCGCGCTGCAACTGAAATGCCGGCCGAACCAGCGCCGAGAATGAGGACGCTGACATGTTTGGTTGCAGCACTCATGGCTGACCTCCGTGATTCCCGCCGGCAGCCAGCGCATGTTGTTCGGTAGGCAAATTGGCGCCAACTTGGCGAGCGACCGCAAGCAATAAGCCGAGGGCGCGTTGGATATCGGGATCGCGTAAGGCTTTCAGCAAGCCGAACATGCCGACCGGAGCGGCTGGCGTGCCACCGACAGTTGCCAGCGCTGATCCTAAACGGCCAACCACGGCCAGCGCGTTGGGATCGAGCAAGCCAGAGGTCAGCACTGCATCCAACGCTGCCATGGTTGCTGGTTTGGTCATTTGATCGGCGGCGTGCAACATCGAGCCTATCCGTTCTTCAGGATCGATGCCTTTTGCTTGTAAGCGCATCACAACCGAGTCGAAGGTATCGACCATGGTTGCTATCGCGGGTGCGGCTTGCGCCGTAGCCCGGTCGGCCTGCGCGACAGTTCGTTCCAGCCGTGACACCAATTGTTCGAGCCGCTGTTCGAGCTGTGTCACCCGCTCGTCAGTGCGTACAAGTCCTTGCTCCACCATTAAGCACTATAGTGCAAAGGCAAGGCCAACTCCCAACGCAGGGTCTGCGACGGAGAGCGTGGTTGCCGTGGTCGTGACGCGTGGGTTGCGATGTTTCATGACGTTTCAAGGTGTTTCATAAGTGGCACACCGGTCACGCCTCGTCGGTCTTGCTAACGCGGCGCGGCAATGCCGAGTTCAGTCATGCGCCGCCAAAGCGTAATGCGCGACATGCCTAACATGGCGGCGGCACGTGCACGGTTGCCAGCGCTACGCTGCAACGCCCGTTGGATTTGTGCGACTTCGACGGAGGCTTCTGCGTTGGTAGTGCCGGCGTTGACAGCCAACGGCGTGGTCAGTTCAAGGCTTTGGTTGGCCGGTTGCTCGTCGAGTAATTCCGGAGGCAAGTCCGCGTCGATCAGCGTCGCACCTTCACCGATGACGTACGCATATTCCAATGCGTTGCGCAGTTCGCGCACATTGCCTGGCCAAGGGTATCGGTTCATGCGCTGCATGGCGGTGCGGGAAATACGATCGACGACGCGCGTGCCTTCACGCAGCCCAATGTGATTGAGCTCTTGCATAAAGATCTTGGTAAGCAGCGCGATGTCGCGGTTCCGTTCGCGGAGCGCTGGCAGAAAAATGGGCACCACCCGCAAGCGAAACATCAAGTCAGCGCGAAATGTGCCACGTTGCACGGCTTCGCGCAGCGATTGATGAGTCGCTGAAACGATGCGAACGTCGACGGGAATCGGGGTCGTGCTGCCGACTGGAAGCACGCTTTTGGTTTCCAATACGCGCAGCAATTTGGCTTGCAACGGCAGCGGCATCTCGGCAACTTCGTCGAGCAAAAGCGTGCCACCACTGGCCGCGCGAAAAATACCCGTGTGATCTTTAACGGCTCCAGTAAACGCGCCTTTGACATGGCCGAATAGCTCACTTTCGAGCAAATCGGCCGGCATCGCCGCACAATTGATCGCGCGGAACGGGCCATTTCGTCGTGGCGACAATTGATGAATGGCTGCCGCGACAAGTTCTTTGCCGCTGCCACTGGGCCCACGCACAAGCACACTGATATCGCGCTTTGCGGCGCGTTCGACGATGTGAAACACGCGTTGCATGCCCGGCTCGCGCGTATGAATACCGTGGAAAAACGTTGCATCCGCAGTGCTGGAGTTGCCTTCGAGTTCATTCATGTCGGCACCCTCGCTGCCGGCCTCGCTGCCACCGGCCGCAAGCCGCAATAACCAGCCTTTCGCAGTGCGCGCCGACTTTTCTGGCGCGATGTTATCGAGCAATTGCACCGTGCGAATCGCATCGCGTAGTTCACGTAGTGGCGTAGCGCTTACTTCAATCGTGGTTGCAACCGTGGGGGAACCGCGCCGCGCCTGTCGGGGCGACACCATGGGTTGCAGCCGGACAATGGACCCTTTGGCCGCGATGCCGCGTGCAAGCGCATCGGCAATCGGGCGTTCAGGGCCATCGCCACACAATGCTTTGACGACGGATTCGCCAATGCGAAGCTCGTGGCCCAACAACGCGGCGCAACCTGGCGTGGCGATCACGATGGCAAGCTTAGCGTCGCAAACGATGGCAACCCCAATGGCAGTTTCGAGTGCAAGTGCAGCGATTTCGAGCGGCGACGAACTCACGCCTATCGATAGCACGGTTGCCCAGAAAATTGAGCGAACGAGCGCTCGCCGCGTGCTTATCCGCGTTGCCGTCGGATTCGTTGCGCGGTTAACAATGCACCGACCGCAGCCAAACTCACGGCGGTTGCAACCACCCCGCCGCGGGCGCCGGCCGACAGCGTAAGCCCAAGTTGCCGCGGAGCTTCCATCGAGGCAATAAAGGCCGCCATCACGACGATGAACCAGCCAAATCCTTCGCGTAAAGCGGCGGCTGATATGCGTTGCGCAATGCGACTACCGACAATGCTGCCAGCGATTGCAAGCGCAACGACACCAGCGATGGTTTCGATCGGAATGCTGTGCCACATACCGCTGCCGGCAAAGCCAGCCGCGGAATTGAGTGCAATAACGAACAGCGATGTTCCGACCGCGTGGTGCATCGGCACGCCAGCCATCAGGGTTAACGCAGGCACGATCAAAAAGCCGCCGCCGGCACCAACGGCACCGGTCAGTGCACCAACGACGGCTCCCAGCGGAATCAGCCCTTGTAAGTTGAGCGCCGCGGGGGCGCTCGGTGTGGCAGTCGCGCCAGGGTTGGCAGGAGCTGGCGCGCGCATGGCTTTATATGCGCCACGCAACATGGCATACGCGGCTGCGGCCATCACAAGTGCAAAGCCCAATAGCCGGATCGTCGGCGGAATGTGTTTACCAACTTTGCCAACCCCGTATGCCGTCAGCATGCTGGCCGCACCGAAGATCAGGCCAACCCGCCACTGCACGCGGCCGGACCGCGCATGATTGATGGTGGCGAATGCGCTAGTTAGGCCAACGACAATCAACGACGATGCAATCGCGACATCGACGGGGAAATCGAGCACGTAGTGCAGCACGGGCACCGTCAAGATCGCGCCGCCACCGCCGAGCAAGCCCAGGGTGATGCCGATGATAAACGCTAGAAACAAACCTAGGGCTAGCACGTTTACCTATGTAGCAAACTTGGTGCCATCGTGGGTCCGCAAGAACGCCGCAATGGCGCGGCGTGTCGTGTGCTGCAGCGTCGCAACCGTGCGATCTGCAGCCAAGGTGAAACGTTGTGAAACATCGGTTGCAACGTTGGTTGTTGGCTCACGCTGGTGAGCCATCGCCTCGGCTTGGCGCGCCCAGATTCACTGGCACGCGCAGATAGCGAATCCCGTTGCCTTGCGCATCGGGCAGCCGGCCAGCATCGATGTTGACTTGCACGCTTGGGAACAACAAGCGCGGCGCTTGCAGGGTTTTGTCGCGCGCATTGCGCATCGCTACGTATGCGTCTTTGCTGGTCTCGGCTTTTAATTGAATGTTGTTGCGCTTGGCGCTGCCGATGGTGGTTTGAAACGCGAGTTTGCGGCCGTTGGGTTGGTAGTCGTGACCAACGAACACGCGGGTGTCGTCGGGCAAGCTGTAGAGCTTGTCGTGCACTGAATGGTACAGTGCCTCGGCACTGCCGCGCGGAAAATCACAACGGCCGGTGCCGTAGTCATCCATGAAGAGGGCATCACCAGTGAATACATCGTTGCCGATTTGGAACGATACACAAGCTGGCGTATGGCCCGGGGTTGCCAATGCTTTGATCGCTAACGGTCCAACATGAAGGACTTCGTCGTCGCCGAGCAACTGGTCAAACTGCTGGCCGTTGGTAGGAAAGCTAACCGGTAAGTCGAACACCGTTTTAAAGGTTTCTTGTACTTCACGAATACGTGCGCCGATCGCTACCTTGGCGCCCAAGGTGTTGCGCAGGTACTGCGATGACGAGAGGTGGTCGGCGTGCGCATGGGTTTCCAATACCCAGCTGACCTTAAGTTGGTGTGCTTTGGCAAAAGCGATTAACTGGTCCGCCGACGTCGTGCTGGTTTTGGAGCCCTGCGGATCGTAGTCAAGCACCGGATCGATGATCACCGCATCGCGCGTTGCGTCATCGAAAACTATGTAGGTCAGCGTAAATGTAGCGGGATCAAAAAACGTTTCAATTTGATGCGACATACCAGTCCCTTTCGTCTTTCGTGCCGGTAAGAGCCAGTGCTGCGCAAATGGATTCAACAAAGTTGCAATGCGTGCGTAGCTAAAAATCGCGCAGATGTGGAATATGTCATTCATGATGAAAGCCGATTTGTTGCGCAGTGGTGTCATCGTTGCCGCAATAGCCGTGCACGGAGCCGGCTGCCAATCTAAATCCTCGACGGAGGCCAAGCCTGTAAGCGCACCGCCAACGGCATCCGCGGACTTCAATGATCCAGCGGTGTGTGCCGGTTGTCATAGCGCCATCGTTGCGGAATTCGCAACCAGCATGCACGCGGCGGCGCACGAAACGGCCGATCCCATATTTGCTGCGATGCGCACGTTTCGCATCGAGCGCGAAGGGGTCAAGCTGAGCGCCAAGTGCGAACGTTGCCACAGTCCGCGCGCGGCCGATGGTGGCAAAGCGGCTACCAGCGGGGTGACGTGCACGACCTGCCACAATATTGCTGATGTGGTGATGGCGGAGGGCAAGCGCGGGAATGAAGTGTTGATGCCGGGCCCGGCTGGTGTTTTGCGTGGTCCGCATGATGTGGCTGCGGGAGTTGCGACGATTCATGGTGTTGGCCCCGCGTTGCCGGCCATCGTCGATGGCACGACGGTGTGCATGGCTTGTCACGAGGTTGAGAAAAATGCAGCGGGCGTCGTCACCTGTGCCACGGGCATGGAACATGACCGCAACGGAGCGAGCTGCGCTTCGTGTCATATGCCTGAAGTTGCTACGGCTAATGGTGCTGCTTCAACGCGGCCCACGCATCGTAGCCATGCGTTTGTAGGGCCACATGCAGCGTGGTCGAGCCAAGCGCCAGGTGCAGGGGCGCCAGGCCTGCTTGCGGCTGCCACCACGCTGCGCGGCGAGCTTGTTGGCGGCACCTTAAAAGTTTCTTTGCACAACGGCAGTGGTCACAATTTTCCGTCGGGCTTCCCAGGGCGATTGGCAGTGTTAGGCATGCAAGGTTTTGATGCGCAAGGCGCTGCGATCTGGCAAAACATCAAGACCGACCCGATGAAAGAGCATCCTGAGGCTGTCTTCAACAAGATGTACGTTGATGCAGCGGGCCAACCAGTGTTGGCGCCGTACGGCGTAACACTAACGCGCGACAATACGCTCAAGCGTGATGAAACGCGGCAGATCGAAATTGCGGTTCCTACTGCGGTGGTGCGCGTCGAACTAGCGCTGAAGTATTGGTTGGTGGCGCCGCTTGCTGCGAAGACCCTCCAAATTTCAGGTTCGCTAGCGGAGCCGCGCGTTCGGTTGAAAGCAACGGTGACGCGCTAACTCCACCGTCGCTCAACCATTGTGGGCTTGGGCCAACGTCAAGCGACCGCGCCGATCGGCAAAACCAAGGAGCCTTCTGCAAGCTTGGTAAGCACGGCGTCCACGATTGGAATCAGCGTGTCGGCCGCATCGCCGCGGCGATATTCATGAACAAAGACTGCATATCTTTCGAGCAACGCGCATATCAGCACCACGTCGTTGTTGGCGTTGCGGGCAAGCCGCGCTCGGGTATCCGCAATGCCGGTTGGCAGGCAAGTAGGGCACTGGTATGTGCTCAGGTAGGCGCCAGCGTCGCTGTTCCACCACGGTATCGTGGTGATATTCAGTTCGCGCGAGGTTTGGTAGCAACCCGAACACATAACCTGGCGCCACCAAAAGCCACCGCGCGCTTTGATTTGATCGAGCCATCGCAACGCATCGGCAGCAAGGCCGCCCGGGTGCGGCAAGTCGTTAGGCGAAGCGAGCTTGATGTCTCGCGCTTGCAAGTATGCACGGATGAATGCAGCTTGCATCAGGTCTTCAAATTCGCTTGCGTCAGCGGTCACGAGCGCGTGGCGCACGGTGGCTAACGCAGTTGGCCAACAGGCTTCACAAAAATATGCGTCGACCAATGCGTCGTCGCCGGCGGTTGGCAAAAGCCGCCAGTTATTGCCGGTGAGCGCAGCGTTGCATTGATGACAGTTGGTGGGTTGCATAGATCCTTCGGCGACGTTAGGCCTGCGCCGCTGCGACCGCGAGTGCTTGCACAACAGCCGCGCGACCATTGTGATATTTGCCTTCATGCACGTCGCGTTCAACTTCTGCGAGATGTTCTATCGTCAGGCTGGCAAGTTCGGCGCGGAGCGCAGCCGGTTCAACCAGCATTGCTGCATCGCGTGGGCCACCGGTGTTAAACGCCAGTTGCCGCGGTGTGTAGAGTTCGACGATCGCGATGCCGCCCGGCCGAAGTGCAGCCGCTGCGGCCGCGTGCATATGCGCGCGTGGGCCCGGTGGCAAATGCGCGAAGATGGAGATGAAGGCATCAAATGATGCAGGCGCCGGCGTCCAGGCCCCTAAATCTGCCTCGATGATCTCAATTGTAGCGCCATGACGCGCAGCCAACGCTTGTGCCTTTTGCAGGCCGACGATCGATTGGTCGACTGCAATGCACGTGTGCCCAAGTGATGCCAGAAACGCAGCGTTGCGACCTTCACCTTCGGCGAGACATAAGACGCGACTACGCGGTGCTAAGCGGGCCGCGATGCTGTGCAGGTAGTCGTTCGGGCGGTCGCCATAAGCGAAGCCAGGTTCGCCGTAGCGCGTATTCCAAAAGTCAGCGTTCATATGAATGCGACTTTAGCTGGCGCCATGCGTTGCGCTAGGCGCCGAGCCCAAAATGCATACGTGGAAAACCGCCGCCGCCTGCAACTACGCGTGTTCGGAAGGCAAGGGCGATCAGGCAGCGGCATTGACAAGCAACGATTGCAGTCTTATCGTAAAAATACGATGAGTCAGGGCCAAGCCGGAAAAGTTAGCTGCTGTGAACCCCAGGCTGATGAAAATGATTTGCGGCCAGCCGAAGGCCCTGACATTGATGACGAACTCGCAGGGTTTGCCAAAGCGCTGGGCCATCCGGCGCGGGTGCAGATTCTCCGCATCTTGTCGCGACGCAATTCTTGCGTCTATGGCGAGCTGGTTGATGAAATTTCCCTCGCTCAGTCGACGATTTCGCAACACGTCAAAGTACTCAAAGAAGCGGGCTTGATCCGTGGCGAAATTGACGGCCCGCGGATTTGTTATTGCCTTGAACCACGGGCATTACGTCGGCTACGTGTGTTGATTGCCGCCATTTAATCGTAAAAATACGAAGCAAAAGGAGCCTCAATGATCTCGCTACAAGTATTTGACCCCGCCATGTGCTGTTCCACTGGTATCTGCGGCCCGTCAGTAGACCCGCAATTGGTGCGGTTTTCTGCTGACCTTGAATGGCTTAAGCAGCGAGGCGTTGAAGTGTCGCGCTACAACTTGTCACAGCAGCCAGCAGCTTTTGCGCAAGATGCGAGCGTGAAAGCCGCACTGGAAAGCAAGGGGGAAGCCGCGTTGCCGTTGCTGAAGATCAACGGTGAAGTGAAAACCACTGGTACATATCCAACCCGTGCTGAATTGGCTGCCTGGGCCGGGCTTGACATGGAAAGCAGCGCCAGCAAAACCAACGCGGGCTGCTGCTCACCGAAGGTTGCGCCTGCGGCCGGCGGTGCGTGCTGTTCGCCGGAAGAGATGGCTGCAAGCAAACCAGGTTGTTGTTAGTTATTGCGAAACGCCAAGGCCAGCGCTTGGTGAGGGACGGTATTATGTTGATCACAGCACCTACCCGCATCTTATTTTTCACAGGCAAAGGCGGGGTTGGCAAAACCTCGGCGGCTTGTGCAACCGCAATCACGCTAGCCGATGCTGGCAAACGAGTTTTGTTAGTCAGCACTGATCCGGCTTCAAATCTCGACGAAGTGCTCGGCGTAAAGCTCGGCGCAACGCCGACAGCGGTGCCCAAGGTGCCAGGCCTTGCCGCGCTTAATATCGACCCGGTGCAAGCTGCGCACGACTATCGCGAACGAGTTGTCGGGCCATATCGTGGTGTTTTGCCGTCGGTAGCCATCACAAGTATGGAAGAGCAACTGTCTGGTGCGTGCACCGTTGAAATCGCTGCATTCGACGAGTTTTCCAAGCTGCTGGGCGATGCCGCGCTAACGGCCCAATTTGATCACGTTGTTTTTGACACGGCACCAACCGGCCATACCTTGCGCTTGTTGGCGCTGCCTGCTGCGTGGTCGGAGTTCATCGATACCAACGCTGGTGGTACGTCGTGCTTGGGCCCATTGTCAGGGCTCAGTGCCCAACGCGCGATGTACAACGCTTCGAACGCAGCGTTGCGGGACGCTGCGCAGACGACGCTCGTGTTGGTTGCGCGGCCCGATCGGGCGTCGCTCAAAGAAGCCGAACGTACTCGCGTCGAATTAGTCGCGCTTGGTGTGGCTAACGTGAAGTTGATCCTTAACGGCTTGTTTGCTGCACGTGATCGTAACGATGCAATCGCGGTGGCGCTTGAAGCGCGTGGTGCAGCAGCGATTGACCAGATGCCTGCAGGCCTGCGACCGTTGGTGCGCGTTGATGTGCCATTGTTGCCGTTTGGCCTCGTCGGCATTGCCGCGCTGCGCGCGATGGGCGCCTCGCATGACGGAAAAGCTGCACAAGATCTAGCACCGACGACGATTGCTGCCCCAAGCTTTGTTGGCGAAACGCTCGATGGTTTAGTCGAGCAGTTGGCCAAGCACGGCCACGGCGTCATCATGACCATGGGCAAAGGTGGCGTTGGCAAAACCACCGTCGCAGCGCGCATCGCTGGTGCGTTGGCTGGCCGCGGGTTTCCGGTGACGTTGACCACCACCGACCCGGCCGCGCATGTTGAACAAGCCGCGCTTGATCTTGGTGTCGACCTGAAAACTCTAGTCGTAACACGCATTGATCCAGTGGCCGAAACCCAACGTTATACCGCCGAAGTCATGGCCAACGCCGACCCGAGCCTCGACGCTGCCGGTCGCAGCTTGCTCGAAGAAGATCTGCGCAGCCCATGCACGGAAGAAGTCGCGGTGTTTCGCGCGTTCGCTGATACCGTGGCGCAAGGTGTTGGTCGATTTGTTGTCATCGATACCGCGCCAACCGGCCACACCTTGTTGTTGCTCGACGCTGCTGAGTCCTATCATCGCGAAGTACTCAAAAAGCCAAGCGGCAATTCTGTCGCCGTGCAGCAACTGCTGCCACGCTTGCGTGACGCGGAATTCACCCACGTGATGTTGGTCGCGTTGCCCGAAGCCACGCCGATCCATGAAGCCATGCAGCTCGAACGCGATTTGGCGCGCGCCAATATCAAGCCCTATGCCTGGGTCGTGAATCAAAGCCTGACGCCGCTCACCGTGACCGACCCGGTGCTGCTCATGCGTCGCGCGCACGAAGCGCCACATTTGCAAGAGCTCGTCGACCACGGTGCTCGCGTGGTGCTTGAGCCGTGGCGAGCGGGCAAACCATAGGAGGTCATGATGCAGGTCTCGAAATCAATCTTGTTTCTATGCGTTGCCAACTAAGCTCGCAGCCAAATTGCCGAAGGATTGGCACGGCGCATCTTCGGCGAACGTGTGCTGGTGCAAAGCGCCGGCAGTGAGCCTGCAAGCGTTAACCCGTATGCGATTGAAGTCATGAACGAAGTGGGCGTTGACCTCACCCGCCATCATTCCAAGTCAGTACAACAAGTTGATCCGGCCACGGTTGGTTTAGTAATCACGCTGTGTGCGGAGGAAGTTTGCCCCGTTTTTCTGGGCAATGCGAAACGCTTGCATTGGCCGATTCCTGACCCAGCAAGCAAAGACCCAGCACTGACCCGCGACGATCTGTTGGCGCGTTTTCGGCTGGCGCGCGCACAAATCCAAGGTCGCTTGGAAGTGCTTGATGCGGTGCTGACAACCGACGAAAATGCGCCGTTGCACGGCCCTGCGGCTACCGAGTTTCATGCCAGCGTCCGTGTGAATAATTTAGCGCGCAGTGCCCGCTTCTATAGTTGGTTGCTCGGCGAGCCCAAAGAATGGACGCATCGTTATGCAACGTTTGTGCGGCCGGATCTTCATACCAACTTTGTCGTCGTGGTTGCCGACGACCATGAGCTGCATCACGACACGTTGTACCATCTGGGTGTAGCGGTGGCAGACAAAGCCGCGGTCATCGACGCATATCATCGGGCGATGACAGCGCAGATTCCGGTGACGAAACCACCACGTACAACCTGGCGTGGCACACCGTTACACGAACTGTGGCTACACGATCCCGACGGCAATTTGATTGAGATTTATGCGCGCTTGACGGACGAAGAGTTGAGCGCAAAGCCGAACGACCTGGAGCCGTGGCTGTTGGTTTGAACGATACGCACTTGATGCAAATTGCCTGTAACGGTTTTGTGGCTAGCAAGACAACCTTGCATGCAATTTATCAAAGTCACGTGTAACCGGATCTTGGCACTCATAAACAAACTTAACTGGCTCGGCCCGTTGCTGATCCGGTTAACAGTCGGCCTGGTATTCGTGTACACCGGTTGGGGCAAATTGCATTCGCTCGAACAAGTTACGCAGTATTTTGAGTCACTAAAAATTCCAGCCCCAGGGTTTCATGCCGTGTTGGTTGGCTCGATTGAACTCGTTGGCGGCGCGCTGCTGATGCTTGGGTTGGCAACCCGGATCGTTGCGGCGCTGCTGATCGGCACGATGGCGGTAGCGCTATACACTGCGATTTTGCCCGACTTGCACGGCGTGCGCGATTTGGCCGCGAGTATCGAGTTTACCTATCTTGCTGTATTTGCTTGGCTCCTTTTCGCTGGCGCGGGCCGAGCCTCGGTCGATCAACTGATCTCGACGCGCCTGCAAAAAGTTTGAAACCTTGTGTAACGAATTGCGTAGTAGCGCGACAACAGGCAGTCACATAACTAGAAACGGTAAGGAAATCACAATGCAAAAATCGACGATTCTTCAAGCAGCTCTCTTTGGTCTTCTCGGCGGCGCCACGGTCGCAACGGTGGCACCTGCCGCTGCCGAAGCACCAGCCGCAAAGGGTGACAAACATAGCTGCAACGGCAAGCAAGGTTGCAACGGCAAAACCGCACCGGCGCCAACTCCGGCACCCGCACCGGCACCGGCAGCGCCGCCAAGCACCGCCAAAGCACCTGCTGCACCGGCGAAGCCACCAGTGGCTGCACCAGCGCCTGCACCAGCACCAGCAGCACCGAAGGACAAAGCTGCATGTGGTGGCAAGAACGGCTGCGGCGCTAAGGGTAAATAACCGCCATGCCTGCGGCGCCACAGCTCCTCAATGCGCGTGCACACCAGCGCGGCATTGGCTTGCGCGCCGCTCATATTCTTGAAGTAATAGCTGCGCCGCCCGCCGAGACCTGGTTCGAAGTCATTAGCGAGAACTTCTTCGGCGGCGGTGCAGCCTTGGAACGGTTGCAAGCGGTTGGTTCACAACACGCACTTTCGCTCCACGGTGTAGCCATGTATTTGGGCTCGCCCGAACCATTGAATCCGCGCTACCTAAAGGACCTCAAAGCGCTGATTCGAGCAGTTAACCCAGTGCAAGTTACAGATCACTTGTGTTGGGGCAGCGTCGATGGCAAGTACAGTCACGATTTGTTGCCACTGCCAATGACGCGTGCAATCGCGCGCTATGTCGCTGAGAAAATTCGCATCGCGCAAGACGTGCTCGAAGTGCCAATTGCCGTCGAGAACGTGTCCTCGTACGCAGCTTTTGCAGCGACAGAGATGAACGAATGGGATTTTGTTATGGAGGTGGCGAACCTCGCGGACTGTCGGTTGCTCGTCGATGTTAACAATATTGTGGTATCCGCGCACAACCATGGCTTCGACGCGCAGCGCTACATTGACGCAATCGATCCGCAACGCGTAGCCGAGATTCATCTCGCTGGCTACATCGAGACCGAACTTGCCGGACAGCGGTTTCGACTCGACACCCATTCGGCTTCCGTTACGGACGATACGTGGGCGTTGTACAAGTATGCGACCCAACGGTTTGGCGCGGTACCAACGTTGCTGGAGCGCGATGCTGACATTCCAGCGTTGGCCGACTTGTTGACGGAAGCTGATCACGCTCGCAATGTGCAGCGTGGCGCAACCTCGCAACCACCACATGCACAAGTGCTGACGCCAGCGCAGCGGTCGGAACCTGCAGTGCCTGCGCAACTTGCGAACACAACGAATGCGGTGTTTGCAGCACTGCGTTTGCCGCTTGCAGGCGCAGCACGTGAACTGGCCGAGTTGCCATCGCGGGTGGCGTTCGAAGCCGGTGCGGCAGCTGTCGATGCGACCGCGCTGCTTGTTGATACGCCGCGGTTGCATCGCACCAACAGTCTGGAAACCTATCATCGGCAATATTGGTACCGGCTGATCGACGCTGTCGCCGAAGACTTCCCGGTCCTGCAGTTCATCCTCGGCGCACCGGCGTTACGCTCGCTGGTGGAAGCATATCTAGACCACGTGCCGATTCACGACTATTGCCTGGCGACGCTTGGTAGCGCATTTGCCGATTTTGTGGCGGACCGTGCGCAACTGGTGCCAGCGTTGCAACTCGGCGAAGTCGCGCGCATCGAGTGGGCGATGCTGCAGGCGCGCAACTGCGCCGCAACAACGTCGCTCGCCCATGAACTCGCTGCAGGTGTTGCAGGGCCAGGGCCTTGGCGGATGCGTGAGGGCACCACGCTGTTAACCCTGCAGAGCAACGCGCTGGCAGTGTATCGGGCAGCGCAACGCGAACAGCCGCGACCACTCGAAATACGTACGACATTGGATCATGCCGTGACTGTTGTAGTTGCAGGCGGGCCACAAGGCGTTACGGCGCGCGCTGCAGGTATTCGTGAAGCAACGTTGCTGCGAGAGCTCTTGAACAGCGCGTCCCTCGACGAATTTGCTGAACAGATCGCAAAACGAGGTAGCCCAACCGTTGCAGCACCAACCGCTGCGGCATTTGAAACGTTTGTAAGCCGCTGCTTCGCGAAGTGGACAACGAACAACTGGCTAACTGTCAGCGCGACATAGCTGCTGCGCTAACAGCACGCAGCGCTAGCGATCGTGGTCGGCTGTTGCACCGCTGCCATCGTCGGGCCGCACGGAAATAGACCGAAGTGGGTGGTCTTGCTGCCATGCACGTCGAACCAAGCAGCGAAGCGAGTTTGGCTCAGCATAGCGGCGGTGTTGGCGCAAATGCGTTCGGGCCGGCCGGCTTCAAACGCGTGATGATCATCGAGCCAGAACGTGGTTTCGGCGCCTTCGATGCCACCGCGGTAGGTGGCGACGTGCCCATAGTCTTAGCATTGCTCGTCGAGGTCGTCGAGTTTGAACAAGCGATAGGTCACCGAGACAAACCGTGCAGCGCCGATCTTGTTCGCGATTTGCGCATTGTGAATCGTGATGGCCGACGTGCTCATGATGCGTGGATCGCCGAAGCCAGTGCGTTTCGCCATGCGGACAAAATCGGCTTGATACAGCGCGCCGCCGAGACATTCGGCATAAAGAATCGGATCGTCGACGATTGCTGACGGCAGGCGACGGTCAACGAAAACGTCGCTGACATAGAACTCACCGCCGGGCCGCAATACGCGAAACGCTTCTTGCAACACGGTTGGCTTTTGCGGGCTGAGGTTAACCACGCAGTTCGACACCACAACATCGACGCTGCCATCGGTAAGGCCAACCGCTGCGAGGTCTTCAATGTAGCCGCGGTGAAATGTCGTATTGGGCTGAGCGTAACCAAAGCGCGCCGCGTGCCATGGCGCGGTTGCGGTGGCAGTTGCCAGTTGCTCGGCGGTCATGTCGATGCCATGGACGTGGCCGTTGGCGCCAACCAACTGGGCCAGCACATACACGTCGCGACCGGTGCCGCAGCCGAGGTCGAGCACGGTGGCGCCTGTCAGTGCATGCGGGATGGGAAACCCGCAGCCATAGAAGCGGTTTGACACTTCGTCGTGCACGTTGGCGAGCCGCTGCGCAAGCCACGCAGGCGGCGCGCCACTGGCACAGCATGCATTGGTCTTGAGGTCGACGCTCGACGACAAAAGTTTGCCATAGTATTCGCTGATGAATGCTTGCTGTAGGGCTTGCGACATGGCGCTTGGTCTAGGCCGCTAACGAAACGTTACAGGTTTTGCCGCAAATTGACGTTTGCCCCGCAAATACCGGCTCTTAGACCGGCGTGAAATACTGTGGATTCAGCTGTAACGTTTCGTGTCCAAGCAAGACAACGAGCGAATGGCAAACGCAGCAACCGCATGGCGCGTCAACGTGAAGCCGACGTTTGGTGAGACGTTGCTAGCGCAAGGCTTAGGCGTATTGACGCGAAGCGCAGTAACGACCCTGCAGATCAACGTTGGGCGGCTGTGCAATATGGCATGCCACCATTGCCATGTTGAGGCGGGCCCGAAGCGCACCGAAGTGATGAGCGAAGCGGTTGCTAGCCGGTTGCTGGCGTTGATCGCCGCCAATCCTGCGATCGCTGTTGTCGATTTCACGGGTGGTGCGCCGGAGCTAAATCCGCACTTTCGGTCGATGGTGCAACAAGTGCGAGCGTTGGGGCGCCGCGTGATCGACCGATGCAATTTGACCGTGATGTATGAACCTGGCCAGGAAACGTTGGCGCAATTCCTCACCGCGCAGCAAGTGGAAATCGTCGCGAGCTTGCCTTGTTACAGCGCCGCCAACGTCGAAAAACAACGAGGGCTCGGTGCTTTTGACAAGAGCATCAACGCGCTGCGCTGGCTTAACTCGTTGGGCTACGGCCGGGCGAACACGGGGCTCAAGCTGAGCTTGGTTTACAACCCTGGCGGGCCATCGTTGCCTCCGGACCAGGGTCGGCTCGAAGCCGACTACCGAGCCGGACTCGGTCGCTTGTTTGGAATTGAATTTACCGAGTTGTTGACGATCACCAATATGCCGATCAAGCGGTTTGCCCACGCGCTTGAACGCGATGGGCGCACCGACGCGTACATGAGCTTGTTGGTGAATCACTTTAATCCACACACTGTGCCAGGCCTGATGTGTCGGTCGCTGGTCAGCGTTGGGTATGACGGCCAACTGTATGATTGCGACTTCAATCAGATGTTGGAGCTGCCGCTCGGTGCGGCGGCCCGAACGATTTGGGATCTCGACTCGTTCGACGCCCTTGTCGGCGCACCGGTGGCAACACGTGAACATTGTTTTGGCTGCACTGCCGGCGCTGGTTCGAGCTGTGGTGGAGCGCTAAAGTGATGCGCAAGGTACTACTTGTTGGCACTAGTGCCGACGCTGTCGCGCTTGCCGAAGCGTTGGCAATACAGCTGCTGCCACCCGATATCGCAATTGTCGGTGCGTGCACGCAGGCGTCGACGAGCGCTGGTAGCCATATTGTGACTGCACTGGCACACGTTGGTGTTGCGCCACGCGACACGGCAGTGGCGTCGATTGGCGCGGTAAATCATGGTCCGCTGCATGCGATCATTGGCCTTGACCCACAAGCATTGCAAGCCACGAGTTTGCAGGCAGAGCGTGGCGCAATCGAATGGTCGTTGCCCAATCACGCGATCGATTCAGTTGCCGCCGCGTGCGCATTGCGCGATGCGATCATTGCGCGCCTTGGCGTGCTTGCTCAAACGCTGGCGCTGTCGCCGGCGATAGGCATTATTGGTGGCAGCGGCTTTTATGACATGGCCGGGCTTAGTACCGTCGAAGAATTTGAAGTTGCAACGCCATACGGGCCACCGTCAGGGCCGCTGACCGTCGGCATGATTGGCGCACAACGCGTAGTGTTTTTGCCGCGGCATGGCAAAGGCCACCGGCTGCTGCCCAGCGAAGTGAACATGCGCGCGAATATCTATGCGTTAAAGCGCGCTGGCGTGACGCGGCTGATTTCGATTTCCGCGGTTGGCTCGCTACGTGAAACGATCGCTCCCGGGCACGTGGTGTTACCGCACCAGTTTATCGATCGCACCGCTGGGCGACCGTCGACGTACTTTGGCAATGGTGTGGTGGCACATGTCAGCATGGCTGACCCGGTTTGCGCCGATTTGCGTGGCTCGTTGGCGGCTGCAGCAACGGCGACTGGCGCTGCCGTGCACCACGAAGGCACCTACATTTGCATCGAAGGCCCGCAGTTTTCAACGCGTGCTGAGTCGCACATGTTTCGGCAGTGGGGTGCCGACGTCGTCGGCATGACGAACTTGCCCGAAGCTCGGCTCGCACGCGAAGCCGAGCTTTGTTATGCGACGTTGGTGCTGCCAACCGACTACGATTCGTGGCGGCCGCACGACGAAGTGCGCGTTGCCGATGTGCTCAGCACCCTGATGGCGAACGTTGCCAAAGCCAAAGCGATTGTTGCGCAAGCATTGCCAACCTTGCGCACAACGGCAGGCTGCAGCTGCCAGCACACGCTGGATACTTCACTGTTAACTGCGCCCGCTGCCATCGAGCCGGCCGCCGCGGTACGGCTGCATGCAATCGTGGCGCGTGCGTTGGCGCGAGGAGCCGCGTAACTTGCAACGCCGCGCACTCACGTGGTTGGCGGTTGCCTTGAGCCTTGTGGTCTTGGTTGCGTTGTGGCGGGTGCTGCCAGTGGCGACCTGGGTTGCCCAGTTGGCGCAGTGGATTCGCGATCGTGGTGTGCTTGGCGTGCTTGCCTTTGCAGTGATCTATGTCGCGGCGGCGGCGGTGCTGTTTCCCGCGTCGCTGCTGACCTTGGCGGCCGGTTTTGCGTATGGGGTTGGGTGGGGGACCTTGCTGATTTCGCCAGTGAGCGTGGTCGCTGCAACCTTGTCGTTTGTGATCGCTCGTTATGTTGCACGCGATGCTGTTAATGCGCGTATCGCAAGTGACGCGCGCTTCGTCGCCATTGACCACGCCGTTGCACAAGACGGCTTCAAAACGGTGATGCTGTTGCGCTTGTCACCGCTGTTGCCGTTTTCGCTGCTCAACTACGGGCTAGGTCTTTCACGTGTCCGACTGCGCGATTTTGTCGTCGGTTCGTTTGTCGGCATGTTGCCTGGCACGGTGTTGTACGTGTATGTCGGTTCGTTGTTCGTCAATGTTAGCGAGCTAAGCAATGGCTCGCCAACACTGGGCGGGTCGGGCCGGTGGTTCTACTGGGTTGGCTTGGTTGCGACGTTACTCGTAACTTGGTTGGTAACGCGGGCAGCTCGCGCAGCGCTGCGCGCAGAGCTTGTGATATGAACCTGCAGCCCGACGACGAATACAACCAGGCGTTGCTTAGGCATGTGCGTCCAGCGGGCTGGGTGAATCCGCGGCCGCAAGGCCGTTACAACCTAGTTGTCGTTGGTGGTGGCACTGCCGGGTTGGTCGCCGCGATGGGCGCTGCTGGGCTGGGCGCCAAAGTTGCACTAGTTGAACGTCACATGCTGGGTGGAGACTGTCTCAATTTTGGTTGCGTGCCTTCGAAAGCGCTGATACGGGCTGGCCGCGCAGCATATGATGCCCAGCAGCTTGGCGAATATGGCGGCGCTGCCTCGGCGGTGACGGTCGACTTCGGTGCCGTGATGGCGCGCATGCGTCGGCTGCGTGCTGGCATTTCGCACCACGATTCGGCCCAACGCTTCGCTGAAGCTGGCATCGATGTGTACTTGGGGCACGGCGAGTTTGTTTCACCGACTGAGCTAGTCGTCGACGGCGAACGCTTGCGCTTTGCACGCGCCTTGGTTGCAACCGGTGCGCGTGCGGTAGTGCCGGCGATTGTCGGCCTTGCCGAGGCTGGTTTTGTTACGAATGAAACCGTCTTTTCGCTTACGACATTGCCGCGGCGGCTCGCGGTGATCGGTGCCGGGCCGATTGGCTGCGAATTGGCGCAAGCGTTTCGTCGCTTTGGTAGCGAAGTAACGATGATTGCCAAAGACACGGAGGTGCTGCCTCGTGAAGACGCCGATGCGCGCGCGGTGTTGCAAGCTCAGTTGGTAGCCGAAGGCATTACGCTCGCACTAGGCGCTGACGTTGTGCGCGTCGAAGCGGGGAGCGCAGGCAAGGTCCTGTACCTGGCGGGTGACGCGACCGTTACCGTTGACGAAATCTTGGTGGCGGTGGGACGCGCGCCCAATGTTGAAAGCATGGGCCTGGCTGCCGCTGGCATTGCGGTTGATCGCACCGGCGTGGTTGTCGACGATCGTTTGCGCACCGCGAATCATAAGATCTTCGCTGCTGGCGACGTCTGTTCACCGTTCAAATTTACTCATGCAGCCGATGCGATGGCGCGCATCGTGATTCAAAATGCGCTGTTCTTCGGCCGTAAGCGAACTAGTGCGCTGACGATTCCGTGGGCCACGTACACTGACCCTGAAGTCGCCCACGTCGGATTGTACCAAGCCCAAGCACAAGCGCGCGGCTACCAAGTCGCAACGTTTACCGTGCAGCTTAGCGGCCTAGATCGTGCGATTCTCGACGGCGATACGGCAGGCTTTGCACGCATTGTCGTCAATTCCAAAAACGGCAAGTTGCTGGGCGCAACCGCAGTTGGGCGCCACGCTGGCGAATTGATCGGCGAAGCGACGTTGGCATTGCGGCAAGGCCTGCGTGCAAGCGCGCTGTCGTCGACGATTCATGCGTATCCGACGCAGTCTGAAGTTTGGAAACGTTTGGGAGATGCGCAACAACGGACCCGTTTGACACCGCGGGCCCGCAGCATATTTCGTTGGTTGTTGGCGAAGAGGCGTTAGTGTTCCAACCATTCGACATCACGATTTGTATATTTGCCAAAGCGCCAGTGCGTGGCCTGGTGAAGACGCGTCTAGCCGCCAGCATTGGCGCGGAACCCGCAACCAAGCTTGCAACTGCATTTTTGCAAGACACGTTAGCGACGGTGCAGCTGCTTGCTCGTACGCATGCCCAGCCTGAGCGTGTGCGTGTGGTGCTTGCGCTTGCTGGCAATCGCGACGAGTTGGCCGACGCCGATTACGTCGAATTGTTGCGGGCAGTCAGCATCTGGCCACAAGGCGACGGTGACCTCGGAGCACGCCTAGAACGCCACATGCAGCGCGCGCTCACCGACAGTAACGCGGTAATCGCCATTGGCACTGATTCGCCCGGGCTGCCGCCAACATTGCTTACGCAAGCGATGGCTCATTTGCAAACGACCGACGCTGTGGTGGGCCCCGCCGACGATGGCGGCTATTATCTGCTTGGCTTGCGAAGTTGCCCACCTGGGTTGCTCGCAAATATCGCGTGGAGCACCGCTGCCACCCAGGCGCAAACCGTTGCGGCGTTGGCAGCGCACGGACAACCCTCGACGTTGCTCGATGCCTGGTTTGATGTAGATACCGATGCCGACTTGCAACGGTTGCAGTCGCTGATCAGCAACGAACGCGTGCATGCGCCCGCAACTGCCGCCGCCTTGCGAGCGTTGGAGTTGTTGCCGTGACCCAGCCGCTTTCCATTGCCGTAGTCATGCCGGTGCTCAACGAAGCACGGCGCATCGACGATGCGTTGCAACACCTGCAGCAGATCGGCGGCTGGCAAGAGCTCATCGTCGTCGACGGTGGCAGTACCGACGCTACCGCTGCGATCGTGGCTGCACGTCATCCAAATGTGCGGGTCATTTTGGCCCGGCCTGGCCGCGCCAACCAGATGAACGCGGGCGCAGCCGTCGCGACGGCCGATGTTATTGTGTTTTTGCATGCCGATGTGGTGTTGCCAGCAACCGCCGTCGACGACATCCGCGTAGCATTGCGTGACAGTGCCACGGTCGGTGGGGCATTTCGCACGTGGACCATTGCCGATGGTCCGACGATCGCACCTTGGTGGGCGCCGCTGTTGCATCTAGCCGATGTGCGTTCACGCTACACGCGGCGGCCATACGGGGATCAAGCGATCTTTGTGCGCGCAAGTACCTTCGCTCGGCTTGGTGGCTATGCGGAAATTCCACTAATGGAAGACCTGGAGTTTTCTTCTCGGCTCGCCAAACGTGGCAAGGTGCGCACGGTTGCGTCGCGGGTTGAGGTGTCGGGACGGCGCTTCATCGCCCGGCCGTTTTTTTACACAACCGTGGTGAATCTATTTCCGTTGCTGTATCGGTGCGGCGTTGCTCCGAAAACCTTGGCAGCCTTGTACGGGCGGGTGCGATGAAGCAGGTAATCCTCGTCGGCGGCGGTCATGCTCACATCGAAGTTGTGCGCCGCTTTGGCAGGTTGCCGGCGTCTCAGCGTTCGTCGGTGGCGGTCACGCTGCTCGACGGTAACCGCTATGCTGCGTACTCGGGCATGTTGCCTGGCTTGATCGCTGGGCACTATCAGTTCGCCGAAACTCATGTCGATCTTGCAGCGTTGTGCGAGCGCAACGCCGTGAGCTTTTGCCAAACCCGAGCTGCGGGCGTTTTGTTGTCGGACCAGCAGGTTGTGCAAGCTGATCGTCAGCGTCGCCGCTACGACGTATTGTCACTTGATGTCGGGGCTGCTTCGCGCACCGTTGGCATCGCTGGTGTCGAACAACACGCCATAGCGATTAAGCCGGTTGCGGCATTTTTGCGTCGGTGGCACGCGTATGCCGCTACGGCGCCACGCAATTGCCCGCTGGTTGTGCTTGGCGGTGGCGCGGCAGGGGTGGAAGTTGCGCTTGCACTGGCGTTTCGATTGCGTGCACAAAAGCCGTGGATCACATTGTTGGCTGCCACGCTATTGCCCGGCTACTCATCAACAGCCGTTGCTCGCGTGCGCGCATGCTTGGCCGCGCGCGGTGTGAACGTGCTGCTTGATCGCGCTACTGCGGTTGATGCACACAGCGTGCAAACGGCGGCGGGCGCGCTCGCGTCAGAGTTCACAGTTGTCGCAACGGGGGCTAGTGCACCAACATGGATCGCAGCCAGCGGTCTTGCCACCGACGCTGGCGGCTTTGTCGCGGTTGGGCCAACGTTGCAATCTCGATCGCATGCCAACGTTTTTGCAAGCGGCGATATCGCTGCGCAGATGATGGCCGACGGGCGGGCGGTGCCAAAGTCCGGTGTATATGCTGTGCGTGCTGGCCCGGTATTGTTTGCCAATCTAATGGCCGCAGCACTGGAGCAGGGCAGCATGCAATCGTTCGAACCACCAGCGCAGACCTTGGCGTTGCTGGCGTCGGGCAACAAACATGCAACCCTGTGTTACGGCAATGTTGCCATCAGCGGTGCCTGGGCCTGGCATCTTAAAAATCGGATTGACCGCCGGTTCATGGCTAAATATGTATAGCGCGCCGCAACAGATGTCCGCGCCTCGGACGTTCGCCAGCTGGCCAGGTGGACTTTTCGGCGACCAACAATTATGGTGTCGTCCAACGATGGCACCGTCGGACGACCAAGCGCTTGTTACTGCATTGCGCAACGGCGATGAAGCAACGTTTGCAGCGTTGGTTACACGCTATCACGCAAGCTTGCGCCGGGTCGCGCGCACGTTTGTATCAAGCGACGCCTCCGCCGACGAAGTGGTACAAGATACTTGGGCCGCCGTGCTGCATGGCATTGGCGAATTCGAGGGTCGGGCTTCATTCAAGACGTGGTTGTTTCGGATCTTGGTGAACCGCGCCAAAACCCGCGGCGTGCGCGAAGCCCGCATCGTTCCTGAATCTTCGCTGGCGAGCGATGATGATGCTGGCACCGACGGCCCGACTGTCGATCCTGCGCGTTTCACAAGTAAGGGCCATTGGGCATCGCCGCCGCAACGGTGGGAGGCCATGACACCCGAATCGCTGCTGCTGCGCGACGAATTGGTGGTGCAACTGCAAACTGCGATCGCACAACTGCCAGCTCGGTTGGCTTCCATTGTCGTGATGCGTGATGCGCTCGGCTGGAGTTCGGAAGAAGTCTGTAACGTTCTTGAGATTGCCGAGACTCATCAGCGGGTGCTTTTGCATCGCGCGCGCGCAAGGCTTCGTGCCATGCTCGAAACCTATAAGAACCACGGGTGATCACATGCTGACATGCCAACAACTCGCCGAAGTGGTTACCGACTATCTCGAAGGCAAAATGAACTTTGCCGACCGCATGATGTTTCAACTGCACGTTGGCATGTGCAAACACTGTCGTGCGTATCTGAACCAAATGAAGCAGACGGTGGAGCTGGTGGCTGCAACCGGAAAAATCGAAGCCGAACCCATGCCCGACGACGTGCAAGCTGAATTGATGCACCGGTTCCGCAACTGGAAAACGAACAAGCAGTAGCCTGCTTGCCCCGCCGAAATCACGTACACTCGCCGCGTGCGAAAGCGGATCTTGCTTCCAATGCGCGGCTTGCTGGCTGCGCTTGTACCCGACGACGGGCCGTTGGAGTTGCAGCTAGTTGGCCGTACGCTATTGCACGCCGCACTCGTTGGTTTGCTCGCTGGCCTTGTTGGCAGCGCATTTCTGTTCGGGCTGGAGCATGTGCAGCAACTGGTGCTCGAGAATCTTGCAGGCTACGAGCCGCTGCTTGCAGCCGGTGAAAAGCACGGGGCAGGGCCTGCCGCGCCTTTTCGTTGGTATGTTTTGTTTTTGGTGCCCGCGCTGGGCGGCTTAGGCTGTGGTTTGGTGGCTCGCTTTGCGCCCGAGGTTCGCGGTGGCGGCGGCGATGCGGCGATTAAGGCGTTTCATCAACATGGGGGGCAGGTGCGGCGCCGGGTACTTTGGGCCAAGCCATTGGCGTCAATCAGCACGTTGGCAACCGGCGGCGCCGGCGGTCGCGAAGGCCCAACGATGCAGATTGGTGCAGCGATTGGTGCCTTGGTTGCGCGTTATATAGCGCCTTCGCCGCGTGAGCGCCGTATCTTGATGGTGGCCGGTGTTGCTGCGGGCATCTCGGCGGTATTTCGCACGCCGTTGGGCGCTGCATTGCTCGCGATTGAAGTTCTGTATCGCGATGACTTTGAGTCTGACGCACTCATCCCGGCCGTGCTTGCTAGCGTGGTTGCTTATTCCATCGCGCTTTCGGTATTCGGCAGCTCGCCGCTGTTCGGCGCACTGCCGCACTTTGCGTTTCATGCATACCAACTGCCACTATTCCTCGGGCTTGCGTTGGTGGTGTCATTAGGTGCGGCGCTCTTTGCTGCCACCATGCGAGCCGCACATTCACTCTTCGACCGCTTGCCTGTGCCACTGTGGCTGCGCCCTGCGCTTGGTGGATTGATGTTGGGTGTGTTTGCAGTGGTGTTGTTAACTACACTTGCGCCCAGTCTTGGCAATGGCCATCG
>JAKQOD010000448.1 GCA_029565465.1 Deltaproteobacteria bacterium
GCCACCCGTTTCCCTGAGCCACCCGATCCAGCGAGCCACCCGATCCGTTTCCTGGGTCACCCAGGCCGCTGGATCGGGTGGCTCGCTGGATCGGGTGGCTGCCACCTGTTTTTCAGCCGGCCACCCGTTTTCCTGGGTCACCCAGGCTGCTGGATCGGGTGCACCGTTTTCAGCTGGTGGCTGCCACCCGTTTTCAGTTGGTTTTAGCCAGCGGGCACTCAATTACGCTGGCCACTGTTCCACGTGGAACGGATTGCGATGGCCGGACACTGTTCCACGTGGAACGGATTGCGATGGCTAGGCGCCGACCAGGGCTTCCAGATGCGGATGGTCGGCTATCACGATGTTCCACGTGGAACGTCGATGGCCTGACCGAATTATAAACGGGCGGTGGCCAGATAGTTCAGGAGCACTATTGAATCAGTGCCATCAAAGACATGGACGGATTTGCCTCTCAGGCGTTCAATCTCCGATTTATTGCTAGCTGCGATGGCAGGTGCAACATCGGCGGTCCTCGACAGAACGATTCCAGCGAGTGTCAAATCCTCGGATGCTAGGGCATCGAGGCTGAGAATGGTGTGATTGATTGTGCCCAGGCCAGCCCTCGCCACTAACAGCACTGGCAGCGCGCACGCCTTGGCAAGGTTTGCCATATCGGTGGACTGATCCACAGGAACCCGCAGACCGCCTGCACCTTCGACCAAGACCACATTCTGGCCGGCGCCAGCCACTACCTTGGCAATCTCGGTTGGGTTGGGTGGAGGCGAACCCTGGTCTACGGCAGCTACGTATGGTGCTGCTGGTTTCTGGTAGAAGTACATCCCACGGAGATGTCCGGTTTGCCAGTTGCCAGCCGCATGCGCCAATGCCTCTGCATCTGCGCCAAACAATCGACCCGCTACAATGTCACAGCCTGTTTCTATGGGTTTCCAAGCGAGAACACTCTTGCCAGCAGCCACACATGCTTGGGCAATTGCAGTAGTAACAAAGGTCTTTCCTACCCCTGTATCTGTGCCAGTCACGAATAGTTTCACGTGAAACACTCCTGAATCGCCGTTTCTGTGGCCTGCCTGAGACTTTCGATTTCGGTCTTGCTGGAGCTTAACGGCGGCATCCAAATGATCGTATCGCCAAGTGGGCGAAGCATCATGCCCTGCCGCCGCGCGATGTTGCAGACTTTCGCGCCAACAAACTTGTCCCAAGGCAGCTCGCCGCCGTTCGCATCACCCAGTTCGATGCCCACCATGGTTCCGCATGTTCGAACTTCACGGACATACGGCTTTCCGTCAAAAGTTCGAGCTGTCGATGTCACCAAGGCCGCAAGCGCAGCAACATCCGCCGCACGCTCACGAAGCATCGCCAACGATTCAATTCCAACAGCACATGCAAGCGGGTTCGCGGTGTACGTATGGCCATGAAAAAAATGCTTCATCTCCGACCGAGCGCCTAGAAACGCGGCAAAGATTCCCTCCGTACAAAGCGTTGCAGCGAGCGGCAGATAACCACCGGAAATCCCCTTGGCGAGACATAAGAAGTCGGGCTCCACATCTTCTTTTTCGCAGGCAAACAGCGTCCCCGTGCGGCCGAATCCAGTCGCAACTTCGTCAACGATGAGGTGAATGCCTGCAGCGGCGCACCGCTTTGCAACCGCACTCAAAAATCCGGGAGGATGCGTAAGCATGCCGGCAGCACCCTGGACCAACGGCTCCATGACAAGTGCAGCGATCGAGTCCGCGTTTTGCAGCACGTGATCCAAGTCAGCTAGTGCCAGCTCCAGGCCGCGACCTGCGTCTTTACTCCACAATGGCTCATATGGACTGCGCACGGCAATGCTGTGCATGAGCAGCGGTCCAAACATTTTGTGGAAAACATCAATGCCACCCACCGCAACCGCGCCGAGCGTGTCGCCATGATATGCATTTTCGAAACGCACGAACTTGGTCTTCTCCGACCGACCTTGCAGTTGCCAATATTGGAAGGATTGCTTCAGCGCAATCTCAACCGAAGCAGAGCCCGAATCCGAGTAGAAAACGCGGGTTAAATTCTGCGGCACAACTTCAAGAATTGCCGCTGCCAAACGAACGCCGGGTTCATGGGTGAGGCCCAAAAATGTCGAATGCGCCAGCTTCTCAGCTTGGGCAATCAACGCTCGATTCAACCGTGGATTAGCGTGACCATGAACGTTGCACCAAAGTGAACTCACGCCATCGAAGTACTTTTGCCCGGCTTCATCGAACAGAAAGTTGCCTTCGCCGCGGACGATGCTCAAGGGTTCCCACTCGGCCATTTGGGTGAATGGGTGCCAAATGTGCTTCTGGTCCAACTCGGCGATCGACATTGTTCTTTCCTATGTTGATTCAAGCACTTGGGCAAGTTTGAGTAGTTGTTCCACAGAATGGGCTGAACTAAGACAAATTCTTAGCCTGGATGTGCCCATTGGCACCGTTGGCGGCCGAATCGCCGAAACCAACATTCCGGCGCTACGCAACGCCCCCGCTTTGGCTAACGCTGCACTTTCCGCACCCAAGATCACCGGCACAATATGTGTCCGGTTTCCGGACGCATAGGCAAGCGAATCGCCGTTTGTCGACGCCGACATCGTCCGGTTTCCGGACACTACGCCAGCGTTTCGCTGCAGCAACCACCGGCGTTCATCACCATCCGCGCCTTGCACCAACCGCACAGCTTCGCTGCACATCGCGACCACCGCTGGCGGCAAGCCCGTTGTAAAAACCAGGCTACGCGCTCGGTTCCACAGCAGTAACGCAAGGTTAGCCGTCGTGGCGACAAACGCGCCGTAAACGCCGAGGGCTTTGCCAAAGGTGCCGACCAAGAGGGTTGGCACCACACCGACCCGAGCACATTCGCCGCGGCCGGCTGGGCCAACCACGCCCATTGCATGCGCTTCGTCCACCATCAAGCCAGCGCCGAATCGCTCGCACAACGCAGCGATCCGAACCAAATCCGGGCGGTCCCCATCCATCGAAAATACCGATTCGGTTACGACCAAAACGCGCTGCTCGGAGCGCCCAGAACTTGCAACCTCCGTTAACTGGCGTTCCAGGTCGTCGCAAGCAAGATGCTCGTAGATTCGGGTGGTGGCACCGCTCAATTTGCAGCCATCAATGATGCTGGCGTGATTCAGCCGATCCGACAAGATGACGTCACCGCGCCCCATCAACGCTGAAAGCACACCGGTGTTGGCGGCGAACCCCGAGTTGAAGAGACAAATCCCGTCGACACCCAGCCAACTACGCAGCTCTGCTTCAAGATCATCATGCGCTTGCAGATTGCCCACCACCAAACGCGACGCCGTTGCGCCAGCGCCAGTGCGAGCCAACTCGCGTGCACCCGCTTCGCAAATTCGCGGATCGTCGGCGTAACCCAAATAATCATTCGACGAAAAGTTCACCAACCATTGGCCAGCGACTTCAACTTCAGCGCCGCGCCGGCCAGTCACGGTCAGCGGCCTCCGCAGCAGATCGCGCGCTTGCAGCTCGGCAAGTTGGCGCGATGCATCGGCTTCAAACGTCACCGCGGCACTATACCTGGTCACTTGCCAATGCAGAACCGGGCAAACACTTCGTCGAGCACGCGCTCGGTGACTTCCCGGCCACGCATCTCAGCAAGTGCATGCACGGCCTGGCGCACATCAAGCGCCAGCATTTCGAGCGGCCGGCCATCGGCCAAACCTTGCGCGGCATCACCAAATCGCAGCGCGGCGTCTTGTGCTCGGCTACGTTGCCGCTCGGTAATCAGCATGACGCCGTCGTCGCCATCAACGGCGCCAGCAGTAGCAATTTGCAGAATTCGCGTGCGCAATTCGTCGAGACCTTGGCCGGTCGTCGCCGAGGTGTGCAGCACGCCGGTACTCGACACACCTCCACCAAGATCCGCTTTGCTGCGCACCAAAATCGTCCGTGAATCAACCGCGCTGTCGGCTGCGAAATCCTGGTCGGAAACCTGCAACACAACTTCCGCCTGAGCGGCGCGCGCACGGCCAAGCTCGATGCCGGCGCTTTCAATTTCATCATTACTGCTGCGCAATCCGGCGGTGTCGATCAGCGTCACTGCAACGCCATTCCACTCGACTCGAATTTCGACGTAGTCGCGCGTGGTGCCGGGCTGGCTCGATACCAAGGCTCGGTGTTGGCCGGCGAGGGCGTTCAAAAGCGAAGATTTACCGACATTTACGCTACCAACCAACGCAACAGTAATCCCTTGCCGTAACGCTTTGCCTACCGAAAAGCTGGCAACCCACCGCGCACATTGGTCGCGCAATGCACTCAACTCTTGAAACGCCCAACCCGCTGGCGCCAACGTGAGATCGTCCTCGGGAAAGTCGATCGAGCCTTCGATTTCAGCCATTACCTCGGTGGCCCGCTGCTCCATTTGGTCGAGCGCTTTGGCTAACGAACCCGACAGCAATTCCTGGTTAACCCGAACCGCACGCGCGCTGCCAGATTCAATCACCGCAAGCAAAGCTTCGGCGCGGGTCAAGTCGAGCTTGCCGTTGCCAAATGCGCGGCGGGTAAATTCGCCGGGCTCTGCAGCGCGCGCACCAGCAGCCAAGACGGCTGCTAACAGTTGCGCCAAATTCGCACCGCCGCCGTGCGCATGAATTTCGGCGACATCTTCGCCAGTAAACGAGCGCGGCGCCCGCATCGCAAATGCGAGTACTTCATCAAGCCGCTGGCCCGCAGCATCGCGAGCAATCGCGTAGCGCACTTCGCGGCCAAGCGATGCAGGCTCAACGCCGATCACGCCGGCGGCAATTTCCACAGCACGTGGTCCGCTTACGCGAATCACGCCGACACCACCGGGCGAAGCACCGGTGGCAATGGCGGCGATCGTATCTCCAAGAAGAATCATGTTCTTGGCGCCGATCTAGCACGGTCGGCCCAAACAGGGCAGGGCCGGTGCTGCGCTTCGTCGTGTCACACGCTATTCGCGCGGACTGCAACAACTACGCTGGGAAAACCAGAATGTGGCGGTCTTCGCCTTCGCCTTCGCTGCGCGTCGACAAACCACCGAGTTCTGAAATGTGCATATGCACAATGCGGCGGTCGTGCGACGACATCGGCTGCAGTTCAACCGTTTCGCCGGTTGTTTTGACCTTCTCGGCAACGCGTTCCGCCAACTGGCGCAAACGGTCGATCTGCTTGTCACGGAAACCGCCAGCATCCACGATGAGTGGCTTGCCGCGCTCGGTGCCGCGTTCTTTGTAAATCACTTTGTTCACCAAATGTTGCAGCGCATCTACCACCACGCCGCGGCGGCCAATGACCAGCTCAGCGTCGGTGGTTTGGATTTCAAGCACTACGCGATCTTTGTCGTCTTTGATGTCGATGTCGGCGGAAATGCCCATCCGCTCCAACACGCCTACCAAAAATTCGCTTGCCTTCTCTGCAACATCTTCCGTTGATTGTGCCACGTCGTCCTCTTCTTGTTACGCGTCGCTGAAGTAGCGACGTTGGTTACTATTGTCCAAGGGACATTCCGTCCCTTCTGCCAACGACAAGTCGTTGGCATTCAACCCACCGCGCGTTACTCGCGCACTTTATCTTGGATCATTAATTGGCCGTTCCTGGCTAATTGCGCCGCTTGCCTTTGTTCTTGTTGCCGCCGCCCTTGTTGTTGCCGCCGCCGCTCTTGGTTGGCGTGCCGTTTTTCATTGGCGCTGCGGTTGGTTCCGAATCTTCGATTTCCGTGGCTTTGGCTTTCGCAGCTTTAACCGCCGATGCAGCGGTAGCGGCAGCCTTGGCTGGTTCAGCGGTCACTGCAGCCATCGCGGCTTTGCTTTTGGCGTCGTATTTATTCATGTACACCGAGTGCAACGCCGACAGCGCCGTGTTGGTGAAGATGTACAGGGTCAGCCCTGCTGGGAAGAAGAACGACATCACACCGAACATCAACGGCATGACGATCATCATGATCTTTTGTTGCGCACCATCAGCCGTGGTTGGCGTGAGGCGCGACTGCACGAACATCGTCACCATCAAGATCGCTGGCAAGATGTACAACGGATCGGTGTTGGTCAAATCGTCGATCCACCCCGGGATAAACGGCTGCAAGTACAACTCACCGGCCGACGACAACATGCGATACAGCGCGATCCAGATCGGCATCTGCAGCAGCATCGGCAAACAACCCGCAAGCGGATTCACGCCGTGCACTTTGTACAGCGCCATTTGCTCTTGCTGCAGGCGTTGACGGTCGTCTTTGTAACGCTCTTGCAGCTCCTTCATCTTTGGAGCCAGCGCGCCCATCGCCTTCATCGAACGCATCGATTTGGTCGTCCAGTACAGCGTCGCGAGCTTGACCAAGAACGTCAACAGAATGATCGAAACGCCCCAGTTACCAACGAGCCCGTGGATGGCTTTGAGCAACCACAACAACGGCCGGCCAATAAACTTGAACCAACCCAAGTCAACAACGCCGTGGAACCCGGTTGGGTACCCAGCCAAATCGTCGGACCTTTGCAACTTGTCGTAGTTGTTTGGCCCAATGTACGCCACGGCTTCACGCGTTAGCGGCGCCGTGCTTGTCATTGCCACCGTCGGAAACCAAATGTCGGTTTGCATCAAACCAGGCGTGACATGGGCGTAGCTGTGCTTTTCAATTTGTTCGCCAGCACCTTTGCGCGGCGCCACCATCTGCAACAAATATGGATGTTCGAAACCAGTCCAATCGATTCCAGTTTCAACCCGCGCAAAAGCCTGCAAACTCTTGATTGGCGTCACATACACTTCGCCATCACGCCGCGTCGCTGAACCCCACGCACGCGCTTTGACACTCTGGCCACCGCCGCCGCTATCTTTAGGATCCTGATAACCAAACGTGCTCAACGTTAGAGTTTGGCGTGCTTCGCCGGCAGCAAGCACGCTAGCTTCGATGGTAATGCGAAGCAGGTAATTGTCTGGGTAAATTGTAAACGTCTTAACTACTGACAGTTGTGCGTTCTTGAAAGTGTAACGAACTTGCGTGTCGTTAACCTTTTCGCCGGTCCACTCGGCATTCTTCGGAATCACGTACGTGGAATTCACGAAGTTCACTTGCATTGCCGCAGCATCGGGATACTGCGGAATCAATTCACCTTTGCCAGCGTCACGTAGGTAGCGTGGATCAGCGAGATGCCAGGACTTCAACGCACCGCCCCAGTTGGTAAACGTTGCCGTGAAAGTAGGCGATGCCAACACCACGGTTTGTTCAGGGCCGCGTGGTGCCTCAACGACAACTGGCGCTGGCCCACCTGGCACTGCAACCGGTTGACCAACCGGACTTTGTGGCATTGCGGGCAGTGCCGCTGCGCTACCACTGCCGCTGCCGCTACCAGCTGCAGGCTTCGGATCTTCTTTTTTTGGGAACGCAGCGTTCCAAGCGAACAGCACGCCAACCGCGATGACCGCCGCAAGCAATAGACGTTTTCCTTGCTCTTGCATTTCAGAGGCCTTTCACATGATCACAACGCTCGTGATGCGCGGCAGGCGCCGACGCTGGCGAGACGGGGTGGTATCCACCGTGAAACAGCGGATTACAACGCAGAATGCGCGATATCGACATGGCTGTTCCTACCAATGGGCCGCGTTTGGTAATTGCTTCCGCGGCATATTCAGAACACGTCGGCAAAAAGCGACATGTTGGTTGGCCTTTGAGCGGCGACAAAAAGCGCCGATAAAAGCCAATAGGGGCTAACAAAACGCGTGTTGTTACGCGTCGCATGAACGCGATCATAGTTGGGCTACCACGCGTTGCAGGTCGGCTCTGAGCTTTGTGGACTCCACTGGCGTACCGTCGACGCTTGCCGATGGTTTGGCAACAAAAACAATATCGTTGCCGGCCGGCACCCAACCATTGGTCCGCAGCCATTCACGCATCACCCGACGCAACCGATTCCGCACTGCTGCGTTACCGATTTTCTTGGTGATGGTGAAGCCGACGCGGCCCGGTTGATCAGGTGCAGTTGTTTTGCACATCGCCAGAACGTAGCGCCCGTGGACTTTTCGTCCACTACTTTGCACGTCCACAAATTCAGAACGACGCCGCAAACGCATGGCCTTGCGGATTCCGTGGCCAGGTTGCGACGTCGCCGTCATCAGATAAAACTAAAACGCGGTGGGGTTTAGGTACGAAGCCCTAAACTCAAACGCGTGGTAGCGCTACTTTTCTTCGCAGCGGTAACAGAGATACGCTTGCGACCCTTTGCGCGACGGCGGCGCAGGACTTCACGGCCACCGCGGGTTTTTTTGCGAGCGCGAAACCCGTGGGTGCGCTTGCGGCTTTTATTGTGTGGTTGATATGTATGTTTGCTCACGGCCAGGCTCCAGCGTTTTCGAGTCGGGATCGATACAGGACATGTACCTTGGGTGTCAAGGAAACTGGCGTTGATCTAGTGCAGTTTTCGTCGGAAGGTTAATCCGGATCCGGAGTTATCCACAATCTTTCGTCCGGAGCGAAGTGATGTTCAGGGGTTCGCCAAGGCTGGAAAAATGCAGTCGTTTTTAGCTTGATCCAGCTTTCTCGTTTCTGTTAGGTACCGCACCACAATAAGCAGGGAATTGCGCGCCGAAGGTCGTTTTATCCACAAGGAAACGACTCGGTCAAAAGCAACCAGAAGAAGCTGTGAATAACTTCTGGATAAGCTGTCTATTGTTTGTGTTATTCAATCAACCAAGAAGCAGTAAGCACCATCAATGATTGAACAAAATGTCGAACAGCGGCCGGAAAATTCGGGACTATGGGGAAACGCGCTGGAACGCCTTCGAACGCGTATTTCGCCGCAAAATTTCGACATGTGGTTGTCACCGATTGAATGTTTGGAAGCAAGTGATGCAAAGTTGCTGCTCCGTGCTCCCAACAGTTACGTGAGGCTTTGGTTCGAATCGAACTTCTTGCCTTCCGTGCTCGGTGAAATTGAAACCATTTCAGGTACTTCGTTCGCCGTAGAATTCGCTCCGGATCTGCCGATTGTAGAACCGGTGCGAGCCGAATCGTCCAACGTGGCAATTCCACTGCCACGGACCGAAGAACCAGAAGCGCGACCGCAACGGCAATCTGACCCGCCAAGTCGGCCGTCGACCATTTCGCCTGGTGGAGAGCAACGCGAATTCACGTTGAACCCTCGTTATACATTTGATGCGTTCGTGGCTGGGCCATCCAATCAGCTTGCGTTTGCAGCGTCGCAAGCCAGCGCAAGTTCGTACCCGCCAAAATATAATCCCGTATTTCTATGTGGTTCCGCTGGTTTGGGCAAAACCCACCTATTGCACGCCATTGGCCATCAGCAGTTGCTCAATCGGCCCGACGCTCGGATTCTGTACCTATCAAGTGAGCGCTTCATGAATGAATACGTGCAGGCCATCCGCTTGGGCCAGATGCACGAGTTTCGCAAGCGCTACCGCGAAGGCATTGATGTGCTGTTGGTCGACGACGTGCAGTTCCTGGCTGGCAAAGACGGCACCCAGGAAGAATTCTTCCATACATTCAACGCTTTGCACGACTCACATCGGCAGATTGTGCTAACCGCGGATCGTAAGCCACACGAAATCCAAGACATCGCGGATCGCCTAAAGACCCGTTTTGCTTGGGGTTTGTTGGCGGATATTGAACCACCTGAACTCGAGGTCCGGCTCGCCATTCTGCGCCAAAAGGCCGTCACCGAAGGTGTTGAACTACCTGATGATGTTGGCTTGTACATCGCTACTTCGATCCGCTCAAACGTGCGCGAGCTGGAAGGCGCTCTGATTCGCTTGGCCGCCTATGCATCGCTCGCTAAACGCCCAATTGACCTCGAATTCGCGCAGCAAACGCTCGGTGCCGCCATCTCACGGCCGGTTGAAGTCATCACGGTGGATGCTGTCATTCGTGTTGTGGCGAACTACTACAACCTCAAGCCGACCGACATCAAAAGTCCACGCCGCCACAAGTCATTAGCTGCGCCACGCGCGGTTGCGATGTATCTGGCCCGCCAACACACCAAGGATTCGTATCCTGACCTTGGCCGCGCGTTTGGCGGCAAGCACCACACAACAGTTATCTCGGCGGTTGAAAAGATTGCGGCGCGGCTGCGTGACGATGCTGCGCTGCGCAGCGAAATTCACGCGATCGAATCGAGTTTGCTGCGCTGAACAGTGTCATTGCGACCTGTTACTAACTCTGTGTTTTCAGCAACGAACTACCCTGTGGCCAAATTCTGTATAAAACAAAAACTTGACTTGCCCACAACTTCTTCAGTTTTACCCTACGCTGCACTAACAACTGAGCTGATCCAAAACTAAGTACGATTAACAATCTATTTCAATAAGATACAAAGTTATCCACTCAGTTAACAGCCATTCTACTGATCCTACTTTGAAGATTTCTTTATATAAAGAATTAAAGAGCGCGGAGCGAAATCATGGAATTTAAGATCTCAAAGACCGAATTTCTCAAAGGCCTTCGCTTTGCGCAGAGTATCGCGGATCGCAAGAGCACGATGCCGATGGTTGCCAACGTGCTGCTGCGCACGACGGGTAAAAATCAGCTGTCGGTGATTGCCACGGACTTGAATGTTTCGCTCACCGCGGAGCTCAAGAGCCACAACACCACCGAAGGCTCGTTGACGATTGCAGCCAAGAATCTTTTCGATTTGATTTCGAGCGCACCAGGCGACGAAATCTCGTTGAAAAAAGCTGACAACCACTGGGCTGAAATCAAAGCCGGCAAAGTGAATTATAAAATTGTCGGCATGCCTGACCGGGATTTCCCGAAGGTGCCCGACCATCGCGAGCTGACGTTCACCACGGTTGAATCGGCCGTGTTACGCGACATGATTGAAAAAACGCTGTTCTCGGTGTGCAACGACGAAACTCGTTTTCACTTGAACGGTGTGTTGTTCGAAAGCAACGGCAAAACCGCCAAAATGGTTTCGACCGACGGTCACCGTTTGAGCAAAGTCGATCGCACGATTAGCGGCCCAACGCTGTCAGCTGGCATCATCATCCCAAAAAAGGGCTTGGTCGAAATCAAAAAGCTGCTCGAATCAGCGGCAAGCGCCAAGATTGCGGTCAAGACGCCGCATATCTACTTGGTTTCCGATGACGTCGCCTTAGCGGTTAAACTCATCGATGCGCAGTTCCCGCCGTACGAGGCAGTGATTCCTAAGGAGCACAAGAAAGTGGTCATCGTGGACCGTTCTAAGCTCATCGACGCACTTAAACGGGCCCAGTTGATGTCGTCGGAAAACCGTGGCGTAAAATTCTCAGCAGCGCCTGGTACGTTGACGATTACCAGCGACAATCCGGATTTAGGTGAAGTGAAAGAAGAAATCGACGCCGAATACAAAGGCGATCCGATTTCGATTGGCTTCAATCCGAAATACGTTTCTGAACTGTTGAGCCAAATCAGCAGCGATCAAATCGGCATCAACCTCGGTGGCGAGCTGGACCCTGGCTTGATCAAGCCAGTTGCTGGCGACGATTACCTCGGCGTTGTCATGCCGATGCGCATCTAGTTTTACCCGCGTGTATTTGACGATCGATACGTTATGAAGATTGAATCGATCGTCATTCGCAACGTGCGCAATTTGCGCGATGTGCACGTGCGGCCACCAGCGAAGTTTAATGTCTTCGTCGGTGATAACGGGCAAGGCAAGACCAACTTGCTGGAGACGATCTATTTGGTGTCGTCGCTGCGCTCGTTTCGCGCTAGCCGGTTAAGCGAAATGGTGCGAGCTGGTGAGCCGCAAGCCGACGTGCAAGCCATTGTCGAGTACCAAGGCCTCAAGCGGCACTACCAAGTGCAGATCGAAGACGGCCGACGCAAAGCGCTGATCGACGGCAAAAACGTACGGCCGGTCACGAAGTACTTTGGCGACTTCAACGTGGTGGTGTTTACGCCTGACGACTTACATATTCCGCGTGGCTCGCCAGGTGAACGTCGACGATTTTTGGATCGCTCGGTGTTCAACCGTGATGCAAGTTATCTGGCAACGGTTGGCGACTACGAGAAAGTCCTGCGCAGTCGTAACCATGTGCTCAAAGAAATTGCAGGCAAAGTACGTGGCACCAGCAACCATAGTTCGCTGCTTGCGATGATGGATGTCTTCGATGAACAATTGATAATGATTGGTTCGAAGATTATCAATGATCGTAAATCGTATTTAGCAGAGTTGATTCCCAATCTTTGCAAATCTTTCGAGTCGATCACACGTAATGGCTTACGGGTGGAATGCACGTATCAAACCGAATGTGGCAGCGAAGACGAGTTCCGGCGCGGCATGGCGGCGAGCCGCGCACGCGACCTAGCGCGGCAATCAACGTCGCTGGGCCCACATCGCGATGATTTGCTGTTTACGCTTGATGGCCACAAAGCTGGCGAATATGCGTCGCAAGGGCAGCTACGGGCCATTGTATTGGCTTGGAAGGCCGCTGAAATTGAGCTGATTACCGGTACTCGGCAACAGACGCCAATTCTGCTTTTGGATGACGTTTCTTCCGAACTTGACGCGAGTAGAAACTCCTATCTTTTCGAGTACTTGTGCAACACCGCTGGGCAGTGCTTCATCACCACTACCGACGACAAACATGTACTTTTGGCCGAAAACCGAGCTGATTTTCGCGTTAGCTCAGGTGAAATTACATTAATTAATTCAAATATTTAGATAGGGATCATCACACCTATTCTCGCGCTTAAAAAGCTTCAGCTGGTGATCCATTCATGGTACCTAGGTGGTCACCAAAAGTAGGCCGAAAATGGCAGAGACCACAGTGCGATCAGAGGGTACCGAGTCTGAATACAACGCCGGTTCAATTGGCGTTCTAAAAGGGCTGGAGGGCGTCCGAAAACGTCCAGGCATGTACATCGGGGATACCGATGATGGCACTGGCTTTCATCACCTCGTATTCGAAGTGGTGGACAACTCGGTTGACGAGCATCTCGCCGGCCATTGCTCACAAATCGATGTGACGATTCACTTCGACAACTCGGTGTCGATCGATGACAACGGGCGAGGGATTCCAACCGGCATTCATCCGGTGGAAGGCATTCCAACGCCACAAGTCGTCATGACGATGCTGCACGCTGGCGGCAAGTTTGGTGGCGAAGGCGGCTACAAAGTTTCCGGTGGTCTGCACGGGGTTGGCGTTTCAGCCGTCAACGCGTTGTCGGATTGGTTGAAACTCGAAATTCGCCGCGAAGGCAAAGTTTGGTACCAAGAGTACGGTGCTGGCATACCAACCACTGAACTCAAACAAACCGGCGTAACGGATCGTCGTGGCACCAAGGTGACGTTTCACCCCGACCCAACGATTTTCAAAAACGTGCTCGAATTCAACTTCGATCAACTTGCACAGAAATTGCGCGAGTTGTCGTATCTCAACAGCGGCTTGCTCATCGTGTTGACCGATGAACGCACCGGCAAACGGGTTGAATACAAAGCCGACGGTGGGATCGCGCAATATGTCGCGGACATGAACGCGAACAAACAGGTCGTGTCCGAAGTTGTTTCGTTCTCGGGCGAGTACCAAGGCTGCATCGTCGATATCGCGATGCAATGGAATGACGGCTACTCGGAATTGGTGACGTGTTTCACTAATACGATTAAGAACCGCGATGGTGGCACACACTTGACGGGTTTCCGCCAAGCGATGACGCGTACGGTGAATAAATACGCCGACGAGTACAAGTTGCTCAAAGACAACAAAGGCGGTTCGCTGTCGGGCGAAGATTTGCGCGAAGGCATCACGGCGGTGATTTCGATCAAAGTCGGCGATCCGAAATATTCGAACCAAGCCAAAGATAAACTGGTGTCCTCGGAAGTTGGCACTGCGGTTGCCAACGTCGTGACGGACATCTTGGGCACGTTCCTCGAGCGCAATCCCAAAGAAGCGCGCGCGATCATCAACAAAGCATTGTTGGCGTCGAAGGCACGTGAAGCTGCCCGCAAAGCACGCGAAATGGTGCAACGCAAAGGCGCGTTGGAACTAACCTCGCTGCCAGGCAAGTTGGCTGACTGCCAAGAGCGTGACCCCGTGAAGTCTGAGCTGTTCATCGTCGAAGGTGAGTCGGCAGGTGGCTCGGCGAAACAAGGCCGGTCGCGGCAGTTTCAAGCGATCTTGCCGTTGCGCGGTAAGATTTTGAACGTTGAAAAAGTTCGGTTCGATCGCATGTTGAGCTCGCAAGAACTCACCACGCTGATCACGGCGCTCGGTACCAGCGTCGGTGGCGAAAAGAACATCGAGAAGCTGCGCTACCACAAAATCATCATCATGACGGACGCCGACGTCGACGGCTCGCACATTCGGACGCTGCTGTTGACGTTCTTTTTCCGTCACTACAACGAGTTGTTCGAAGGCGGCCACGTCTACATCGCGCAACCACCGTTGTACAAAATCAAAAAAGGCAAAGTCGAGATGTACCTCAAGAACGAGGCGGCACTCGAAGAATATTTGCTATCGAGCGTGTGTGGCGAAACCGTGTTGTCGGGTCAACGCGATGGCGCGCCAGTCACCGTGACCGGCGACGTGTTGTCGGATTTGATCAAACGATCGAATTCGACCAAGCGGTTGCGCGACCAACTCGATCGCAAGAGCGATGCACGCATCAGCGCAGCGTTTGCAGAAGCTGGCATTACCGAGGAAGACCTGCGCGACAAAGCCAAGCTTGAGCGGATGGAAGCCAAAGTGATGGCCGAAGTGACACGTCAACATGGCGAGCTAGGCCAAGCCGCTGCTGAGTACAAACAAGATGCCGAAACCGGCAACTGGGTGATGCGTTTTGCAGCTGGCGTGTTCGGTGTGAAACGCGAAACCCGCATCGGTTTGGAACTGTTGCGCTCGCATGAGTTTGTCGAAATGCGCAAACTGTCGGCGAGCTTGCGTGCAACCGTAAGTGAACCGATGGTGCTCACGGTGAACGACGGCAAGAGCGAACCGAAATCGATCGGCAGCTTTGAAGATTTGGCAGTGTACGTTGAAGAACTTGGGCGCAAAGGCCTGCAGATTCAACGGTACAAAGGGCTAGGCGAAATGAACGCGGAGCAATTGTGGGAAACCACGATGGATCCGACCAAGCGCAACTTGCTCAAAGTCAAAGTTGAAGAGATGGAAGAAGCCGACAAGATCTTCACCAAGCTGATGGGTGACATGGTTGAGCCGCGCCGCGAGTTCATCGAAGAGAACGCGCTCAACGTGCGAAATCTCGACGTGTAGCACGGCAGCGAACCTGGTAGGCTTACAGCGTGAAACAGGATAGGCCATCACCGGAACAGATTGCGCGCTATCGAGCAATGCAACCGGGCGAGCGGCTGCAAGCAGCGATGCAACTCAACTATGAGGCGCGGCAGCTGCGCGCAGCGTATGAGCGCACGTTGCATCCTGATTGGACTGAGCAACAAATTGCCGATCATGTGAAACGGATTTTCCTGCTTGCAACTACATAATCTGATATCGCCGTTTATTGAGAAGCTTGAGGCGATCGGCGTCCCATACATGATGACGGGTAGCACGGCAGGGATTATGTACGGTGAACCACGCATGACCCACGATGTTGATATCGTGGTGAAGATGGCGCGCCGCGACGTGGCAGCGTTTGTTAGCCAGTTTCCCGACGACGAATACTATTGCCCGCCAGTCGAAGTGCTGGAAGTTGAAATTCGTCGTGGTGTACGCGGTCACTGCAACGTGATTTCCCACGCAACCGGCTTTAAAGCCGACATCTATTTCGCCTACGATGAATTACACGCATGGGGCCTGGCGCACTGTCGCCGCGTCATGCTGGGTGAACTATCGGTCAGCGTGGCGCCGCCGGAATATGTGATTTTGCGGAAGCTTGAGTACTTTCGCGAAGGCGGGTCGCATAAGCATCTGCGCGATATTCAGTCGATGCTTGAAGTTTCCGCCGGTAGCATCGATCTAGCGATGATCGCGCAACGTTGCGAGACGCTTGGGCTCGGCGATATGTGGCGTCAGCTACTTCGTGATATGGCGATGTGAAGGCAACCGCTAGCCGCCACCGTTGCGCCACCGAATCGTTAACAGCGGATCGATGTGATAGCCATGTGGGCCAGCCTTGATGGCGTCGCGCAACCCCAAGCGGCGCAGTGCCGAGAGCGCGACGTGCAGTCGATTCCGTGCCGCGTCGAGCGTAATTTGTTCGTTGGGCCAGCCCACGGCGATGAGCGCATCAAAGCCAACATCTTCGCCGGGCTGATCGAGCCGCAACTCGAATAATTTCTCCACAAGGCGGCGCAAGGGCGCGCGCGTTTGCAGCGAAACCGAAACGTCGTCGGGGAAAAGTAAGGTCGCCGAGGCTTCATGGTATGTAAGCGTCGATGCGGTGTTGGTTGGTGCTGCAAAACGCGCCAGCATGCGCAACACAAACTGTGGGTCGTCGCCGGGCGCTTGTGCAACCAATGCTCGTGCTTGTTCGATATGCATGGCACGTTCGTGCGCTGCACCGTGAACCAAGAAATGCGCAACCGAAAGTGCGGCGTGGAGAGCTGGCTCGGTCGGACAAAATTGCGCCGCGGTGTTGGCCGCGGCTAGGCTCGCGCTGGCGTCGGCCTGCTCGTTCAACGCGTGGTGCGCCAGCGCGAGAACCATCTTGGTCAACGCGTCGTAGCGGTAGGCACCTACTGATTGGATCAACAAGCTCGCGCGGCGTAAGACCACCAGCGCGCTGGGCGCATCGTTTAGTTCGAGATACGTGCAGCCCAGTGAATACAATGCACTGCCTTCGCGGTGCGGATGGCCGATGTCGCGGAAGATTTGAATCGCGCGAACGTGGTGGTCGAGCGCAACCTGGAGCTCGCCTTCGGCCTGGGCGGTGATACCGAGCGCGGTGTGGGTGGCAGCTTGAATCTGAACCAAATCAGAATCCTTCGCCATTTGTAGCGCCGCGTTAAATACAGCGCGCGCGTCGCTGTACTTATTGTGGAACAAATCGATCACACCAAGTTCATAGTTGAGCGCTGCCAGCCAATCGACATTGCCGAGCGCGGTGGCCAACGCGTACGACTTTTGGTACGCGCGCGCGGCGTCGTCGAGCAAACCCTCGCGCCGCAACGAATGGCCGGTTTGAAAGAGTACTTCGATTTCGGCGGTGATGGCCCAGCTATGTTGGTTGCCGTCATTGTTCTGGCGCACTAATGCTTCGGCATCACGCAGCATCAAGCGCGAGCGTGAGGTGTCGCCGCCGGTAGCAACCAGCTCGGCTTGGCGACATATGGCCAAGGCTTGGATTAGCGAATCGTTGAGCTTTGCGCCAACCGCACGCGCCTGCTCAAAATGGAGGTTGGCTGCGACAAAGTCGCCAACTTGTCGTTGTGCTTTGCCAAGGCTAAGCAGCAACGCTGCATGTTGTTGTTGCATGCTTGTGGCGGCATCGCCGATGCGCTGCAGGTTGTTCGTGATCAGGACGATGCGTTCACGGTGGCGCGCGCGCCTCTCGAAGATTGCGTCGATCGCGAGCGTGAGTTCAATCACCGCGGGCGCATGATCGGTGTGTTGCGCTGCGGCCACGTAGTCATCGAGGTCGTCGTCACGCAAAGCGAATGGACTACCAGGTATAACAGCACCTACGACTTGGTGCGCAAAGTGCGCTGCATGCGTGCGGCGACAGAGGTCAAGGTCGACGCGACCGGCTGCGAATTCTGCGGCGTACTGGCGCACCACTGCGGCCCAGCGCAAGACGGTTCCGCCATCGCGCAGTGGCGTGCTTTGCAAGATCGAATGTTCACACAAGCTGTCAATCGCGGCGGCGCCACTGTCGACAAGGGCGTCAATGACAGCACGCGCAGCGCCATAGTTGAAGCGGCTTGGAAACACCGCAAGCGCTGCGAACGCACGCTGCGTTGTGGGATCGAGCGCATCGATCGACGACGCAACCACCCGCCGCATCGAACTATGCCGATCATCGCGCTGGTTATGCACGAGCAGATCCAACGGTTGCGATAGCCTTTGCAACACCTGCGTAAGGCTTAAAAAGCGCAATTTTGCTGCTGCTAGTTCGATCGCAAGCGGCAAACCCTCCAACGCAACCACAATTGCAATGGCAGCCTCAATGTTGTGCGCGTCGAGCTCAAATGTTGCGGCAGCTTGCCGACCGCGTTGCAGTAACAAGCGCAGCGCTGGTGACGGTGCCTGCAGTTCCACCGCCGGTGTTTGCGGCAACGCCAGCGGTTCGATCGGCAATACAAATTCGAACGGGAGCCCAAGAGCAACACGCGAGGTAACCAATAGCTGCAGTGCTGGTGCAGCGCTGGTCCATTCTAACAGCGCTGGTGTGACTATGGCCGCGCATTGTTCAAGGCCATCCAACACGAGCAGCAACCGCGCTTGGCGCGCTAAGAGATGTTTGATCAAGCCTGTGTTGCGATGTTTGCCTAATGCCTGCCGGATTGCCGCACTGAGGTCGTCGACCGAACGCACCTCGCTGCAATCTATGAATGCTGAACCTGCGCCACCATGGCTTTGATTCGCAGTGTTGTGGTGCAGATGATACTGCCGAGCGATCGCGGTTTTACCAATGCCGCCAGCGCCAACCAGCGTGACCAATCGCACGTGCTGCGAAAAGTGCTGCGCGAGCGTATCGAGGTATGGCTCGCAACCAATCGGTTCAGCTCGGTGTTGCACCGCTGCAGACGATGCCAAACTCTGCTGTTCAATACAAACTACAAAACAATCTTAAGGGTGGCTTTGTTGGCCGGGTGTTGTGTGCAGCTATAGGTCAGCTCACCGACCCCAGTAAATTTGTAGCAGGTTGGTACGGCGCGTGACGTCAACACCTTGCCACCACCCGACGTAACGTCGTGTCCGTTGCAGCCAATGAAGTTGACAATTTGGCCAACCTTAGCCTCGGGGATTTGGCCGATGAAAAATGCGCATGAGTAGTACTCAATGTTGGCCACCGCTTCGGCATCGGCGCAAGTGACTTCCATCATCGCTGGATCTGCGCCGTTGGCGGGCGGGGCATCGATGGCCGGCTTTGCTGCATCGATGGTCTTGACCGGCGGAGCGTCGACGGTCGACTTTTCGGCTTCGCCGCCGCAGGCCGACAAGATGAGTGACACGTTGCATACGGCAGCTGTTAGATATTTTCGCATGTGCTATCTCCCAAGTTAGGCAGTCAGCATTGCGAATTGGCGCCGTTGCGTCATGGCGCCCCGCTTAAATTGCACTTAAATCGCGGTTAAGCCTAACGCTTGAGGCGTTTGCGCATCGCGAGCGCTTCTTTGTCTTTTGGTGCTTCGGCCAGCACCGCGTCGAGCACGCGGCTGGCAACCGCTGGCTTGCCAGCGTCGATCAGTTCTTGTGCCAGAATACGGCCGCGTTGTAGATCGCCCATGTCTGCGATGAGTGAGCGCAGCCCAGCGAGGCCGTCGTCGACGCGATCGAGATGCACTAAGCGAATGCGCGCTTGATTCATCAGCACGAGTGCTTGGAAGTGAGGGCTTGGGCCGCCGAACATGCCGGTGTCCATGACGTGATGTGCCCATGCCGTGTCGAAATAGGCGAGGGCGTCGTCGAAACGTTCCGAACGCATGTTGAGTTTCGCCACTTCAAGAAACGTTGGGGCGTGGGTCGGCGTGTGGTAATGGGCTTGAGCGAACCAACGCGACGCATTTTCATCGTCGTCGGCCGATGCGTAGGCGAACCCGATCTTGTGGCAAAGCTCGGTTGGATCGTCGACCAAAGGCAATGCCTTGGCGTAGCACTCGACGGCTTTGAGCGGATCGTTGAGCGCATACAACGAGATGTTGCCGGCTTCTTCGGGCAGCCGTGCGTCGTCGGGGAAATCAACAAAGATGTCCATGAATGCGTCGACGGCGCCTTGGTTGTCGCCAAGGTGTTGCAACGCAATGGCGGACTCTAAGCGTTGCACGAATTCGCGTTGTTTGGCGTTGTCGCGGCTAGGCTTCGTTTTGGTCTTGGCGGCAGCTTTGCTAGTTTTGGCTTTGGCAACCGGCATGGTCTTGGCGGCAGCTTTGCTGGTTTTGGCTTTGGCAACCGGCTTGGTCTTGCCTTTGGCTTTGGCTGGAGCAGCTTTTGCTTTCGTCGTGTTGCCAGCTTTAGCTTTAGCCTTGGCCTTGGTTACGCCGCGCTTGGTGGTTGATTTCACTGCTGATTTGCTAGCTTTGCGCTTCGTCGTGGCCATGCTGCGATGGTGGACTCATCAGCGACGGGGTGCAACAGTGTGAGGTGCGGTTCGCCGCCGCGGTCGAATGTAAAGCGTGACGGCGCTTGCTATGGTGGCGGTGTGAAAGCCGACAAAATCGAAGAAGCACGCGAGTTGTTCGAAGCTGCGTTGCGCAAACGAGGCATTACCGTCGTGGTTGTCGACGGCGGCTACGAAATTCATCATGACGGCGGTGTGTTGATCGCAAATATCGACAACGTTTCGCGCAACTACGCCCAAACCGGCGACGCTGGTTTGTTTGATAGCTTCGTCGATCAAATCGTTGGTGACGAAACCGGCGAAGGCAGCGTTGCCAATATTGAAGACCCGACGTGGGACGAAGTACGGCATCGTGTGTATTGGTCGTTGCTGCCGCGCGCCGTTGAAATCGACGTCACGCTCGCAGCCACAGTCTCACGCGAATTGCGCAAGGTCTTGGTTTGGACCGACCCTAACGAGCAGCGCTATACCTTTATCAAACCGGCGCAGTTGGAAACGTGGGGCGTGACCGCCGATCAGGTGGCCGAGCGCGCCGAAGCGAACCAAGCCAACTTGCTCGATGGAAAAACGATTGAAGTGAGTGAGATCGACGGTGCCAAAATCGGCATGATTCCGGTCGCGACCGGTCTCAAGGCGTCTGCGATCCTCGCCAGCAATTTCAGAACATTCGTCGGCGAAGCAATTGCTTGGCCGGTCTATGTCGTGGTGCCGTGTCGCGACTTTGCATTAATATTTTCACAGCAGGACCAAGCGTTGATGGATCGCATTGGTGTCGTGACGCTGCGCGAGTACGCAGAAGGTGCGTATCCACTATCGACTGAAGTATTCGCGATCGACGACAATGGCATCAAAGCTGTGGGTCGGTTCGAAGACGACGCCAAAAAAAGCTGACCCGAAGGTCAGCTTTGCTGGTTGCGTAGCTACGTTTGTTTTGCCACGCCTAAAAAATAAAAAGTCGGCCCACGTGCGCCGACTTCTAACAGACCACGTTGCAATTCGTGATGCTTACGAGATGCCGCGGATCTTGCCGTTTTTGTGGCCGGTGAAAACGCGCTTGGTGTTGCCGATCGCAGCAATGCGTTCGAGCGCGAGATTGTCAGCAGCTTTGTAGGTTGGGATTTTGTTTTCGGTTGCTGCTGCGTACACGCGTTGCAGAATGTTGAAGATGCCTTCTGCGTGTTGCAGCGCGCGGTCAGCGTTGTAGCCTTCGAGTTCGTTGGCAACGTTGATGAGGCCACCTGCGTTGATGACGTAGTCAGGGGCGTAGAGGATGCCCTTGTCTTGGATCATCGGCGCGGCGATCTTGTCGTCTTCGAGTTGGTTGTTGGCAGCGCCAGCAATCACTTTGCACTTGAGGCGCGGCAACGTTTTGGCGTTGACGGTTGCGCCGAGGGCGCATGGTGCAAACACGTCGCAATCAACATCGTAGATTTCGTCGGGGCTAACCGCCGAGCAGCCGGTGTCGCTGGTAACGAACTTCACGCGTTCAGCGTCGATGTCACATACCGTAACTTTGGCGCCGCTTTGCACCAAGTGTTTGGCGAGGTGATACGCAACTTGGCCAGCACCTTGGATAGCGACCTTCTTGCCGCTGAGGTCGTCTTTACCGTTGAGGAATTTCATCGACGAGCGAATGCCGTGGAACACGCCGAACGCAGTGACTGGCGACGGATCGCCCGAGCCACCGAGTGCGCGGCTGATGCCAGTGACGTGCTGGGTTTCCATGCGGACCCATTCCATGTCGCGCACCGAGGTGCCAACGTCTTCAGCAGTGATGTAACGACCACCGAGGCTGTCGACGTAACGACCAAACGAGCGGAACAACTGCTCGGTTTTGTCTTTCTTAGCATCGCCGATGATCACGGCTTTGCCGCCACCGAGATTGAGGCCGGCAACCGCGGCTTTGTAGGTCATGCCGCGCGACAAACGCAGCACGTCGCGAAGCGCATCTTCTTCGCTAGCGAAACTCCACATGCGTGTACCGCCGAGCGCTGGGCCCAGCGTGGTGTTGTGAATAGCAATGATTGCTCTGAGCTTGGCCGTACCGTCGTAGCAGTGGACGACTTGTTCGTGCTCGCGAAGTTCCATTTGTTCGAAGACGTTCATTGTATTTTCCTGGTGAAGACGCGCGCACACTAGCCCGACGTTTTGCATTTCGGTAGCGCAATGTTGCCGAATTTATCGCCGGTAACGCGATGCAAAATTGCTGCAGTGCAGCAAAAGATGCGCTGGCGAATAGGCATCGAATGGCGAAGCGTAGGTGCGTAAATTCGGTGGCAGTTTAGTGCGTGCAAAGCAAGCTACAAAGCGCGGTGCGCTGCGGCTGCAAACAAGTCACTGTGATGTGACGCGTCATTGAGGCGAACGACTTGCAACGCGTCGAGCGCTGGGCCGCTTAACGCATTTAGCGTCGCTGGGCTTTGCTGAAATGACCAGACGCGTTCGAGCGGCAAGCCCATGATCTTGCAAATCAAGGCGCGGTTTACGGCATCGTGTGCAACTAGCAAAAGTGTATCGTCGGGGCCAAGGCCGGCCGCCGCGGCTTGTAAGGCGCGCCATGCGCGCGTGGTAACTTGGCCCAAGCTTTCGGCACCTGGGCCAGCGGCCAAATCGGCCGACGGGGTGTTGCGCCAACTGTGCAGCAATGCAGGATCGCTGGCTTCGATATCGCTGGCGAGTTTGCCTTCCCAAGCGCCGTGGCTGATCTCGACGAGGTCAGCATCCAACGTCAGCATGGCGGCGCGATCACCAAGCGCAAGTTCAGCGGTGCGGCGCGCGCGTACCAACGGCGAAGCAACTGCGCGATCAATTCGTGTGTTGCGCAAGCGTTCGCCCAGCGCACGAGCTTGCGCTTCACCGTCGGCAGACAGTGGAATATCGGTGTGGCCTTGGTAGCGGCCTTCTTTGTTCCAGGGTGTCTCGCCGTGGCGCGCGATCAGCAAATTCATGCTTGCAGCTTACGCAAGATCACAGTTTTTGGGTAAGCATGAAGCATGCAATCCAAAGCAACCACCGTTACTGCGTACCTGGCCGAATTGCCAACTGACCGCAAAGCGGCGATGACCAAGTTGCGGTCTACGATCAAAGGCAATTTGCCGCCGGGCTTCGCTGAAGTAATGCAATACGGCATGATTTCCTATGTGGTGCCGCTCAAAAAGTACCCGGCGGGCTATCACACGACGGCCAACACACCGTTGCCTTTCATTTCGATCGCATCGCAGAAGAACTTCATTGCGCTGTATCATATGGGGTTGTATGGCGATGCGAAGTTGCTGGCGTGGTTTACCAAAGCCTATGCCGCTGCCGATGTTGGCAAACTCAATATGGGCAAAAGCTGCATTCGCTTTAGCAAACCTGACAAGATTCCAATGCTCTTGCTCGCCGAGCTCGCTGGCAAAGTCACCGTCGACCACTGGATCGCGCAATACGAAAAGAATCGGTAAAAGCCGCCGCCGATACAAAGCGCCATTGTGCGAAAAAAATTTCGCGCTTGGCAAACGCGCACTGCAGTTTTCGCTGCCGCGGTCCTGTGATACCAAGGCACAATGAGCCAATACCGCAGCCGTATTCTAGGCATGGGTGCGTACGTTCCGTCGAACGTTGTCACCAATCATGATCTTGCAGCGATGATGGAAACGTCGCACGACTGGATCGTCGAGCGCACTGGCATCGAAGAGCGGCGCTGGGTGTTGCCTGGCGAAGGTGGTGCCGAAATGGCGACCCATGCAAGCAAGCAAGCTTTAGAGCGAGCTGGGCTTACCGCGAAAGATATTGATCTGATCATCTACGCCACGCTGTCGCCGGACAACGGCTTTCCAGGCACGGCGGTGTTTGTGCAACGCATGCTTGGGATCTCGGAGATTCCTTGCCTCGATATTCGGCAACAGTGCACCGGTTTTGTGTACGGCTTGTCGATCGCCGATGCGTTTATCCGCACTGGCCAATACAAAAACGTGTTGTTGATTGGCTCTGAAGTGCACTCGACGGGTCTCGACAAGACTACGCGCGGTCGCGATGTCACGGTGCTGTTCGGAGACGGCGCTGGTGCGGCGGTAATCGGTCGAGCAGTCGACGACAAACAGATGATCCTGTCGACGCATTTACATGCTGATGGTGCCGACGCCGAAATGCTGTGGCTGGAATATCCAGCTAGCCGCGAACATCCGCGCATTACGGAAGAAGCCATGGCTGCAGGCAAGCACTACCCTTCAATGAACGGCAAGCGGGTATTCAAGCACGCAGTGTCAAAGTTGCCGGCCGTGTTGATGGAAGCCATGGTCACCAACAATGTGCAGCTCAAAGACATCGACATGTTGATTCCGCACCAAGCCAATTTGCGCATCAATCAAATGGTGGCGCAGATGATCGGCATGCCCCCGGAAAAAACTCACAACAATATTCAGAAGTACGGCAACACCACAGCCGCGTCGATTCCGATCTGCATGAACGAAGCGATCGAGCTGGGCAAGATCAAACGCGGCGACCTCGTCGCCATTATCGCGTTTGGTGCTGGGTTGACGTGGGGGTCGTGTTTGGTTCGATACTAGCGCGCGCAGCTATTCGCTCACCGCGTACGTCGAACAGTCCAGCGGACAAATCGCTGGATTTTCGAGCTCACTGCTGCAAACGCCGTCGCCGCAGCGGACACGGCCGATGGCGCACGTTGCTGCAGGTGCGCGCGGTGGACAACTTGGGTCGCAGCGCCACCAGCAATCGGGGTCGGCGCAGCCCATTTGGCCATCACCGTCGGAGTCGACGGTGGCGTCTTCGCAGGCATCGCGCAGCCGCGCTGGATCGATTTGCCGCAACACAATCCCAACGAAGTTCGGCTGTCCACTAAGCAACATGGCGTTGCGCGAATCGTAGGTTTGGATTGTTTGTGGTGCGCCGGGATATGCAGCGCGTCGCCACGCGCTACCGTCGAACGACGCAACCGCAGGCTCTAACGCGTAGCCATTACGCAGCGTTGCAACGAGGGCGTATCGGGTCGCATCAAGCGTCACGCTGTCAAGTGTACGGCCCGCGAGCCCAAGCGTATTTAACGCAACCCATGCGTCACCGTCGAACTTGGCAACATAGATTCCACCACCAACGTTTGCGGCAGCGTGTATCGATCCTTGAAAGTACAACAACCATGGTTTGCCGAGCGTTGGCGGAAGCCCCTGCGAACCAGGTATCGTTTGCCAACTGTCACCATTGAGCATTTCGAGATGATCGTTGACCCAGGCAACAATGGTCTGCCGCGAGTCATCGAAGACAATCGTCGAACTCGGAGCTAGCGGCCCAATAGCCAGCGTGTTGTGAGTTACGTAGTACAGCTGACCATTGCAGGCGAGTGCTACGCGCGGTTCCATGCCCATAGCGATGGCGCTATCGCAGAAATCGGGAAGCACTGGGCCGAGCCGCCAACCGGTGCCGTCGCTGAACCACGTGTATTCGTTTACGGTGGAAAAGTCGCCATGGTTTTCGAAGCCGCCCCAATAAAGCGTTTTGCCCAGCGCAGGGACATACGTGGCTGTCATGCCCGAAACAATGCCTGGGTCCGGCACATCGGTAAAAACAAGCGTCGCGTTGACGCCGACGGACAAAGCGTATTCGGGCGTTAACAAGTTGTTGAGCGCGAACACCGATGCACCTCGTTGTACGCTTGTTGCGAGGTTGGTCAGGTTGTTGATGCTTGATTCAACCCACACATTTTGTTGCCGGCGCAGTACTTTCGACTGAGGAGCGCAGCTAAACCAGTTGCAATCATCGGTACGGCCGCCAACGAGAAAAGTCTCACCACCAACGGAGGCCATGAAGCCGCCAATACGGATCGGCAATGACATGGAAAGTGTAAAACATTGTTGTTCGCCGGTATCGGGATCAATGAAACACACTTCTTGACCATCAGGCGCCCATCGGTTGTTCTGAAAATGCATCGATGACCTGTTGGGGCTGGCCAGCAAGATGCGATTTTCCGTGGTGGAGTACATCCAACTTGCACCATCGGTTTGCGGCGCGGATCCCGCCGTTGCCGTTAGGTTTGTCCACGCGCCATTGCGATACGACCAGGTGTCGCGCAGCGTGGCATTTGCGGCGACGCCGCCCGCCAAGATGAGTTGATTGCCTGCTGCATCGTACTCAAACATTGCGCTGCGGCGAGCTGGCGGACCGTCGGCATTCTCTAACGTCCAATCGGTGCCATCGAATGACCAGAGGTCGCGTACTTCGGGATCCGCTTGGCCGCCGTAGAGGTACAACTTCTGCGTTGTGCCGTTGTACGCCATCATGCAGTTGGCGCGCGGTGGTGGTTGATGCTGGGTGATGCGAACGTGGCGGCCATCGTTCCCCACAATCACCGTGCCCACATTGCTGAACACAACATACTCGCCGCGCGCTGGGAAATCGTGGCTGCAGAACTGAATCGGTTGCGGGTCAACCGCTATCGGTTCAACAACAAGTTGCTCGTTCTCACAGGTTTGTCCACAGCCATCACCCGCCAGCGTGGTGGCGTTGTCGCATTGTTCGCCGGTGGCAAAATCAGTGTAGTTGTTGCCGCAGGTTTCACTCGATTTGCAATCAAACGAGCAGCCGTCGCCTGAGTTGGCGTTGCGATCGTCGCAGACTTCGTTGAGGTCAAGCGTGCCATCGCCACACCGGCTTAGCAGGCAATTGGGCCGGCAGTTCGCATTTGCTTGTTCTGAGTTTAGTGCTCCGTCATCGCACGCTTCACCGAAGCGGCTATCGACGACACCATCACCGCAACTTGGGCGTTGGCAGTTGTTGTGGCAATCGTCATCGTTGATTGCGTTGCCGTCGTCGCAGGCTTCACCTTTGTATTGATCGATGACGCTGTTGCCACAGGTTTCAGTGGAGGTGCAGTCGGCGTTGCAGCCATCGCCATTGTCACGGTTGGTGTCGGCACAGACTTCGTGCGAGCGCGGATCGATAACGCCGCTGCCGCAACCAACCGCCGTGCACACGCTGCTCAAACAGATTGAGTTGCTGGTATTTGCAAGCGTGCACGCAGTGCCATCGACGATTCCAGCGCAAGCGTCGAGTGCGACGGTCGCAACACATGCCCCTTGATGGCAGGTTGCATCACTGGGACATTGCAACTCGCCGCATGGGATCAGATTTGACTCAATGCAGCCGGCTAACAGCACTACCACCAGCGACAAGAGTTTCATTGTCCCAGTTTAGCGCACCATCACCGTCGACGGTGAAGTAGCAAACGGTTGTTGTTAACACTGCCATGTACGGCAACGCCCTACGCGCCGGCTACGTCAGCGCGCGCCACAATTGGAAATTGCAACTAAAAATTTCAAGCGCTTTGGTGGGCTTTGTAATGCGCCGAATCGAATACCGAACCGATCGCAAGAAGCACTTACGTTACTGCACCTTGTAGCGGAATTTCGCCCGAATCACGGGGCGGCCCATTCGTAGGTCGTTTGCTGCGTGTAGTTTTTTCGCCTACTGCATGGCACATGAAACAACTACTTCCATTCGCTTTTGTTGTCCCTTCGTTGCTCACCGCTTGCATTGAACCGTCGCAAGATCTTGGTAACACCCAAACCAGCGAAGCCAACGGTGCACTGATCAATGCACCCCTGGACACGGAACACAACTTTGACGTCGGTGTCTGTGCTAACGGTCAACGCGCTGACGGCACCTGCGCTGGTGGGCGTTGCTCCGGCACGCTGATCGCATCTAACGTTGTGCTCACGTCGCGCCATTGCGTGATTGGCATCGACTACGCAGAGCAATTCTGTGACAGCACGTTCAGCGGCCCGTTAAGTACAGCCACAACGTTGGTAACCACCAGCGATACGCTGCGGTCAGGCACCCCGAAGTGGTACGAAGTAGAGCGCACGTTGTTTCCGGCAGGTAACAACCTTTGTGCTGACGACATCGCGATTATGATTCTTAAGAATCGCGTGCCACCGCGTGAAGCGCGCCCCGTACGCATCGACTACAGTTTCGACTACGCCAAACATCAGCCCGATGAAGTCGCGGTTGTGGGCCGTGGCGCAATTGAACAAACGCTGAGCACGTCGAACAACGGCGGCGGCTTCCGACGCGTGCTGGAACACATTCCATTTGTTTGCGCCACCAATCGCGGCACGTGCGCGGTGGTTGACTACTCGTCGCCGCCAAGCAACTTGTTTATTTCGCCTGCAAGCTTCTTCGTCATTGGCGCATCTATTGCAGCCGGCGATTCAGGCGCAGGCGTCTTCGACCAAGACACATTTAACCGCAATTCCCGCGCCGTGATTGGTGTTGCTTCGGCTGGCACGTTTGGGGCAGATAGCAACACCAACTACGGTTTGGTTTCGCGCTTGGACATGCACAAGACCTTCATCAAAAACGCCATGCGCCAAGCTGGATCTGGCCGCGGTCGCGACGATAACTAGGAGTCGGGTCCGCAACTACGGGGTTCGTTCGCAAGTGTGACGTTGACGACAACCTGCGGCCAAACCTGCAATACCGAACGTCTCTGTGAAAACGTATGAGTTCCAATTACTTGGCACTAGAACTGCGCTGCGTAAGCGCCTAGTGTGAAGAAATGCAACGTTGTGTTTGCAGGAAGCGCTGGACTAATGAACCGTCCATGAAAAAGACATGTGTGTCATTGCTTACATCGGTCGTCGTTGCTTCATCACTATTCGTCAGACAGCCAAAAAACGCGGCAGCCGACGAGGTCGACTACGCTGAAGCATTTCTCGCGCAAACTCTAGGTCAAACTGCTGAGTTCTTTACCGAGTTGCCAGCCGATTTCGCTGCGAAGGCTGGCGCGAGCATTTCTGTCATCGACGCCAACACAGCGCGGATCACAATGCCTGATGGGCGTTCGTATACAGCAACCGTCTTTGAAACCGCCAATTCGATTTCGTTTCAGATGCGTGCTGAGACTTCGAACATCACGGTTGCGATAAGCATGACCGAAAATACGGTGACTTCGCTAATGATGGTTGTGCCTAACAACGGCGTCGGTTCGATTTCGGTCGCGATCACCACGATCACGCTGGTCGAAAATGCCTTCGTTAACTTCTTTGTCCCCGGATTGTACACAAAAGAGACAACGTTGATTGTCAACGGCAACGTGGTGTCCGAAAAGAAAAGCTGGGAAACTTTCCCAACGTTCGTGGTGCAGCCACCGCCGATCAAGCCACCAATTTACGACAAAGAGATCTTAAAGCAGCAGCTTGAGGAAGTTGTTGATCCGCGGGATCAAGAGGAAATCGATGAAGCACTGGACGATGCAGAAGGTGCAGTCGGCTGGGACAGTGAGTTTGGCGACGGCGAGGGCGGCGACGGCGAGGGTGGCGACGGCGGTGGCGACGGCGGCGAGGGTGGTGGCGAGGGTGGCGACGGCGGCGGTGG
>JAKQOD010000456.1 GCA_029565465.1 Deltaproteobacteria bacterium
GCCAACGCCCGCGCAGCCGCTCGGCGCGCGACAAGCACACAGGTCGCAACCACCACGCAACACGCAACGGCTATCGGAGACACCACCCGGCGCGACGGTGGTCACACACATAAAGGCTTCGCTACACGTGACTGCACCGCATGGCGTTGTGGCCGGCCCTGAGCCAATCGGGTCGTTCGATAAACAGGCGGTTGCCAGTAGCGTGCACAACCACCCCGCAGCGATCCAACGTGTCGACCTTGCCATGCGCTTACCCTCGGCTAAGCGCTGGCGAAATTCAAGTACGTTATACGATCTTACAAGCGTCGGCGAAGTCCAGCCGTGGGCCGCGTGGATACAGTTTCGCTGGGTCACCGTAGCCAAGGTTGATCAGCAACAAGGTCTGCCATTTGCCATCGCCGAAAAACGCAGCATTTACTTTGTCGGCCGCAAAGCCCGCCATTGGACCACAGTCGAGGCCAAGCGCACGTGCCGCAATAATAAAATAGCCAGCTGCAAGGTGCGCGCTTTGTGATGCATTGCGTTCACGCGCCTCGGTTGGCAGCCCAGCGAGGTTGTCGCGCATCGTCGGCACTACCGGAAAAAGTTTCGGCATATTTTCATACCAGGTGGTGTCCCACGCCATGATCGCGGTCACCGGCGCAGCCATGGTCTTTTCCAAGTTGCCTGGCGCCATCGCTGGCCGCAACAGTTCTTTGCCTGCTGCCGATTTGACGAACACCACCCGCAACGGATGGCTGTTGGCTGCCGTAGGGCCCATCTTGGCCAGATCATACAAAGCGGTCAGCGTTGCGTCGTCGACGGGTTTCGCTTGCCAACCGTTGTGCGTGCGCGCTTGACGAAAAATGAGATCGAGGCCTGCTGCATCAAGGTTATTTGCCATGCCGCATTGTTAGGGCCATGCCCGCCATCCCGCAAGGCGCGCGCTTGCATCAGTGCGTTCCACGCACGCAACAAGCACCGCTTAGGGTTCGACGCCAGCGAGCTCTTTGGCAACGTGTGGCAGCTTGGAAAACGACTCTTTATCGAGAGCTTTTTCCAAGGCATCGTGGGCTTTGATTGCGCCTTCGCGGACAAACCGATCGAGCGCAGCGTCCATGCTTTGCATGCCTTCGCCAACCCCGGACTGAATGAAACTGCCGATCTGTGACGTTTTGCCTTCGCGAATCAACGAAGCCAACGCAAAGTTGCCAAGCAAAATCTCGTGTGCAGCCACCCGGCCGCCCCCGTCGGCGCGCTTGAGTAGTTGCTGCGCGACGACGCCAACCAACGAATCGGCTAACAAGCCGCGAATCTGCGGCTGCTGCTCGGCCGGAAAGGCATTGACGAAACGATCGATGGTGGCAGCGGCCGAGTTGGTATGGACCGTCGCAAAGATCAAGATACCGAAGCTGGCCAGCTGCAGCGCGTACTTCATGGTTTCGGCACCGCGCAACTCGCCGACCAGAATCACGTCGGCATTTTCCCGGCCAGCGCTGCGAATGGCTTCCAAAAAGCTCGGCACATGATCGCCAACTTCTTTGTGGGTAACCAAGCACTGCTTCGACTGGTGGACGAATTCAACCGGATCTTCGATGGTCAGGATGTGCCCTGGCCGAGTGCTGTTGATGTAGTCGATCATCGCAGCCAGCGTGGTTGACTTGCCGCTCCCCGTTGGCCCCGTAACCAAGACCAAGCCCGACCGCAAATCGGCGAGTTTACGAATCCCGGCTGGCACGCCCAATTGATCAAGGCTCAAGATCTTGCTTGGAATTGTCCGAAACACGGCGCCTGGGCCGGTGACCTTGCGCATGTAGTTGCCACGGAAGCGTGCTTTGGTGCCAAACGTGTACGCAAAATCCAAATCGCCGGTCGTCGCGAATTGATTGCGCTGATTTGGATTGAGCAACGGATCTAGCAACACGGCGATGGCATCCGGCCCCAACGGGGTTTCACCGTCGGGCACCAAGTCGCCTTTGATCCGCATCATGGGTGGATAGTGCGGCGCAAGGTGCAAGTCGGAGCCACCCCGCGCCAACAAGCGATCGAACAACGCGAAGATGGCTGGATCGCTCATTCTTTGTCCTTTTTGCCAAACAACCCACCAAATTTAGATTTGATGTTGTCGATGCCTTTGGCGGCGGCGCCCGGTGGTAGCGGCGCGGGTGCAGCGGCTGCAGCGGCCGCAGCGGCCGCGGTGGGATTGAGCGCTTGCAGCATTTCTTTTTTGCCTTCGGCGGCACGCAGCGCGGTTTCTTCTGAAATCCGCCCATTGCGTGCAAGCTCGATCAGCGAGTCGTCGAAACGAATCATGCCAAACGCGCGACCACGTTGCTGGACGTTAGGTAGCTGATACAACTTGTTGTCGCGAATCAACGCTGCCACTGGCAGCACGCCCGTGAGCAACTCAACCGCTGGTACCACCCCGCTGTTTTCAGCGTTCGGCAATAAGCGTTGGGCAACGATAAACCGCAAAGCGCCAGCCAGCGACGCGCGCACTTGCGCTTGATCGTCGGGTGGAAACATATCGATGAGGCGGTCGATGGTTTTGGCGGCGGACGGCGTCGACATGGTGGCGATCACCAAGTGGCCGGTCTCGGCGGCCGTCAACGCAATCTCGACGGTTTCACGATCGCGCAACTCGCCGATCACGATGACGTCAGGATCTTCGCGCAACGATGCTTTGAGTGCCGATGCAAAGCTGCGAGTGGTGGTCCCTACTTCGCGTTGCGATACCACCGACATTTTGCGTGGATGAAAAACTTCAACTGGATCTTCCACCGTCAGAATGTGATGCGGCTTGGAGCCGTTGATAAGATCAACGAGCGCGGCCAAGGTGGTGGTTTTGCCATGGCCGTTGGGCCCCGCAATCACCACTAACCCTTGGTGGTAGCTCGTTACTTTGGCCAATTCTTTGGGCAAGCCCAGATCGTCGAGGGTTGGCACTCGATCGATAACCAAGCGAAACGAACCTTTGAAGCCTTCACGTTGTTTGCCAACGTTCGCACGTAGCCGTCCGGCACTCGGAACGTCGACCGCAAAGTCGGCATAGCCGCGCTCGGTGAGCTGGGCTTGCATTTGTTTGGATAACAACGGCAGCAGCAAGTTTTGCACAGCGTCAGCTGACAACGGCTCGCCGATCGGCGTGAGTTCGCCAACCACGCGCACCATGGCAGGGCGGCCAGCGGCTATGTGCAAATCACTAGCGCCGCGCTGACGCGCTTGTTTGACCAATGCCACCATGGCCGGCGATACCGTAATGCTACGATCAGCATTCATGGGAATGGCCACGGCGCTCGCTGGCGGCGCCGCAGCGGCGGCGGCAGGTGGTGCAGCGATCGGCGCTTGGACCACAGGAACGGCCACCGGCGCCGCCGGCAGCTCTAGCTCATCGGGGCTATCGCCAAGCTCAAGATCGATGGCCGCTGCAATACCGGCCACCCCGCGGAACTCAGGTTCTGCAACCGGTGCAGGAGCCGGCGCTCGCACCGGCGTTGGACGCACTGCAGCTGCGGCCACCGGCGCTGGCGTCGCTGCACGTGGTGCGGCCGGTGCACGCGACTGCTCGACGCCGGCCAACTCGATCTTCATCAAAATAGCGTCGCTGCGCCGGGCAACTTGCACTCGATACGGCCGACCTTCAAGTATCAGTGATGTCGGCGTACCATTGCTGTCGCGATCCGGGATTTGGCTCGCTAGCGGCGAGTCAGCCACCAACGCAAGCAGTTGGTCGGCCGTCAGCGCGGCTGCGGTGATGGGCTTGTAGTTGCCGTCGGCTTTGATCGCAATCGGTCGGCCGGTGCCTAACACGAGCTCCGATACACCGTCGCGACCAAGATAACCTAGCAGCTGGCGCAATCGACTCATAGATTACTTAACGCCAAGCAATTCAACTTCGAACAACAGGGTTGCGTTCGGTGGAATCACGCCACCAGCGCCACGGGCGCCGTAGCCGAGATCCGGCGGAATGCGTAGCAGGCGCTTGCCGCCGATATGCATCGACGCCACGCCTTCGTCCCAGCCTTTGATCACACGGCCTTGGCCGAGCGGAAATTGAAACGGCGCACCACGATCAACGGAGCTGTCGAATTTGGCACCTTTGGCACCGTCGACCCAAAGCCAACCGGTGTAATGCATCACGCAGGTTTGGCCACGCACCGGGCTTGCGCCGGTGCCGGTTACAACGTCTTCATACTCGAGACCGCTCGCAGTTTTTTCCATGGCCGGCATGCTAGCAAAGCCCGCTTGAAAATCGACGCTCCAGGCCGATCTTTTGGATCCCAAGCAAACCGGCCGTTACCTACATGTACGACGGACGCGACAAACCCGATTTGCAGCTATCGCCGCG
>JAKQOD010000495.1 GCA_029565465.1 Deltaproteobacteria bacterium
CGTGTTCGTGTTCGTGTTCGTGTTCGTGTTCGTGCCCTTGTCCCTGTCCGTGCCCGTGCCCGTGCCCGTGCCCTTGTTCATGCCCGTGCCCGTGTTCATGCCAGTGTCCATGCCCGTGTTCATGCCCGTACTTCCGACCGCGACTGGCTCACTCGGCAACAGGCTCACGTCGACATACTGGGTTTCCACCACCGGTGTGCCCGGCGGCGTGGCCGCAATCTCAAGCTCCACCTGCTGTAGGATCCGTCGCAGTGGCACCGTTCCGTCGAAGCACTCATTGATCACCACCGCTGCGCCCACATGAGCAACGAGAGATAGTGCTATCAATTCGGCTAGTCGCACGGTTTCTAAGACCAGTATGTTCCTGAAATCGTTGCCCGACTGGCGAAAAATGAACAATTTTCCTGTTCGTGCGACACCTCGCCTCAGCTAGCTGACAGTAACGGCATGGAACCGCGTAGGATAATTCTATGTTTACGTTGATGGCGTTGCTGCGCCAGCGGCGCCCGGCTCAAAGCCAAGATGCGGCGTTTGCGGCGGCTGCCGCAGGCGATCCCAAAGCGATTGCGGCATTGTTCGACGCCAACGTCGATAGCTTGTATGCGTTTGTGTACTACCGCGTTGGACGCGACGCCGCATTGGCCGAAGACGTGGTGCAAGAAACGTTTTCTCAAGCGCTAGCGCGTGCTGCGGATTTTGATGCTGCACGCGGCAGTATTGCAGCTTGGCTAACCACGCTGTCGCGTAATGTCATTCGCGACCAACTGCGCGCGCATCGCCGGGGTAGCGAGCTAGCGGCAACCTGGGAGCGCATTGACACCAGCTTAGGTCAAGTGTTTGCTGCGATGGCCGATGCGCCGCTGCCCGGCGACGTGGTTGACCGCAGTGAAACCCGCGATTTGGTGCACATGGCCATCGCGAATCTGCCGCCGCAATATCGTGCGGTGTTGGAGCGCAAGTATATCGACGATGCGTCGCTGGCTGTAGTTGCGCATGAACTCGGGGTCACCGAAGACGCTGCCAAGAGCCTGCTCGCACGGGCGCGGCGCGCATTCCGCGACGCCTTTCACATCTTTTCTCAAAGTTTTGCGGAGGTGCCATCGTGAGCAACTCGAATCAAGAATCCAACGAAACCGACGACGTGCTGGAACAAAATATCACCAGCTTGCTGAGCAACGCGAAAACACCACCGCAAATGTCGGCCATCGGTCGCGCTCGGGTGCGGGCGGCGTTGCTGGCGAAACATGGCACGTTGCCGACGCGCCGTCGAACGCCATGGCTTGTCGGCGGCGTGGCATTGGCGGCCGCAGCGTCGGTCGCAGTGTGGTACGGCACGCAGCATCGCGGAGCGCCGTCAACTGGGGCTAATGGCAGCGCAGCGCCTGCGGGCGTCGCCAGCGTCAGCGGCGACATGCAGAAGTTCGCCGATGGCAGCGTGGTGTGGTTGCGTGATGGCGCCAAGGTCACCGAGGTCGGGCCGCGCCATGTTTCGCTGATTGGTGAAGCGTTGTTTGATGTTAGCCCGGGCACCGTGCCGTTCACCGTCGATTCGCCAGCTGCGCACATCGCCGTGCTTGGCACGCGCTTTGTGGTCGCCGCGACCGCGGATGATACCTCGGCGGCGGTGATTCGCGGCGTGGTTAAGCTAGGCAATGCGCAAGGCGATGTGACGCTCCACGCGGGCGACCAAGGCCGCGCAACCGCTCATACGGTACCCGTGCGAGGCCCCGCGCCCCGCCTGTCGCAATTGGTCGGTTGGGCGCAAGCGGCGCGCGCGCGGGATGAACGTGGGCTTCGCACCGGCGTTCGTAATGGCACGCTGTACGCACGGCTGCCAAATTCGCAAGGTGTTGAGTCGCCACTACCAATGACGGCCTTGCATATCGATGCGGTGGTGGAAAATCGCATTGCGCGGGTGGCGTTGGATCAAACGTTCTTGAATACGCAACCCTATGAGCAAGAAGGCATGTATCGTTTTGCGATTCCTTCTGACGCCGCATTGCAACGTTTTGCAATGTACGTCGACGGTACGTTGACGGAGTCGGTGGTGACCGATCGGATGCGGGCCCGCCGGGTGTATGAAGATTTAGTTTATCGCCGCATCGATCCCGGCTTGCTTGAGTATGCTGGCGAAGGTCGCCTCGAGATGAAAGTGTATCCGCTGCGCGCCAACGCCGAGAAACGGCTAGCCGTGGTGTATACGCAAAGCCTACCGCAGCTGTACGACACGTGGTCGCTGCGGGTGCCGATTCCCGACGTGGACCAAGCGATTGAACAAGTCGACTTCGCTGTCCGGATCGCGGACTGTGCGAACTGTGAAGTTCGCTCAACCAGCCACCAAATCAACGTCACCCAACAAGGTGTGGATACGTTGGTTAGTTACCGCGCTAGCAATGTGCAGGCGGGTGATTCGTTGGTATTGCAAGTCCGCGACACGCGGCGGCAAGCTACGGTGGCGACGGCCGCCGACAGCCATGGCCAGTACCTCATGGTGCGTGCGCCGCTGCCAACCAAAGCGAATGCGGCGCCGCTACCTTACGTGCCGCGCACGTGGGTGGTGCTGAACGATGTGAGTGCATCACGGACCGCGATGGATCGGCACGCGCAAGCTGCGATTATCGATCGCGCACTGCAAGAAATCGACGAAGACGACCAGGTTGCGGTGTTGTCGTTTGATGTGACCGCACGAGTGAACTTGCCAATGGTTAACGTGCGCGCCGCGGATCGCAAGAAGCTCGCCGAGGTGTTGCTCAAGCAAGAAACCGGCGGCGTTGGCGCTACCGACATGGGCGCTGCGCTGACTGCTGCAATGGCGCAATTCGACCAGCACGCGGCTGGCCAGCCGGCCGCCACGCGCATGCTGATGTACATCGGTGATGGTGTACTGACCGCAGGTGAGCGTCAGCTCGATGGTTTGCGCGCGAAGGTGAGCGGTCAAGCGCAATTTGTTGGCATCGGCGTCGGCACCGGCATCGATCTCGCGAATCTGCAAGCGCTTGCCGCAGCAACCGATGGCTACGCCACCGAGATGGATTTGTCCGACGATTTGGCGTGGCGCACGTTCGATGTGGTCGCTGCGTTGCACACCACCCGCATTGCGCAAGTGCAAGCCACTGCTGTTGATGCGCAAGGCGCACCGATTGCGGACATGGTTGGGTATGTGCGCAGTGCGCAACTGGCCGAAGGTGAAGAAGTCGAGTGGGTCGGAAAACGCACGGTAATGGCAGTTGCTGGGAAGGCCGCGCAGCCGCCAGCGGTGCCAGTGGCGTTGCTGTTGCAAGGCGTGCAAGCTGGTACGCCGTGGACCCTGCGCGTTGAGTTGACATCGTCCGAAAATCGGACGGTAACCAATGCTGGGTATCTGCCACGACTGTGGGCGCAGCGACATATTGCAGCGCGCATGCTTGCTAAACAAGCGCCGGCACCGGCGTGTCCCGCCGTCACGCGTGGCGCAAAACAACCGGCATGCCCAAGCGAAGCCCAGCGGCGCGAAACACGCGATGAAGCGATTCGCCAAGAAGTTGTCGCGTTGGGCAAAGAGTATTTCTTGTTGTCGCGCCACACCTCGTTGCTCGTGCTTGAGCCTGGGATGGGCGACCGCACCAAGACCGTGCAAGGCAATGGGATTACCTGGGCAGCATATGCAATGCCGCTCAAAATTGCAGTGAAAACTCGGCCGTCGACAAAAGTCATTGCGCCGCCGCCGTTAGTCACGGCGGGTGGCACCTTGTGGCGTCTGCCGGTGCCGGTGTTTGCGCCAGCTGCAACGATGGTCATGGACCTCCAGCAACTCGAAAGCGGTGGTGGTGTTGGCCAAGGCTTCGGCCGGAGTGGCTGGGGCCAAGGCAGTGGTGGCGTTGTGACCGCAGCAACACGTGGCGGCGGCATGGCGATGGATCGGATGTCCGATATGCAGGCAGCCGCTGGTCCTCCAACCGAAAGCGGAACCGAAACCAGCGCGGTCGCGGAGGACGCTGGCAAAACCGCGGACGCTGCCGGCGAAATCGCGGAGGCCAAAAGTAAGCGGGATCTAAGTGGCGGTTTGTTTGCTTCTGACGGCGACCAACCGAGCAACGCGGTCGGGCTTGGTCACCTTGGTCTTGTTGAAGTGGCAGATGCCAAGGCGGCATACCGTGCGAGCGGCTACTTGCAGCGTTACCTGTCGCGCAGCGATTTGCTGTTCGACGACCTGACCGAATATTTGCCCGCCGGCATGGTTGATGGCTTCAGCTATTGGCAGCGGTGGCTGCAAGCACAACGCGGCGACGATAACAAAGCGCCGTTGCAGCGCGATCCTGCAGCGCTAGCGTTGTTGGCGCAAGCACGGCAAGCGTTGCCACCTGGCACCTACCAATGGGGCACGCAACAGGTTTCGATCGACGCTACCGGCCGCCTGGGGTGGCAACAAACGACTGGCTTTGGCTTGGCGGAACAGGCGCTGTATGACGGCCACCGCTTACAGCACCGTTACCATGAACTGCAGGTTCAATTCGACCGACCGCTTGATCCCGCAAGCGTCGATGAGATGGCATTAGCATTAGGCAACTTGCCAATGTGGTTGGGGTCGGCAGCAACGTTTGCACCGAACTTGACAATCACCAGCCCCGCACCAAATCAAGTTGCGTTTACGTGGCCCGGCGCCAAGCACGCAGCTGTGGTGTACGAGTTTGATGCCCAGCATCGCGTGATCGCCGTGCGCGATCAGTCTGGCGTATTGCTGCAAATTACCTGGAATGACCGTGGGCCAGTCGCTGCAACGCAGCTAGGCGAACGGATCGCGGTTGGCTTGTTATCGACGGCGGTGACCGATGTTGCGGCGGCCATCGCATGGCCACCAACCAGCAATGCCATCACGATTGGCTTGCCGTTGCTGCAACCTGCACAGCACGCCGTCACCGTTGCCAAAGCTACGGTTGGTTCCGCACCTTGGCTGCTTGGCCAACGGCAATACTTGCTTGCCGTGGCAGCACAACATGGCAACAGTGGCGAGGCGGTGTGGACCGTGCTCGATGCGCTTTTGGCCCAACACGCGCTCACCATGGGCGACCTGGTTTTGGCGTCGGGCTCACTGCGTGGTGCTCCGGAAGCGCGTTGGCAAACGTGGATGCAAGCGGTGGCGCCACTAGCGCGCAGCGTGCCGCAATGTGGAATCATGGGGCCGCCGTGTATGCTCGGCGCGTTATTGCACGACCCTGAAAACAAGCTGACCCAGCCTGACCTGGTGGCCTATTTCAGTGCGCGGCGGCGCCTAGCGCCGGCCAAGCTTGCGTCAACCACCGGGCTCTTGCAGAGCTTGAATCAAATGGCCAAAGTTAGCGGCACGCGTGGTCACGCACGGGTCGCTCAAGTCCAAGCGATTGCCGCGCCGGCGTCGACCGCTCGCTTGATTGCAGCGTCGGTGGTGAACCAAGACTACCAAATGTCGACCACCGACATCGCCGCCGTTTGGGCTGCCATCGCGGAGGGGCCAAACCGCAACTGGGCGCGTTACCTCGCCGCTGTGGCGTGGACCCGCGATGGTAGCAATCGCGGTTACAACGAAGCCGCCAAGCGGTTGGCAGACTACATGAGTGATGTCGATGTGAACGCGCCGATGCCGCCGCCTGACTATCAAGC
>JAKQOD010000525.1 GCA_029565465.1 Deltaproteobacteria bacterium
GCGCCAAAGCCAAGCATCGGCACTTCACCGACATAGTCGGCGGTCACGCGATCGTAGTTTTCAGGCACCACATCGAAATTCAAGCGTGCTTGCGCCGTTACCCACGCCAGCAATGCGTCCGCAGGCGCCCGTTCATTGCGGCGATACCGCAACTGCGCCAACCACAGATCGACGCTTACCCACTCGCGCAAGTCATACTCACCACCGTCGTCATTGCGCCGATAGCCATGGCCAGTTTGTTCGTTGCGTAACCCGGCGTCGAAGGCAGCAAGCGTAATGGCTGCACTAGGATGCAGCACTGGCAGTGCATCCCACAGAAAGACCGTGCTGGCCGCTGCATCGAGATATTTCGTGGTTTGCTCGACGCTGGCCCGCAAAATCTTCGTCGTGGGATCCAACAGGTGCTCCGCGATCGCTTGGCGCAACCTAGCAACCGCGGCGCGGTAGCGTGCGCTGCGCGTCGCATCACCCACGCGATCGGCCAGCTTGGCGGCCGCGTCAAGCCCACGAACCGCCGAGGCCTGGGTAAACGTCGTGTGTTGGCGGCCGCCGTCATACCAGTGCGTTTCCCAAATCGATGAGTCGGCACGCAGCAAGCCAGCGTTACGCCCCGCGGTTTCCTGCAACGCAACCAACACGTCGGCGGTGCGTTGAAACATCGCATCGCCATACGCAGTGAGGAGTGATTCATCACCAGTGGCAGCGATGTAACGTTCAGTTACCGCCAATGCCAAGCCAAAGCCATCAAACTCAATATTGGGGCCCTGTGCATTTTCGTCGGTCTCTTCGCTGCCGTCGCCGAAGTAGCGCACCACGCTAAGTATGTACGGCTGCCCCACCCACTGCCCGCCATCGCGGTCGCAACAAACATAGCGGCCGCGGCCAGGTTGATCGCGCCACCAAAATTCGAGCGCAGCGCGCGCTTGCTGCACCATGCCAGCGTCCAACATGCCGTCGACGGCAAAAGCTTGGTCTCGCACCCATGCGATGTTCCACATGCCGGGCGGCAACGACGCTAACACTTGGCCATCGCCACCATCAGGCGCGCCAGCTCGGCCACGCACTTGGCCCATGCGCAACATCGACATCGATTGTCGGTAGACCGCCGCTTCGTCTGCCGATAGCCCGGTGGGTATTTTGCCGGCGGCAAAAAAGCCATCCCACTGGGCGCGTTCGGCGGTTAGCAGTGCGACCGGTTCTTGCGGTAGCTGTGCCAACGTTGCCGCCAGCTGGGCCGCATTGCCGACGTTGCCATCAAAGCCCATCACCAATGCAACATGCGTAGTCGCGCCGGCAGCCAGACCTGTAAGGTCCCACTCAAATCCAGCAACCGCATCATCACGCACGCCGCTGTCGTCGCGATTTTGCAAGCGACCACCGTCACGCACGATCACGAATGGATTATCTGGGCTTGCTGCATGGGCGGTCGGCGCAGGTATCGGGAGATACTGCATCACGCCAAGTGCGCCGGTTTCTTCGAATCGCGTGCCAGTCCAACGTAGCCGCTCGCCATTGGTTTGACCTGGACCATCACCAAGATGAGCGTTGATTAACAAGAATAGCGCAGCGTCCTGCAGCGGCGCAGCACCGAGATTGCTCACATCGTAGGCCATTACCAGTGCAGCTGCATCGATGCCATATGGCGACCAAGCCCATTGGGTTAGCTCAACATCACCTAGGCGTTGCACCACGCGCGTAATGCCACTCTGACGATCAAAGCCTGCCGCCGATACGGGCTTGTTTGTCATCCAAAGGTTGGCCCCCGCGACGCGTAAGCCAGGGTAAGCGTCGTACAACAGATTGGGCGTGCGTACGTTCGCCGATCGGGCTGCGTACATTTGCGGCATAAAGCCGGCCATCTTGCGTCCTTGGGTATCGTACCAAGCCGCACTTTGGCCGTTGCTGAAGGACAGCGTTGACCACGAAGCATGCGGAGCGATTGCTGGCGCTGGGGCCGGTGCTGTGCGGCCGCTAGGCGTAGGCTCGGCGCCAACCCGCGCGGTGCTTAGCAATACGATCGCTGCGAATACCGTAGTCGAACCATGCTTCGTGCCAACCATGGCCGTTGGCATCGCACAACTTGTGCCGACATTGGCAACAAAAGCGCTCAACGTTTCCAGCCACTTCCGACGACATTACGCCCTTGATCGATCCGCCATGTTGCCAAACGCAACACCGGCAGGCCACGGGCACGAACACGGGCACGGGCACGGGCACGAACATGGCCACGAACATGGGCACGGGCACGTTCGAACGTGGGCACGATATCCTTAAGGACCGCCAAGCGGAGCGCCAACGCACGTGCGCACTGCGCCACGCGCCGAAACGCAAAACGTGCTCCGTGGTTCCCCACAGAGCACGTCGACAGCAACGCCAAGCGGCGCCAGCTATTCGTTTAGCGGCGCAGGCCGAGGGTTTCGATCAGCTTGCGGTAACGATCAAGATTCTTGCGCTTCAAGTAGTCGAGCAACGAGCGGCGTTGACCAACCATGATCAACAAGCCGCGACGGCTGTGGTGATCCTTGTGGTTGCCCTTGAGGTGCTCGGTGAGGTGAGCGATGCGCTCCGACAACAACGCAACTTGAACTTCTGGCGAACCAGTGTCGGTTGGGTGTTGCTTGAATTTCGTGATGGTCTCTTGCTTACGAACAGTTGAAATCGACATACGTACCTTTTTGTCGCCTACGGGTAAGCCGGCAACCATTGCACGACTTTGGCCGAGGCCGTTATCAAGGCGCGCAGACTATGCAAGTGGAGCGGCTTGGTCAAGCTCGAAACCGCACTTATCACACATGCGCCAACCTACTAGAAACTCAACGAAATACGCGGGCATAACGAACTCGATAGGTCGCCACGTGGGCGATCGCGAGCAGCTGCGGCGCCATATCTGGGGCCAATTGCGCCAACACTTGAAAGTGCGTGCCATGTCGCAACTCCTCAGGAATCCGCATTTCATCAGGCAGCATCGTCTCGCCATTGCGCACTCGTTCGATCATGCCAGGCAGGCCCGGGTCGAGCACGATGCCAGGTAACCCGGTCGCCGTTTCCAGCGAAATGAGCCCAGCGTGCAACTCATCACGTGTCCATCGTTCGATCGGCACGGCTTGCGCGATCGAAAATCGCCCACTGGCGATGCGCCGCAACTCACGCACATGCGCCCCAACGCCTAACGCGCGCCCAATGTCGTCAACCAAACTACGAATGTAGGTGCCTTTGGAACAATGCACAGACAGCTCAACCGTTGCACCCTGCCGGGCCAGCATGCATAGCGAATGCACGGTGATGTCGCGTGGCTGCCGCTCGATCACGTCCCCTGCCCGCGCGTGTTTGTATAGGCGCATGCCATCGACCTTGATCGCCGAGTACATCGGTGGCACTTGCGCCGAAGGGCCAAGAAACGTTTGCAACACTTGGTGAATGTCACCATCGCTGATCGCTGCCACCGCAGCATCTGACGCTTGCACGACAACGTCACCGACGCGATCCAACGTGGTGGTCGCAACGCCTAGCTGAATTTGCGCCCAATAGCGCTTGTCTTCGGCAATCAAAAAACCGGCGAGCTTGGTGGCTACATTTAGGCAAATTGGCAACACACCAGTTGCCAATGGATCGAGCGTGCCGGTATGGCCAGCGCGATCTTCGTTCAAGATCTTGCGCAGCCGATGTACGACTTGCGCTGACGAAAGGCCGGGCGGCTTATCAACCACCACGATGCCAACGAGCGGCGCCACCGGCATCAGGGAATGTTTGCGATCCACGTTTGCAACGTGGTCACGGCAGCTTGGTCAACGGTTTCGGTGCCAAGCAATGGCATCTTGTAAGCGCTAACCGCGGTCTTCATGCGAATCATCACCAAGGATTGCGTGCCGTCGGTATCGCCAGGCTTGATCAACGTCGTGACGCCGTTGATCGGCGCGCCGTCGACATTGACGGCGGTTGCGTAGGTCGGCGTATTGGCCAACGTATCCAAACGATCGGTTTGCATCATCAATTCGATCGGCCGCGCTGCATGCACGTCCGATTTCGGATTGTGGCAGTGGCCGCAGTTTGCATGCATATAGCCAAGTGCGTCTTGTTCCCGCGCTGTCCCTGGCAATGGAAATTTGGTTGCACCTGCGCCGGTTGGCGCAACCGTTAATAAATTCTCGGCCAGCACTTCGGTGAGATCGATATCGGACCCCGTCGCAGGAACATCAAGCTGTAACGCAGCAAAGCCCAAGACCCGACCGGGCTCACGATCGTGGCATTGCCGGCACAGGCTGCGGCCTGGAATGTCATGCATCGTGCCGTTCGCGTTGAGTTCGCCCAATGGCTTGGCCACCGTGGCGTCTTGGCTTGCATTCCAACCGTACGCCATGAAGAACCAGTCGGTATCGAGCGGCCCGGTTTTCAACATGTACCGGGTCTCCACGCGAATGCCGTCACGGGTGAATTCTTTCCATAACTTGGTGCCGACTGGAAACTTCCAATAGTTCATGTCGGACGAATCGATTTTGCCGCCGGCCGGCAAGGCGATCCAACGCTTCTTGCTCGCGCCATCGGTAAACAGCGGCCAGCGTGGCGTATACGTCCAAATGCCACTGTTGATTTGCGTGCAAGACGCGTTCGCACATAACCCGGTTTCGGCCAGCGTCGCCGGCATGAGCGGATTTGCATCAGGACTGGCGTCGAGCGGCTTCGCATCAACCGGGGCGTCGCTCGTCCCACAGTTGCTGCGGCATGCATCAGGATTGACGGCGCGATTGTCGCCGCATGCCAACAAGCCAACGAAAAGCGGCAATGCGAAGGTAGCTCGGTTCAAAACCATGGCCGCGACTATACCACTGTTCGAGGTCTAGCTACAGCCGCCAATTTCACCACCTTACCACGGCGCCAAATCGTTCAAACTGCGCGTGGAGCGAAGGCTTTGCTCAGTGCTGCAATGACACGGTCTTTCGCCACCGCTGGTTCAACATGCAAATGAACGCCGCCCGCGCCCGGATGGCCGCCACCACCCAGCGTCATACATACCCGCCCCACATCGAGCTTGTCGCTGCGCGACCGCATCGACACCCGCACGCCGCCACCTTTTGCATAGGTCAATAATACGCCCACCGCGACACCGTCGGCATTGCGGCCCCAATTCACCATGCCTTCGATATCCTCCATCGAAGCGCCGCTGGCTTCGACCATTTCGCTGGTCACCGTCAACATCCCCACTTTGCCATCACAATGCAGCTCAAGGGTGCTCAGCACCGAGCCGAGCAAGCGCAGTTTCGAGTGCGACGCGCGCTCTTCGAGACTGCTGGCGATGCTCGATGGCACGACACCGGCGTGCACCAGCTCAGCCGCGACCCGCAGTGCTTCGGCGTTGGTATTGGCGTGGCGAAACCCACCGGTATCGCTGATGAGTGAAACGTACAGGGGGATCGCCGCTTCGAGCGTAATGGGCCAATTGAGCATTTCGGCTAAGCGGTGAACGATCACGCTGACTGCAGCCGCGGCTGGGTCCCACACTGCGATATCACCAAATGGATGACCGCTGGCGTGATGATCCAACGTAATCAGGGTCCCCCGCACTTCGGGTGGCGGCAAGACGTTGCCGAGCAACGCTTCATCTGCGCAATCCACCACCACCGTGCAATCGAAGCATTCATCGAACGCGATTTGCGAAACCACCGAGGACACCAACGGCAACCAACGATAGCGGCGCGCGATTGGGTCAAGCGAATAGATCGTTGCGACTTTGCCGGCTGCGCGCAACAGCGACGCTAAACCACACATCGACCCGGTGCCATCGCCATCAGGGCGACGATGGCTGGTCAGCAGCACACGTTGTGCGTTGGCCAGGCTAGTGGCGGCACGTTGGAGATTGTCGGTTAGGCTCATAACGTTATGCGCACAGTACGCTACCTTGCTAACGGTGCACAACCACGAGCAGCACGACCGCGAGGTCGCCTACGAACAACATATCGACGCGCAAGTTCTCGAAGCGATGAGCGGTTTGCAGTACAACCGAGCCATGCACCCTAAAGACGCGCTGTTTGGTGGCGAAAAACCGTTTCCCGTCATTTCTTCATGTGAACATTTTTGTGGCAGCGAAAAACTGATCAAAAAGGCCTTGGAGCTGCAGACCGAACTAGGACCGATCTTCGACATCACCATGGATCTCGAAGATGGCGCCGCAGCTGGCCGCGAGCATGAACACGCCACAATGGTGGTTGACTTGCTCAAGTCCACCGCCAACAAGCATCATCAAGCAGGGGTGCGGATTCACGATCCAGCCCATCCATCGTGGCGTCAGGATGTCGACATCATCGTCGGCGGTGCCGGTGATCGGGTGGCGTACCTCACCATTCCGAAGCCAACCAAAACCGCGCAAGTCGCGGAAATGATCGACTACATCGCAGCAACGGCCAAACGCCACAACATCACGCGCGAAATCCCGATTCATGTGCTCATCGAAACCCACGGCGCCTTGCGCGACGTGCATCAAATCGCGGCATTGCCGTGGCTGTCGGTGCTCGACTTTGGCTTGATGGACTTCATCTCGGGGCATCACGGCGCGATTCCTGCGAGCGCCATGAAATCACCAGGGCAATTCGAGCATCGTTTATTGGCGCGTGCCAAGACCGAAGTTGTCGCCGCCGCACTCGCCAATGGCGTGGTGCCGTCGCACAATGTCACCCTAGATCTCAAAAACCCGTATCAAACCTATGCCGATGCGCATCGCGCTCGTAACGAGTTTGGCTTCCTGCGCATGTGGTCGATCTACCCGACCCAAATCCAGCCGATCGTGAACGCCATGGCGCCGGACTACTCGGAGATCCAACGGGCCAGCGAGATTCTGCTCGCTGCGCAGAAAGTTGCATGGGGTCCGATTCAACACGCTGGCGACCTCCACGACCGCGCGACCTATCGCTACTTCTATGGCTTGCTTGGCCGCGCCAAACTCAGTGGGTATAAGCTTGCCGCCGAAGTCTCCCACTGGTTTTAACGCCCTGCTCGCTACGGGGCACGGGCCGATTGTGGCGCTGGGCCGCGTTGCGTCTGCGCTTCCGATGCTCGCGTAGCGCCGCTACGCTGCGCGTCGGTTCTCGCCGCGCCTTGCCCAACACCACACTTGGCCCGCGCAACGCAGCGTTTCCAAGTTTCTCCGGTCCGGTTCGCACTCCGCCTTGCCCGCGGCGCGGCTCGTCAACTCAGCCCGTTTTGCAGCCCGCGCTCGTAACCAGCATTCGCTCGCGCTGCGCATGCCGCGCCTTGCCAACACCACACTTGGCCACACTTGGCCTGCGCAACGCAGCGTTTCCAAGTTTCTCCGGTCCGGTTCGCACTCCGCCTTGCCCGCGGCGTGGCTCGTCAACTCAGCCCGTTTTGTAGCCTGCGCTCGTAACCAGCATTCAAATTGCGGTCTGTTCGTGCGAGGCCAACGTACGTGTTTTGGTTGCGCGGGCCAAGTGTGGTGATGGGCAAGGCGCGTCGAGAACCGGACCGCAGCGCACTTCCGGTGCGTGAGGACCGGAAGCGGAGACGCAACGAAGCCCAGCGCCGCAATCGGCCCGTGCCCAGTTCAGAGCCGAGCGCGGATGGATTGGATGACGTCGGTATAGGACGTACTTTCCACGAGCTCGGCCATCTCGGCGGTGTACCGAGTCACCAAATCATCGCGGTTGCGATCGATGGCGTCGCGGCGGGCTTTATCGAGCATGATGAAGGCGCGCTCAGAATTAATAAAATACTCAACCACGGAAAGCACCGCGCGAGCGGTCGAGGAAGTCACCGAGCGCGAGGTGTCACTGAAGCTGAAGCGATTGCCTTCACTGTTGCAAACATCAATGACGATGGTGCCAGCAGCATCGACACCACTTTGACCGCGTTTGCTTTCAATATTGGCTGAAACCGAAAAGCCCGCCAACGCAAGCGTTTTGAGCGATGCGTATTCGCGCCCGTACCGATTGAGCAAGCTTGCGAAGATAGCGTCGACGACACCGACGCCTTCGCCTTCAACTTCAACTTCTTTGGCACCTTCGAGCACGACGACCTTGACTCGACATTGCGCGTCGATCGCTTCATCAACGGTGAGCCGCGCTAGCCGCAAGGTTATGTAGGCGTCGCCGAGCACCCGAGCAATCAGAGGCTGATGTTCCATATTGCGTTGCACGCTTTCATCATAGCGCGTGTGCAACGGTTGCGCTTGTGACAAGTACGCATCCGTGACCCCAACCACGAATTCCGTGGCTAAATGAGGCATAGTGCCGCAGTGCGATCGCTGCCAACTATTGAACGTCATTACAAACAACTGATGGCCTGCAAGGCTTGTCCAGCCATGATTGGCCCCGTGGTGTCAGGCACACCCGTGATGGCAGAAGTAATGATGATCGGCCAAGCGCCAGGCGACAAAGAAGGCCCGGCTGGCAAGCCTTTCGCTTGGACCGCAGGCAAAACGCTGTTTAAGTGGTACGCCAGTATTGGAGTCGACGAACCTGAGTTTCGCGCCCGCGCCTACATGGCCGCTGTGTGTCGGTGTTTTCCCGGCAAAAATCCCAAAGGTGGCGATCGCGTGCCCGACCCCACGGAGATTGCACATTGCGCCAAACATTTGCGAACCGAAGTTGAGATTCTGCGACCGGCTCTTTTGCTGCCCGTCGGCAAGCTCGCGATTACCCAAGTATTGCCCGAGGTCGAACAGCTCGCCGACGTCATCGGCAAACAGATCCGCACAACATTTCACGGCCACACCATGGATGTTATTGCGCTGCCGCATCCGTCGGGCGCCTCGACGTGGCACCGCATGGAGCCCGGCAAATCGTTGTTACAGCAAGCGCTAACGCTTGTGGCCGCACATCCTGCATGGAAGCGCCTGCAAGCTGGCATCGCTACGCGCTGACATGCGATAACCTTGGCCATGATCGATCCGCTGCAACTGCTTTGCGACTTAGTTGCCATGCCAACCCAGCAGGCCGGTCCCGACGGTGTAGCGGGCGATGAGCGCGCGGTGTGTGAAATGCTCGCGCCCTTGCTGCACAACCTTGGCGCAACGGTGCACATCGAAGATGCACCGCGCAAGCACGGCGGGCCTGGGGCTTACATCTTTGCAAACTGGGGCCCTCCGACGACGTTGCTCAATGCCCATATCGACACGGTCCCGGCAAACTCCGGCTGGACGACACCGCCGTGGCAACCGCAACGCACGTCAGCGCGGATCACAGGGCTCGGCGCGTGCGATACCAAAGGCGCGATCGCCGCCGGCATCGCAGCCGTGCAAGCGATACCAGCAACGCAGCGCCACGGCTTCGGCTTGTTATTTTCCGGCGACGAAGAACGCGGCACGGCTAGCGTTGATAAGTTTCTAGCTTCGCCGCACTGTCGTGACATCAAACGCGCCATCGTATGCGAGCCAACGGCGCGCCGCGCGGGTATCGCGCATCGCGGCGTGTTGTCGTTTCGCGCGCGCCTCGTCGGCGAAGGTGGCCACTCGTCGAAAGCCGACCATCTTACCAAGCCGCTGGCCGCCCTCGCCCGCTTGGCAACCAAGCTCGACGATTACGCGCTTGCCAATCTGCACACAGGCCCAGCCTCGATGCCCGGCTTGTGCCTGAACATTGCCGGCCTTGCGGGTGGGGTTGCGTTCAACGTGATTCCAACCAGCGCCGAGTTGCTGTTTTCCTTGCGCCCTGCGCCTGGCTTTGACCTTGCGGCTTGGCAGCAAACGTTGGCGGGTTTTGCAAACGCGATTGATCCACGCATTACGATCGAACAAGCGGTGGATCATGCGCCGTTTGCAAGCCTCGATGGCGCGGCGATGGAGCGCTGGGTCGCGCCGCATGTCAGCAGCGTTGGGCCGCTCGATTTCTGGACCGAAGCGGCGCTATATATGGCGTCTGGCATTGATGCTGTGGTGATCGGCCCCGGCGATATCGCGCAAGCGCACAGCGCCGATGAATGGGTAGCCATCGACGACATTCACTGGGCGGTGGCAACCTTCTCGCAACTTTTACAATCCCATGCGTAAACCGCTGACACCTGCGCATGGCACACCAGCGGCGGTTCCAGCTGGTGCTGAATTGGTGTTGCGTTTTTTGGCTTCCGTCGGTCGTCCGTCGGAGACCGAGCAGTATCTCGAACTTTTTAAAAGCGATCATCCAGAGTCGTTTGCCGTCCTGCACGTATCAGCGCCAGTCATCGAACATGCCTTCGATGCGCTGATCGGCGCGTTGCACTTTCTATCCGAATTAGGACTGTGCCCGATCGTTGCGTTCGGTGCCGTAACTGCGCGCGGTGCCCGACGTGCGGCCGATCGGGTGATGGCCGCGCTTGGCCCCGACGTACCAGCGCACCTTGCGAACCGCGACACCGCTGCAGATCTTACCCGCAGCGACATCATTGCCTTGGTGCCGCTCGGCGATGATAGTGACGCCTTTGAGTCGGACGCCGATGCCGCAGCCGACCGTCGTTTCGACGCGCTGTTTGATTTGGTCGACACGGTTGCAGCCAAAAAACTGGTATTCGTTGGGCGCCGGTCGGGGCTCCAACCACGCGGTGGACGCGTTATCTCGATGATCGACATCGTGCGCGAAGCGCCGACGCTAGCGCCGTTGCTGCCTGAGCCACAACGGAAGTTATTGCGGCAAATCGACCGTGCGTTTGCCGCGGCACATCACCCATTCACCGTGTCGGTGACGTCGCCGATGGATTTGCTGCGCGAGTTATTCACGGTCAAAGGTGCCGGCACGCTGGTGCGCCGCGCTGCCATGATTCACGCACATGGCAACTGGGACACCCTCGACAAATCTCAGCTCGCAGCCTTGGTATCTACCGCGTTTGGCAAACCGCTCGCGCCACATTTTTTCGATCACGATCTACACACCGCGTATCTCGCCGATGACTATCGCGGCGCCGCCGTCGTGACACATTCGCCATTGGGGCCGTATCTAAGTAAGTTCGCGGTGACGACGGTGGCCCGCGGCGAAGGCATCGGGCGCGATTTATGGCGCGCCATGAGTGCTGCGCATGCCCAGCTATTTTGGAAGAGCCGCAGCGAAAATCCGATCACGGCGTGGTACCGCGAACAATGCGATGGCTTGCATCGGGTAACGCTTGGCGGCACCCCCTGGACTATTCTTTGGCGTGGCATTCCACCGACGAAGATTCCCGAAATCATCGACTACTGCAGCGCGCTACCGCCAGATTTCATGTGAGTCAGGGCGCATTGCTGCGTTCGTAACGGCGATTGTTGTCGGCCAAATCAGCAAGCGCAATCCAGCTATCGTTTTCCTGCCGCAACTCACCAATGTTTGGGGCCAGCGTACGCAAGTCGCGCACCGCCGCAATCAGACAATTCTGCACATTCGAATCCCGAATCGACGACTCGTGCACGCGCAGGTTCTCGATGTGGAGCTCATCGTTATGCACCACGATGGTGTAGCCAACGTTGATTTTTTCATCACTTGGACCGCCTTGATAACAAGGCGCCGCCGCCTCGGCTAACAAGAAGCGTAAGCGTGCAATGCGATAGGTCAATTCGTGTTCAGCCCGCATTTTCTTGTCGGCGGCGATATCAACCTCCTGAATTGGAATCGCTTTTGAGCCAGCGGGCGCTGGAGCAGCATCTGGCTGCACCGCCTTCGGCAACACGGGTAGCTTGCCGCTGCGGTCGCCATGCAGGGGTGAGTCGCCTGCACGTGGGTTCACCGGCGCGGCAGCAGGTGCCGCCGCCGTTGAGTTGGGCCGATGGCTGCGCTGCCACCAAACTGTGACCGCAACCGCAATTGCGATGATGGTTCCAGCGATCAGGGTTCGGCGCGTCATGGCGGATTGTTATGCACTAATCGATGCAGGTTTGCGGTGCAACCAATTCGCTCAAATCCGCGAAACTTCGAACGCTTTTTGGGGGTGGGATGGGATTCCCCACCCCGGGCATGGGGCTTTACTCCTCGAATTTGGGGGTAGCAGCTTGAGATCCCTTAAGCAGTAAAGTGCTGTTATTAAAGAACTTTGGAAACACAAGGGACACTTTGTCGCTCGGCACGACATGTGCACAATAGTTCATCACCTTCGAACCCTCCCCATTGGTCCCCACAGGAGCCCACTCATGAAACCGACCGTTCATATCACTGGATTCGCCGCT
>JAKQOD010000565.1 GCA_029565465.1 Deltaproteobacteria bacterium
TTTACCGCGTGGCTCGGCAAGGCTGGGTTTGCCGCACGCTGCGAGACAATTCGTTCACAATTTCGCGGCGGCATGCGCCACTATATTTGGTTCGCTACGCGCCAGTGACGAGCAAATGTGCTTAATTGTGCGCGATGGCGAAAGCACCTGCAGCCGCAGCAGCACCGACGCTCGGCTTTGACGAAATACTAAGCAAGTTGCGCGAGTCGGTCGAGCAACTCGAATCCGGCGAACTGTCGCTGGAACAGTCGCTGGCCGTGTACGAACGCGGCGTGGGCTTGGCACGCGAAGGCCAAACCTTGCTCGACGGTGCCCAAAAACGTGTGGAACTGTTAGTGAATAGCAGCGACGGCCCAGCCGCTGTGCCTTTTGCCGAGGAGTAGTTATGGCTCGTGCAACTCTTGATGTAAGCGCTGCGCCTGCCGCAGTACGCGATTTTTTGGCCGCCGCTGCAACGGCGGTTGATGCCGAATTAGTGCGGCGCCTCGCGGTGGTTGGCGCTGATCCAGGCCGCCTGCGCGAAGCCATGTTGTACGCCGCTACCGGCGGTGGCAAACGGTTGCGCCCCGGTGTTGCGCTTGCAACCATGCAAGCGTTGCGTGGCGGCAGCCTCGACGCAGTGCTCACCGATGCGCGCGGCTTATGCGTCGCAGCTGCGGTTGAAATGCTGCACGCCTACACGCTGGTGCATGACGATTTGCCTGCGATGGACGACGACGATGAACGCCGCGGCCGCCCAACGGTGCACATTGCGTTTGGTGAAGCGATTGCAATCTTGGCCGGCGATGGCTTGCTGACGCTCGCGCTCACCACGCTGGCCGAACTCGGCGTCGATGCTGGACGCGCGATTGCTGTGCTTGGAGCGCGATCGGGCCATCTGCAATTGTTGGCAGGCCAAGCCATCGATTTGTCGCTGGACAAAACCACGATGGATTTTGCAACGCTGACCGACTTGCACGCCAAAAAAACCGGCGCCCTGTTTGCGGCAGCGGCCGAGCTCGGCGCGATTGCGGCTGGTGCTGCTTCGGCAACCGTGTCCGACCTCGGCGCGTATGGCATGAGCATCGGCATTGCTTTCCAACATGCAGATGACCGCGACGATCAAGAGTTCGCTAACCATGCCGCTGCGGCGACGGCCGCCATGACCAGCGAATGTGCCAACGCCGTGACCATGCTGCGCAAACACGCCGCTGCCGGTTCCGTCGTCGAGCAAATCGCGACTTGGATCGGCGCCCAAGCGTAGTTACAACGTCAGCGCTGCGCGTCGTCATTTCCCTCGCGGCGTCAACTGCTCAATGCCTTCGAGCCACGGCACCAGGCGAACATTCCCCACGTTGCGCCGGGTGGTATCACGCGATAACACATAGCGTTCCGCCTGCGGATAAACGTCGTCGAACGCACGCAGATGGCGCAAGTCGGAGTCTTTGACATGACGCGTCGACTTTATTTCGACCAACTGCACAATGCCGCCCGGCCGACGAATGACTAAATCAACCTCCACATCCTTATCGGTGCGCAGGTAGCCCAACTGCAAGTCCAACTGCAACGTTTGGTTGCGGTGAACAATTTCTTGCACGACGCGCGATTCAAACAGGCTGCCGAAATACGATGTCGACGGTTCGGGAACTACAGTCAGCAACGATGCTAGCGCTCGACACACACCAGTATCAAAAAAATAAAACTTTGGTGCTTGCCGTTGCCGTTTGCGCACCGATTCGTGCCACGGCTCAAGGAAGAAACCCACCAAGGTGTCTTCAAGGATCGTGTAATACGACTGAATCGTCTTAGCATCAACGCCTACATCGCGACTGATATTTGCGTAGTTAACGATTTCGCCCGACGACTGCGCGGCAATCGGCAAAAACCGACGAAACGGATCGAGCTTTCGAACCAATTGCTCCGCTGCTACTTCTTCTTGAAGATAGGTGTGAGCATAGGCGCGCAGTCGCGCTGCGCGTTCATCCACCGGCGCCTGCAGAACAACGGGTAGCGAGCCATATTGCAGCAGCGTGCTTATCGCGCGGTCGCTGTTGGCATCTTTGCTCGCAAGCTCTTCGCTCAAAAGCGGAAACATGTGGCAGACAGAAGCGCGCCCCGCTAGCAAATTCGCAGCCCCCGCCTTGAGTTTGCGCGCACTAGATCCAGTGAGCACGAACCGAAACGTACGTTTTTTTGATTCCAGCACCTGATGAACGACATCGAGCAGTTGAGGTGCACGCTGCACTTCGTCGATCACGACCCGCTTGATTGGCTTCGGTAGCGCATCTAACTCTTCCACCAAGCTACTTGGCCGTAACACAAACCGGCTCTGCCGTTCGGGATCAAGTAAATCAATCCAGTGCGTATCCTTGGCCTGGTACGCCGTTCGCAACAACGTACTTTTGCCGACACCGCGGGCACCGAACAGGAAAAACGAGCTGCTCTTCGGGAGCGTGGCGATTCGCTGGAACATACTCCCGAATTGTGGCGCAAATCGGGAGTATAGTCCATAAAAGCGTTAGCATGTCGCCACCAAGCTTGCGGGTCGTTATCGCGGAGTGACCGGCATGGCCGGAATTTTGCTGGAATTTGCTATGCCTGCCGAGCGTTGCTACGGTCAGGTATGGCTAGCTTGTCGTCGCTCCGGAACTCCCCTGCCCTTTGGGCGCTTGTGTTAACGGCGACGACAGCGTGTTCGAGCTCATGCTCGGGCGCTGCCAAGAAGCAACCCTCGAACGCGCCGACGGCAACGGTGCCAGGCACGCAGCCAACAACGCCGGTCGAACCGACGAAGCCGGCCCCCGACGCCGCCAAGCCGGCGCCGCAACCAGCACCACTGACGACCGAAATGGCGATGCCTTATTTTGCTGGCAAGCCAGGCCCAGTTGGTGAAGCCGCGAAATTGATCGCGTTGGACAAATGGGCCGATGCATTGCCTTTGCTGCAAGCAGCACTCGCAGTGCAATCAACCGGCGCGCCGGGCTCGATCGAAGAGCGCACGCGCTTGAGCCTGCTGGTTGCAGTTGCGCAAGAACAGACCAAACAGTGGGCGGCCGCCGCTGCGACGTACGCCAGCGTTGCACTGCTGATGCCACTGCTCAGCGACTACATTGCGTACCATCGCGCACGGTCGCTGTATTTTGCCCACGACGCCAGCGCGATCACGATCGCTCGTACGGTGCGAGCCGACAGCGTGCATGGCGCCGATGCCGAATTACTCGTCGGTGATTTGCTGCGTGGCGCACGCAATTATGAAGCCACCGCAGCGCACTACCGCGATTACCTCACGCGCCGGCCCAAGGGTGCGCGTCGGTCCGAAGCGCGCTTTTCGCTGGCCGAAGCGATCAACGCACAAATCAAAGCCTCGCCAGCAGCGGCTACAACGGCACTGCTCGACGAGATGGTCACCAACTATCGCGCCATCGGCATCGACGATCCATTGTCGAGCTGGGCTACCAAAGCCGCGGCGGCGCTGACGCAACTGCAACCAACGCTGCCGCCCGAGCTCGCCGCGAAGATCAACAATTACACCGTCGAAGAACAGTTGCAAAAAGCCAAAGAGCTGTTCGATGCGATGCGCAATCCTGAATCAGAAGCAGCGTTTGATGTCGCATTTGCAATGCCAGGTGCAACAGCAGCGCAAAAATGCACCGCCGCGTACAACCGCGGCCAAAGCCGATTCAAAGCGCGTGACCGCAAAGTTGCCAAAGACATGTTCGACATCGCTGCCGCAGCCTGCAAAGAAGCCGGTGACAAAGACCTAGAAATTAAAAGCAACTATCAAGCCGGCCGCTCGTACAGCTTCGAAAAGCAACACGACATCGCCGTGGCCCGCTACCAAGCGGCACAAGCGATCGATGCCGCGCACAGCTACGCCGACGACGCAATGCTGCGCGAAGCCGAAGAATGGGCCGTGATGGGCAACGACGCCAAAGTGCGCGAAGTGCTGGGCGCCCTGCCTGACAAATTTCCCGAAGGTGACATGCGTGCCGAAGCGATGTGGCGCTTGGGCTTCCGCGCGTGGAAGAACAAGAAATACGACGAAGCGATCGGGTTTTGGAAAAAACAAATCGCGGTCATGCCACGCGACGACAACTACTACGCCGAAGGCCAAGCCCAGTATTGGCTCGGCCGTGCGTACTTCGCCAAGGGCGATCGCAAAGCCGCGTTGGCCTCATGGCGCGATGCAATCATGCAATACCCGGCGGCGTATTACGCGATGCAAGCGCTTAACCGCGTGCGCGAAACCGCGCCGAAAGAATACGAAGCAATCTTCGTCGAGATCAGCAAAGATCCAGCCGGCTTCGACCCCAAAGCGCCAGCGTTTAGCTTTGCGCCACGCGTCGAATGGGGCAGCGAAGGTTTTGCGCGCGCGATGGAGTTCGTGAAGCTGGGCCTTGGCGACACGGCGAGCGCGGAGCTCAACAAGCTGGGCCTGGCCGCGCCCAAGAACAAACTGCGCGTCAGCGACGCCGACCAAATCGAAAAACTATGGGCGATGGCGTTTCTGTTCGACCGCGCCGGTAACTATGGCGTGTCGCATTGGCCCACCCGTTGGCACATTCTCGACTATCGGCATAGCTGGCCCATCGGCGCCAACCGCGCGCGGTGGAATATCGCTTACCCACGCGCGTATTGGCCGTTGTTGTCGTCGCACGCTGCCACCAACGGCGTGCCGCCGGCGATGCAGATTGCGATCGTGCGGGAAGAAAGCGCGTTCGATCCGTTGCTGGAAAGTTACGCCAACGCAGTTGGGCTTACGCAAATGATCTTTCCCACCGCGAAGCGCTTTGCCCAAGGCACCGGCATCGAAGTATCGCGCGACACCCTGCGCGACCCCGAGAAAAACGTCACCATCGGTTCGCGTTTTTTGGGCTTCCTGTTCAAACACTGGGACAACTATACGCTGCTAGTGCCACCGAGCTACAACGCAGGTGAAGGCGGCGTCAAACGCATGCTCAAAGTGCGCGGCACGTGGGACGCCGACGAATTCATCGAAGGTATCGTCGACGATCAAGCCCGCAATTATTCCAAGCGGGTGTTGGGCACATTCTTTACCTACAGCTGGCTGTACGATCAAAACGTGCCCGAGCTTCCGTTGAAGATTCCCGCTGCCGCGTTGGCGAAGTAAGCGCGCGCTACGCTGGAATCGGCGACGCACTGCGCGCCATCACTTGTGCCCGCAGCCCCGCGCGCGTGTACGGCAACACCTTTTCGGTTAACGGCCGCAGCGCGTCGAGCACTGCGCGCCACACCCATCGTTTGTATTTCGGCATCACTGGCATCGCGAGTAATGTTTGCCCAGTGAGTTGCTGCTGCTTACGAAACGCGCGCGCTTCGGCGTCGCGATAGGTGCGCAGCCCAGCTTCGAGGGCTGCCGGCGACGGTGCGTAGCGTTTGGTGATCGCCGCGCAATACTTTAAGTGCCGCTCTTCATCGGCCATGATCTGCGCGATGACCGCTGCCGATTCAGGATCAAATTCACCGATGACATCGTGCAGGATTGTGAACTGCTCGATCGCACGCTCTTCGATCACTTGCAGCACCAGATACGTATTCATGATGTCTTCGTGCGTTTTGATCGGCCCCGCTACCCAGCGTGCGCTGGTTCGCTCCATGTTGGGAGCATCAAAGCCGCCCATTTCTTCGCGAATCAGCGGCAGCAACTGATGGCTGGCCGGAATCGTGATCGGCGCCACACCTTGACGCTGCACGCAGGCTTCAAACATTTTCGCATGGCGTTCTTCATCGGCTTTGTGGGTAGCGATCGCTTTTTGCAATTGCGGATCATCCACCACTGGCAACAGGCGATCAAACACCGCGCTTTCATCCGAACCTTCCGCCACTGCGGCTTGGGTCAGCACGTAGGCGCGCCCCAAGGCCGAGGCCAAGAGGTCACGCGTAAACCGTTTACTGATTTCGGACTTAATTTTCTCTTTCGTTTCCATAACTTCTCCTTATTTGACCTTGGTGACCGTTTTGGTTTTCTGGTCATTTGGTTGCAAAAAAAATCGCCTCGACCGGCGCTGCAAAACGGTTCAACGCTTGGTTAAGCCGTGCAGTACAAGATCAACACCCACAGTTGCACCACGCAGCATCTCGGCTGGCGTCGCTGGGCCACGCAGCACAAATGGCGCCAACTGGAAGTCTTGGAGCAGCGCGGCCACGGTTTCAATATCCAACTCCGCACGAAACACGCCTTGGCGCACGCCAAGCTTGAGCACTTCGATCAAATTGGCGCGGCCAATCGCGCGCAAATCATCAAACCGATCGGTCCATTTCGGCATCGATTCGCTGAGCTTGCCACACAATAAATCGAGCAGAATGGGGCGCGAAATCGCATATGCGTTGGCTTCGGTGACCAGCGTTTTCAACAATGCATCGGCTGGCTGGCGTGGATCCACAAAGCGAAAACAGTGCGCCTGCCAATCCCGCACTTCGCGATACACCACTTGGTAAAACAAATCTTCTTTCGATGGCGCGGCGAGATACACCGTGCCTTTGGCTACGCCAGCCGCACGTGCAATGTCGTCCACCGAGGTCTTGCGAAAGCCCAACTTGCAAAACGCCTTGGCCGCGTGGACCAAGATGCTTTCGCGTTTATCTGCGGTGATTGAACTCATGGTGGGCTAAAAGACGGCTGGGTGACTATTTCGATATTCTGGTCACCAACCAGACAATTGTCAACGCATTGTTTCGCGCTGCATCGGTGAACCTTAGGGACTATCAGTTATAAATCCAACAAATACATTCGCTTACAAGTGCGATCATGGAGTGACTTTTTTTTCATTCTAGTTTTCAGCACAGCAAAACCACGCGAACGATTCACTTGCCAGTTTGGCAAGCCGAACAGCACAAGAGCGGCGAAGTGGTGACCAAGTGGCAATCGCCCTAGCAACCACGCTCAAACCGCGCGTCGCTGTGCGGATAGTTGATGCGTGATCATTGCCGTGTTAGCAACGGGTTAGCTGCATTGCAGCGCACGTTGTCGTTGGAATTTTCCTTCGGCATTCCCCTTGCACGAGGGCCTGTTCATGTTCTTACGTAGTAGCTTGGTTAAAAGCGCGCTGTTGCCGCTGGTTGTTTCGTTAACTGCCGGCGCGGGGCTGTTGGGCCATGTCTCGCCAGCCCTCGCAGCTGAAGGCACGTTGCCAGGCGGCGCCACGCTCAAGTTTGAATTCTTGATGATCAATCAAGATGGCGGTGATTTGGTACGGGTTGATCCAACGACGATCAAAGCCAGACAATACTTCAACATGGCGCACTGCGTGTGCAGCTCGTCGAAGGCCGGCAAAGAGCAAAACTTTTCGTATCAGATGCGCTTGGTGCCTGGCACCACGCCCGTGAATCGACCTGGCGAAGTTTGGATGGGTTCACAATGCGATAACGACACCCAACGCCCGATGATGTGCTCGCGCGTCGATAGCGCTGGCATTGGCGACCTGCAAGCGATTTCGGTTACGCCGGCTACGCCATTGCTGCCGATTGGGCAGCTGATGTCTCCGACGGGCGGCGCGTGCCAAGAACGCGAAGTCGATGGCACCGTGTGGGTGCTGGTCGACGGCGATGCCAGTGGCGCGTTCGATTATGCACCGAGCTCAACGATCAAAACCGATACGCTTGGCCCACCGCTACCAACCAACTTCGTAGCAGCGCCTGCAGAAAGCGCCATCCAACTCGATTGGACCGCGCCGGTGCAACGCATCTCCGACGTGCAATATTACCAAGCACTATGTGCCAAAGCCGACGGTACGCCTGCGCTGACCAAGCCATCGCATCCGGCGCAATATCAGACGGTGCGCGATTTGTGTGGGCTCGACCTCAAGCTTACGTTGACGCCGGCCGAAATCGCCGCAGGCAACACGGCGGTTACCGCGGTGCCTGATGGCATTGCCAACCTCGATCCTGCGTTTGTGTGTGGCCAAGCCGAGACCACGGCAACCGCGATGCGCATCGAAGGCTTGGAAAACGATGTTGAGTACACGGTCGCGCTGGTTTCGGTCGATCTTTATGGCAATCCGACCGGGACGTACTTCACCAAAACGCTGACCCCAAAGCCGGTTACCGACTTCTGGGAAGACATGATCGATCGCGGCGGCAAAATCGACGGCG
>JAKQOD010000580.1 GCA_029565465.1 Deltaproteobacteria bacterium
ACGGTCATCGGCACGGTCATCGGCACGGTCATCGGCACGGGCATCGGCACGGGCATGGTCAGCGTCACGGACACGGACATCGGCACGGTCATGGTCATGGTCAGCGTCACGGACACGGACACGGACACGCGACACGGACACGGACACGGACACGCGACGACGCGCTATGACTGCGGCGCCACCGAAGCCTAGCCGCCGAACAAACGCGACTGCGCAGTGACTTCCGACCGGCGGCGTTGTTTGCCACGACGCATGCGACGGTAACGATGTCCATCGGGTGCGTTGTAACCAAGTTCCGATGTTGGCAACGCCAACTGAAAGCCGTGCTCCAACGAATCCATGATTTCGGCTGGCTCTTGGGGTGGCGCCATCGGAGCAGGTTCGGCAACTGGGCCATGCAACGAAACGCCCACCACTTCAACCGACAAACCGACTGCACCACCAGCATCACCCAAACATGCACCTAAACGATCAGCAAGCACGGAGGCATCCACCACCGTTGGCACCAAGATCAATTCGACCGAGCGCACGCTATCGTCGGCTTTGCGCACTTTGAAACGGATTTGCGCGGCCGCTTCACCACGGCCCTTGAGCACCAGTGCGAGCCGCTCGGCCAACATGCCAATCGCAGCGGCGGCCGAATGTTCCGGCGTAATCGTAATCGATTCGCTAGTTACGGCGCGGCCACGATATGGAATCAAACGTGCGGCTTCGCGGCTATCGCCGCGCGCCAACGCTTGCAAATCCATGCCGAACCCGTCGTCGCTCGCAGCACCACCAAACGTGCCACCACCTGTCCCTGCCGCTGAACCCGTTGTCGGTTCAGGCAACGCTGCGAACTCGCCAAGCGTCTTAACGCCAAGCGCGCTGAGCATGTGCTGCACTTCTGGTGAAATCGGCAACATCGACAATGGCAATGGAGCCAAAAACGCCGCTGCGCCACCGCGAGGCACCGACACAACCGCAGCGACATCATCGATGCGGGTACCACTGCTGCGAATCTGCGAAGCAGCGGCCCACGCAGTGAATTTATCATCGGCAATACCGATGCGAACGCTCACGCCATGTGCCGCAACCAATTCGCGTGCACGAGCACCAAACGTTGCGCCACGCGTGCCCGCTGGCACTTCGCAATACAATGCATAGTGCAAGCCGTTGGGCCCAGTTCGGCCACCTCGATCAACCATTGGGGCAATTGCCAACAACGATTCCGCGATGGCTGCGACCAGTTCACGTTCGGCTGCATGCGATTCAGCAATCACTTGCAATTCACTACTCAAATGCCTCGCCACTGGCGCTGACATACCGGCCCGCACGCCCAACGCGTAAGCTTGCCGCGAGTACGCCACCACTGGTGCACCAGGTGCGGCCACGGATAACGCCACCGCTTTACCAGTCAGGCTTGGGTCCTGGCGGTTGGCGGCTTGAAGAGCAAATTGAGGGATGTGAATGCAAGCGATGCGCATACGTTTACCTCTACACTACTGGTCTGATGTTCAGTTATAGCACATCCATGTTCAGTTGCCTTCGGAAATCTTTATCATATTGAATTCATTTACGAATATTTTTTCACATCAAGCGATCGTTAACGTAGTCCGGTTTGTTCAGTCACATGTTCAGCACCCGGTTTGGGACAACGCCGCCGCTATTCAACCGGCGTTGGCTCAGCACAGCGGTGGTTAATGCAGGTGGTTCCGGTCGCAACATCGCAGCAGTCTGCATCGACATTGCATGCTTCATCAGTCATCGAGCAGGTGTCGGGTTGCTCAACACACTGCAAAATCGGTGCACCATTGCCATCGGTACCAGTGGGCCGACAAAACCCAGTACAACAATCGGAGCCTGACTCACAGGTGGCGCCTTGATCACGGCACGGCTCCATCGCTGCAAAGGCGCGCATGTTGCCCGCATCTAGTTCTTGGCCTGCGAGGTAAAACGCTGGATGGCTTGGATCAGTTGCAGCCGCGTAGTTCAAGTCGATCGCCGCAACCCAAATCTTTTTGCGCGTGCTCGGCACTTCGTTGCCATTAACCATGCTGCCCCACTCGTTGTCGCTGCCGGCCACGCTGCCACCTGGCGCAAGCGTATTGCCATACGTGCGGCGCGACGTGAACATCACCCAGTAATAGCCGCCTACCGGCACTGGCAACACAGATGGTTCGTAGTTGCGACGATTCTCTTCAGCATCGCCGTACGGCAAATACGACATACCTGCATCATCCCAGCCGTTGAGGTTCTTGAGTTCATTGATCGTCATCGTCTCGGTGTTGACCATGCGCAGTTCGGCGTACGACGCGCCGCCACCATAGGTCGCGGTGTCGAAGCGATCGCCTGCGTGATAAACCACCGCTTTGCCGTCGGGCAAAAAGCTTGGCCAGCCCACGATGCCTGAGGTTGCTGTAACGGTATTGGTCAAGGTGCCAAAGTTCGGAGGCGACATGGTCAAGTCGACGTCCATCGTCGCGAGGGTACGGCGGTTGCTGCCGTAGCTAAATGCCAAGCGTTTGCCGTCGGGGGAAAACGCTGGCGTTAGTGCGTAGTCAACTTGCGATGTGAACGTTGGTGCGCTTACCACGGCACCGCTCGACGTGTCGACAACCTGGCTCAGCAACGTTTGCCCCAAGCCACGCACCGGTGAACCGTTGACGGGAATGCCATTGGTAACCATCAACGCACCATCGGGAGTTAGGCCACCAAATGAATACAAACGGCCATCACTATTACTGTTGCGCGTGGCAACCGAGCCATCCGCAGCAAGGTTGTACGTGGTGCTATCAACTGGATTGTCCGTCGACCACGAGACCCCCGCTGCAATCACTTTGCCGTTCGCGCTCACCGAGTGACACACCGCGCAGCCGCCGATCATCACCTCGGCGTTGTGGCCGGGTTTCACGCGCATGACTGCGCCGGTATTCGTCAAGGCTGAGCGATAAGTGTTGTAGTAGATGATGCCTTTGAGGTCGGCCGGTGCGACTTTCCAGTTTTGCGCCACGGGCCCAGTAACGCCCGCTGCCGTGAGTTCGGTCGCTTCGACGGCGACCGGGGCGGTGCCATCGGCCGACGTGGTCAGCGCTTTCCAAATCGTTTGTGGCAAGGTGGCGCGGGCAAACGCGGCACCCGCAAAATATCCCGTGTACGAGAAGTCGCCGACGCGTGCGCTGACTTTCATTGCTTGGGTTGCACCACCACCGAATTGCAAGGTAGGCGATTCCAAACCGCGCGGGAACACGGTGTTGTTGTAAGGATACAACCAGTTAAACGCTGCATTAACGTTGCCGCCACCGTCGAGGTCGGTCATTTGCTGTGCACTCAAGTTGCCAACGTTTTCGACGATGGCGACCCGTACGACAACGGTGGTGCTCGCGGTCAGCGTGCCATAGCGCGCAGTGACTTTGGTTTTGCCAGCGACCCAGCCTTCGGAGCGAAACAAGCCAGCGCTGTTGACCACGCCAACTTGCACATCGTCGACGGTCCACACTACCGTGGCGTTTGGTTGGCCGCTGACGGTTGCAGTAAATGGCAAGGTCTTGACGGCACCGGTGACATCGAGCGTCGGGTTCAGCGGCGCAATCGAAAGTGTCAGTGGCGCAGCGTCGACAAACGGTGCGGCATCGGGGGTGAGTGGATTGCCATCGCCGTCCACGGCAGCATCAGGATTTTGTGAGCTCGGTCGCTTGCCGCAACTAAGGGTGGCCGCAGCAACAAGGACCAGCGTTATGACCGAGCGCAGCGCCGCACGATACAGCATTCGGGTTTGCTTCACGTTTTGATGGTACGCCTGTGTCGGCGATCGTTCGCGCTCGAATTCAACAAAATTCGCTGCCTACATCGACGACGAATGTAGACATTCCGCCCAGCCCAGCACGGCTAGGTTGCGAGTCGCGCAACCAGATGCGCCACCACTGTGGATGGCGCATCAACATGCAGCCAATGGCCAGCGTCAAGCGTGACGGTGTGAACATGGCTTGGCGCCGTTGTAAGGCGCGCCACATCAGCCTCCGACAACGTGTTGCCGCGGCTAGCCACGATAAAATCAATCGCAGCTCGCGCATCGTCGAGTGATGTCCACATATCGCGCGCAAAATAGTCATCAAGCAAGGCGCGAATTACGGGAAGATTTAGTTGTAGTTGATACACGTCGCTGTCGCGCTGCACTGACAAGCCTAACCACTGCGCAATTGCCAACGGTTGGCCGGCGGCCACCACCGCAGCCACAAACGCATCACGGCTAGGCCACGTTGTCGGTAGGCTTTCTAGCAAGGCCAGGACCTTGGGTACCGTATGTAGCGGCACCTCCCACGCGTGCGGTCGTGCGCTTGGGGTTGAATCCAGAATGAAACGATGCACTGGTAGTGCATCGGAGTCGATCGCGCTGAGTGCCAACGCGGCCTTACCGCCAAAGCTATGTGCACTCAATGCGTGCACGGGCATGCCTGCGCTAGCCAGCTCGGCAAACGTAGCAGCAAGATCGTGCGCACAAGCCGCAAGCGTGTGTGGCCCAGGCCCTGCCGACGACTTGCCATGCCCACGCAGGTCGATCAGCACCGCGCCCCATCCCGGCGCCGCCTCGACAAATTTGCGTGCAATGCTGCGCCAGTTACCTCCGGTGCCAAAGATGCCGTGGGTCAAAGCCAGCCAACGCGATGGCGACGCGCCGCTGCGTGTTACAGTTTCGTAAAACAATGGAGCCATGGGACGCTCAACGTGTAGCACTAACGCCCATTTAGAGCGAATCGCATCAAGCTGGCTAAAAACGTTCAACACCATTGTGGACTGCGGTACCGTTCGGTTATGGACCTCTTGGGCGCGCTGCGCGACGCCGGCTTCGGAATCACCGCATCATTGCCGTGGGCTGAAGCCCTTGCCGTCGCACCTGCGCTGGGCGCCGATGCCGACACCGCGACCAGCTGTTTGGTAGTAGGTAATACGCGCGATTTATGGCCACGCTTCGTCGCGTCCTATCAAGCCGATGCAAGCTTACGTGCATCGCGTGACCCATTTGACCAATTCGTCGAAGCTCAGCTGCAACGCTGCGCGGGCGATCGAGCCATCAAGTATGCGCACCGCAGTTATGCCCAAGGTTTTCTACCAATGCAGCGGCTCGCTGTGGCGGCGGGCCTTGGCGTCTTGGCCGGCACCCAGCTGGTGATTCACCCAGTTTGTGGGCCGTGGATTTCGCTGCGCGCGGTCATCTTGCTGACCCCCACCGACGCGGTGGTGAGCCCCATTGCGGCGGCCCCTGCGTGTGAACCGCCGACCTGCAATCACCGCTGCGAACCGTTGTTTCAACTAGCCAAGCAACGCGGCGCTGCTGCGCATTGGCGCGATTGGCTTGCGCCGCGAACGGCTTGCTCGGTCGGCAGCAATTGGCGATTTTCCGACGAGCAAATCATTTATCACTACACCAAGGATGTTCGCGTGATCGGAACTGGTGCGACGCTTGTCAGTTACGAGTTGTTAGAAAATAGCAGCACTTTTACATGCTGAACATCTGTTCCCCTGCGGCAAAGTTAGGTACGCTAACTGAGCTGTGGCAGATGTGCTCGACCAATTCCACCCGCTGATCGCAGCGTGGTTCCGCGCCAAGTTCGGTGGGCCAACCGCGCCGCAGATCGACGGTTGGCCCAAGATCGCCAATGGCGACGACGTGCTGATCGCAGCGCCAACGGGGTCGGGCAAAACACTCGCTGCGTTTTTGGCTTGCCTTGATGAATTGCTAAAGCGCGGATTAGCAACCCAAGCGAAACACTTGTTTGGCGTTCCGCCGCCGGACGCGCCGCCTAACCGCACGTCGATCTTGTATCTGTCACCACTCAAAGCCTTATCAAATGATGTGCAACGCAACTTGGAATCGCCATTAGCCGAATTGCGCGAATTAGCGCCGAGCATGAACGTCCGATTTCCGGACATTCGAGTTGGCGTGCGCACCGGTGATACGCCTGCTGCTGAACGCGAAAAAATGGCGAAGCATCCGCCGGACATCTTGGTCAGCACGCCCGAGTCGCTGTACATCATGCTGACCACCGTCCGTGGGCGAGCGGCACTATCGGAAGTACGTACCGTCATTGTTGACGAAATCCATGCCGTGGCGCATGACAAACGTGGGGCCCATCTGGCGCTTTCGTTAGAACGGCTCGATCGCCTGGTGCAACAATATGGCGGCACCAAGCCAGTGCGCGTCGGCTTGTCGGCAACCCAGCGGCCAATCGATCGCATCGGGCGATTGCTGGTTGGAACCCGGCGACCGATGCCCCATATCGTCGATTCGGGGCATCGTCGCAACATCGATCTAGCGATCGAGATTACCGACGACGAATTGGGCGCGGTGGCATCCCACGAACAGTTTGGCCGCGTGTACGATCGCATTGCACAGCTGGTGACCGAACATCAATCAACCATCGTGTTTGCGAACACGCGGCGGTTGGTTGAACGCGTTGCGGCCGCGCTTGAGCAGCGCTTAGGTGAAGAGCAAGTTGTTGCACACCATGGCTCAATGTCACGCACCATGCGCTTGGCAGCCGAAGAGAAACTAAAGTTCGGCCACGTCAAATGTGCGGTGGCAACGGCGTCGTTGGAATTGGGCATCGACGTTGGCGCAGTAGATTTGGTGGTACAGATCGGTTCGCCACGTTCGATCGCTACGCTGTTGCAGCGTGTCGGGCGCTCGGGCCACCAACTGCGCGGCACGCCCAAAGGTCGCATGTTTGCGGTAACGCGCGACCAACTCGTCGAATGTGCAGCACTGGTGCGCGGCGTGGGCCGCGGCACCCTCGACGAAATCGTAGTGCGCGAAGCCCCGCTTGATATTTTGGCGCAGCAAATCGTAGCGATCTGCGCGTCGGAAGGCGGCGCGGAATCAGTTTCGGTCGCAGCCGCGTCGGACACCCTGAGCAACGCGGCGGATCCTGAGGCAACGCCAGCTACGCCGCCTGTCGTGGGCACCGGCATGAGTGAGCGTGAATTGCGCGAGTTGGTCACCAGCGCCAGTAATTACAGCGCGTTGTCGGATCATCAATTTGAGCAAGTGCTGCACATGCTCAGCGAAGGGGTTTCGGATCGGCGCGGCCGTAACGGTGCACATCTGCATCGCGACCACACAACCGGCACGTTGCGACCTCGGCGCGGCGCCCGGTTGGCTGCGATTCTATCGGGCGGCGCGATTCCTGATAACAACAACTACGCTGTCGTGCAATTTCCGGAAGGCATTCGAGTTGGAGAAGTTGATGAAGATTTTGCAATCGACAGCTCTGCCGGTGACGTCTTTCAGCTAGGCAATACGGCATGGCGGATTCGCCGCGTCGAAGCTGGCAAGGTTATCGTCGATGATGCCGAAGGCCAACCGCCAACGATTCCGTTTTGGTTTGGCGAAGCACCCGCGCGCACCAAAGAACTATCGCAAGAAGTCAGCGGCTTGCGTGGCTGGGTTGATACACTCGTCGAACAAGGTCATAGCCCCGAGGAAATCGCTTCCATCATCGCGGTGCCGTGTGGCTTATCATCGCCCGCCGCCATCCAGTTGGCAGCATATCTGTGTGCAAGCCGCATCGCGTTAGGTGGCTTGCCGCGCCACGACTTATTGATTGCCGAACGTTTCTTTGACGAAGGCGGCGGCATGCAACTGGTGATACATGCGCCGTTGGGCGGTCGCATCAATCGCGCGTGGGGCTTGGCGCTTCGCAAACGGTTCTGTCGCAGCTTCGACTTTGAACTGCAAGCCGCCGCCACTGACGACGGCATCGTGATTTCGTTGGGGCAACCGCACAGCTTCGCGCTCGACAGCGTGTTCCAGTTTTTGCCGTCGAGCCAAGCCGAAACTGTGCTGGTCCAAGCGTTGCTCGATCAGCCAATGTTTGAAATTCGCTGGCGTTGGAATGCCACCCGCTCGCTCGCCGTGCTGCGGCGTCGTGGCGGCGAAAAAGTGCCACCGCATTTGGTCAAAATGCGCTCTGCGGATCTGCTTAGCGTGGTGTTTCCGCAAGCGCAGGCATGTCTCGAAAACATTGCGGGCGATCGCGAACTACCCGATCACCCGCTAGTCTTCGAAACCGTGCGTGACTGCTTGGTCGAAGCCATGGATTCCGCTGGCCTCACCGACTTGATGGGCAAACTCGAACGCGGCGAGATCAACATTTTGGCACGCGACACGGTCGAGCCAAGCCCGTTGTCACACGAGTTGATCAACGCCAACCCGTACGCATTCCTCGATAACGCCGGCCTCGAAGATCGCCGTACCCGAGCCGTGCAATTGCGCCGCGGCTTGCCAGCTTCGCAAGTTGAACAGTACGGCGCGCTCGACGACGTAGCGATCACAACCGCATGCGCGGAAGCCGCGCCAACCGTTCGCGACGCCGACGAAATGTACGATGCGCTGATGGACCTGTGGTTGGTATCGACGGCGCAAGCCCAAGCCTGGCACCCGCAAGCAGAAGCGTGGCTACACCAACTTGCAGCGGCAGGCCGAGCGGCGCCGATCGTCGCAGCATCGATGTCCGGTGAGGACGCGGCTCCGACGGTCTGGGTCGCATTGCAACGTGTAGCGCCTCTGGCATTGCTGTTTCCACATGCCTCGTTGCCACCCGCACCACCAGCTTCATCCGCGCAACCGCCGCTCGAACGCGAGGCCGTGCTGGTCAAAATCGTCAGCGCTCAGCTCGACCACGGCGGGCCAACAACCGCCGCTACACTTGCCGCTAAGCTTGGCCTTGGCGTTGACGATGTGCGCGGCGCATTGCTGGCCCTCGAAGGCGATGGCGCGATCATGCGTGGCAGCTTTACCCGTGCAGCGCCCGCACATCCGCGCCAGGGCATGCCAGTGCAAGCGGCCGCGGCGGCCATCGACTCAGCCGAACAAGCGGGTGTCGTCGAATGGTGCAATCGCCGCATCTTGGCGCGTATCCATCGCTTGACCTTAGCGAAATTGCGCAGCGAAATCGAACCCGTTTCGGCGGCCGTGCTGATGCGCTTCTTGCTGCGCTGGCAGCGAGTCAGCAAAAACTCCCAGCTCCTCGGCAACGACGGCTTGCTCAAAGTGCTGCAACAGCTGCAAGGCTTCGAATGTGCGGCTGCAAGTTGGGAGCGCGAAGTACTGCCGGCGCGCTTGCACGGCTATGATCAGCA
>JAKQOD010000621.1 GCA_029565465.1 Deltaproteobacteria bacterium
AACACGAACACGAACACGAACACGAACACGAACACGAACACGAACTCGAACACGAACACGAACACGAACACGAACACGAACACGAACACGAACACGAACACGAACACGGGCGCTGACACCGGCGCTGACACCGGCGCTGACTCCGGCGCTGACACCGGCATCCTTACCGCCGCCATCGACAGCAGCACAAACACGCCTGGCCCGACCGACGGCGCGTTGGGCGCAAAGACCGGCACGGGACCTGGCCTGCTGTCGATGCGTTCGGGCATCGGCCGGTCCTTGGGCCAAGCCGATCTAGCTGTGCGCAGCGATTCAGCGGCCGGCATGGGTGGGCCACTCGCCGCTGAAGTCCCCAAAACCGGACTGCTAAGGCCGCAATTGGATGGCACCACCAAGTCGGACCAAGGCGTATTTGTTGCCGCCGTCGCACGTGACGGCAGTGTCAAGTTCACCAACAAACCCAACGTGCAAGTGCATTTCATTCGACCGCCATCACCGTCGGAAATCGGGGCCGCGATTGCCAAGTGGTACGCCGATCCCAATGCAGTTTATCGCGCTTACGATCGCAAGGTTGAGCGATCGCGGTTTGAAACTGCCGTCGACGCCGACGACACTCGCCCGGGTCACGAAAATGCGATGGCCATGCGCACCGCCACAGCCGTCCTCGGCGCTGGCGGCTCGTTCGACATTACGGCGGCTTTGATGAAAGGCGACCCGTGGGCGGCCAACAAACGCCGCTTCCTTGACCAAACCCGCGCCGAGCGCGTGCAAATCGCAACCGATTATCGCGAGCGGCAGCTCAAAGGCGCCGCTGATACCATGCGCAAGCGCTTGGCCGAACTGGCAACCCAAACCGTGTCACCTGGCGTCGCCAAACAGACCCTATTTGAAATGTGGGACGAGTGTATCGACACGGGCGATGCCCCAGCGGTAAGCGCCGGCGCCGAAGCACGGCTGGTTGTGATGCAATACATCGCCGTGCATTTTCCAGCGACCAGCGCTGACGCATTCACCGTCGACGAACTGCGTTTGATGAATGCTCGCAAACACAGTGCCGCTACCTTTGCGCCCTACTAAGCGTTAGGCAGCAGCGCGGGCAACACCACGCCGCAACGTCAGGATTGCAACCTCCGCGGCGGTGCCTTCGCCGAAGCGCTTCGTCACGCCTGAAAAACCAACGCCGGTCGTGACATACATCTTGGTACGCGCATCGATGGCGTACATGCCGCCGCGATAGTTGAGCCCAATGCGCTTCATGATGCGATCGGTGACACCACGCACAAACATTTGGCCACCATGGGTATGCCCCGACAGCACGACATCACTGCCACGCGCCGCCAAGGCAGGTGCCAGGTCGGGCGAGTGGCACAGCACCACGCGGGTGCCATGGCCAACGCCGGCAAATGCAGCACGCACATCGTGGTGCCGCGTCACCGGATCGTCGACGCCGACCAACTGCAGCGTCGCGCCATTGATCGGAACCGCCGTCGACACGTTTTTCATGACTTCATAACCACAGCGTCCGAGCCCGTCGGTGACACCTTGGTTCCACGTAAAATAGTCATGGTTGCCCAATACCGCGAAGACCCGACGCGCTTGCAAGCCTGCCAATTGTTCAGGAATCAATTCAATTTCGCTACGGCGCCAGCAAACGTAGTCGCCAGTCAAGGCAACAAGATCAGGCTTTGCGGCATTCGCAGCGTCGATCGCCGCGCGCACATGCGCCCGTGGAGTTACTTCCCGAGATGCAAATCCGACAAATGCGCGATCTTCACGCCGTCGTGCCGAGGGTCTAGTTCAGCAATGTGCACATCAATATGCGTTACCCGTGGCGGAGTCGGCGGTTTGGCCATGCGGGCACTCTGACGCGCAAGCGCCACGCCGGCAATGGCGAATTGATTTTTGCAGGTGCAAAGCCCCGTACGCAGCGCTGTCCTACCATTGCAGCGCAAGGCCCAGCATCACGGTTCGGCCAGCGGCTCGAAATCCAGTGCGCAATTCGGGCCGCTCATCGAAAGCATCGTCGAACCGCAACGTCGCTTGGTTGCCTTGTTGCCAACGATAGGCCAACGAACCATCGACCAACGCCGCACCTGGCACGGTTTGCCCCTGATCAAGGCTTTCACCATAGCCGCGTAATCGGAGGCGTAGCGACCAACCTTTGGCGGGATCCATTTCGATCCAGCCTTCACCTCGACGGCGCGGCAAGCGATCCAACGCGTCACCGTCGATGAGATTGGTCGTAGCCCGCACCGGCGTGTACGCTGCGCCAACTCGCACGCGCGGCCAACCTGTGCGCACCGTGGCCGATGCATGTAAGTCAATGCCGATCACGTTGAGTTCGCCTAGATTCTCAAGCCGGCCGGTCGCCGTGCTGACCCGCGTCGTGCCGGTGGATTGCCGCAAATACGGTGCAGCTTCGAATCGCAAGCGCGGTGGCGTTACCATGATCCGTAGTTCGCCCGCGTTAGCGATTTCAGGACCCAACGTGGGGTTGCCAATACCCCGATCATAGCGTTCGCGCAGCGTCGGCGTTCGGCCTTTGCGCGCCACGGTTGCAACCAATTCAAACCACCGATGGGGCTGCCACCGGCCCACCAATTTGGCGTCCAACCAAGGCGTGCTGGCGTTGGCGCCAATGCCAAATGGCACCGCAACGCCAATCGCAGCGTCGAGCTTGGTCTTCGCGGTTTGGGTTTGGCCATTCGCCGCAACCTCCACCACCGTGGCGGTGCCAGCGGTGGCCTGCGCTTGCGCATCAAGCACAGTTGCCCTTTCATGATCAAACACGGCCGCCACGGCAACACGATGATGGCGCCGGAGCGCCCGCGTGAGCAAAGCTTGCCCGCCGACGCGCCAAGCCTGGAGGTCTTCAAGCTGCGACTGATCGGTCAGCTCGGCGTCACGAAAGTTGCGCGAGCGCCGCTGTAATCGCTGGGTCCAGGCTCGCACAACGCCTTGCCAGCGGCCGAGTTGTTGTTCGATGGTCAGGCCCCCTCGCAGGGTTGTTTCGCGATCGATCAACAACAACGAGCCCTGTTTCGTTTCGCTTGGTGGCGATACATAACGCCGATCATCGGCCGCAATATCAAGCACCAGGCGGCGCCGTGCGCGATGCAGGCGCGCATCATCGGTGCCGTCGCTGGCATCACGGTCACGATGCTCCAGGCGCATTGCAAACGAAGCGGCCCGCCGTCCTTCGTCGATGGAGCGTGCCGCGTCGCTGTTGCTTGGCAACGCTGGCAAACTGAACTCGCGCGCCCCCGCGCTACCAGTTGCCGAAAGCCGTAGGCCCCACCCTTTGGCGAGCTTTGCGCGCGCACTGCCGCTCCACGTAGCGCCCGGTAACGTATCGATTGCCAACCGCACCAGCACCAACTGCGTACCAATCGCATCGCGCGTATGAACCTCGATGACGCCGCCTGGCCCGCCGGAGCCGTCGATCGGCGACAGCGCCGTGGTTGATACCCGAATTTGGATGATGTCGGTGATCGGTATCGTCGAAATATCGAACGTACCGTAAAACGGATCGCTAACGCTGACGCCATCAATGAGCACCCGCACTGAGCCTTTGCGGGCCCCGCGAATATCAACATTAACCCCCCCACGCCCAACCGCGCGCACGCTGACCTCGGGCAGCAACGCCAACGCCGTGGCAAGATCAGTCGCACCTCGCTGCGCCAATTCTTCGCCGGTCAGGCGTAACGCAGTGTCACGATCAAATGGCTTATCGCGCCGCTCGTCCCAAACTTCGATGACTTCGGCTTCGCTTAGCAAGCGCACATCTTCGTCGGACAGCTCAGGCGCAGCATGCGCAAAGGTTGGTTGTCCAGCGACCAGCATCAAGGCTGGCACCAGCGCGTTCAACAACCAAGCAAAGCGCATGGCGTCATCATAACCGCAATTTGCGCAGCTGCGTGCACCGCGGACGTTGATGGTTGCGCCCGAGGCGTCCTACCCGTAGCATTTAGCCAGATGACACCCGCCCTAGCCGACGTCGCAAGCCGCCATGTGCCATGTCCACAATGCGGTGGTTTGGTGCACCCAATTGCGAGCCGTTGCAAACACTGCCGTGCAACTATGGTACGTGGCCAGGCGGCTGGTGCCGTGCCGCCCCTGGCGACTCGCAATGAAACGTTGCGCGCATTGCCGCCGTTAGCCTCAAACGACACCACCGCGGCACCGGCGATTGCACTTGCGGCGATGCCTATCATGTTAGCCAATGCGCCCACGATGGCAGCCGCGCCGCTCGATGACGATCGCGCCTGGTGGCAGCGTTGGCCGATGATCGTCATGGCGCTCGCCGCGATCGCGATCGTGGTGGCGATCGTGATGATGTTTTGGCCGCAGCAATCGCCAGCAACCAAAAATGCTACGCCTACGTTGGCACCGTCCCGGATGGACACCAATCCGATGCCAGAGCAACCATTGCCAGCCCCGAACCCTGCCCCGATCGCCCCACCCAATGGCACGCCGAACGATCCATGGGGTGGCGGTGGCCAGGTAGTCCCGGCGGTGCCCGCGGATCCAACCGTGCCTGACCCAAACGCCCCAAGCCCAGCGCAGAACCCACGTGATCAGTTCGTTGGGCGGCTTGCTGGCATGGTTTGCAAAAAGATCTCAGTCTGCAGCGATCTCGACCCGACGGCCGCG
>JAKQOD010000648.1 GCA_029565465.1 Deltaproteobacteria bacterium
TGCTCGACGTGTCGGGCTCGATGAACGACCCACGCAAACTGCCGCTGCTCAAGCAAGCGATGAACCTATTAACCGAACAGTTGCGGCCGCAAGACCGGGTTGCGATAGCGGTCTATGCGGGCGCTTCGGGTGTTGCGTTGCCGTCGACAACCGGCAATCACAAAGATGCAATTCGTAATGCGGTGGCATTGTTGGAAGCCGGCGGCTCGACCAATGGCGCGGCTGGCATTCAGCTGGCGTACGACTTGGCGCAACAACATTTCATCAAGGGAGGCATCAATCGCGTGATTCTTGCCACCGACGGAGATTTTAACGTTGGCGTTTCGAGCGAAGGTGATTTGATTCGCATGATCGAAGAAAAGCGCGAAAAGGGCGTGTTCCTTACGGTGCTAGGCCTAGGCACGGGCAACGTCAAAGACAGCAAGATGGAAAAGCTGGCTGACCACGGCAACGGCAACTACGCGTACATCGACACCATCGACGAAGCGCGCAAAGTGCTGGTGAAAGAAGCTGGCGCAACGCTGGTCACCGTAGCCAAAGACGTCAAGCTGCAAGTGGAGTTTAACCCGGCAGCGGTCGCAGGCTATCGCTTGGTTGGCTACGAAAACCGCATGCTGCGCGACCAAGATTTCAACGACGACAAAAAAGACGCCGGTGACATCGGCGCCGGCCACACGGTGACGGCGTTGTATGAAATTGTGCCGGCTGGGGTCGACGTGCCGGGCGCCAAGGTGGATGCATTGAAGTATCAGCCGGTGGCTGGTGGCAAACCTGGCGTCCTGGCTGGCAATACCAACGAATTGCTGACGGTGAAATTACGCTACAAGCAGCCAACTGCGTCGACGTCATCGCTGTTGTCGCGCGTGGTGCCGGCAACTGCAGTTGCGTTTGCCAATGCAAGCGAAAATCTACGATGGTCCGCAACCGTGGCAAGCTTTGGCATGTTGTTGCGTGGTTCGCCGCACGTGGGCGCCGTGGGCTGGAATGATGTGACGCGCATGGCGGCTGCAGCCAAAGGCAAAGATGCCGAAGGTTATCGCAGCGAGTTTATGGCGATGGTGGCACGCGCGGTGACGCTAACCGGCGGCAAAACGCAAATCGCGAAGTAGGTGCTAGTCAGCGCCGGCATGGGTCGGCGGTTACTTGCGACGTGCGTACAAACGATAACGAGCGGACCGCGCGAACGTGCTGTAGCAGCGCATCGTCGAGTTCGTGGGTGTGGGCACCGAACGGATAGGCGAACAGCTGCGTGTCGAAGCCTGCCTCGCGCAGTTGGTTGATCGATGGCAGCGCTTCGTCGTCGAGGTAGGCTTGTAAGCCGTAGGTTTCGACATAGCGGGGTGCGCGCAGGTGCTGCACACTATGCGCTTCAATGGCGTGGCCATCAGCGGCGAGTTGCTGCAGTTGTGCGCGAGCGGCAGCATTAAAGTGGTCAAAGCGTGAAACGAAGAACGTAACGTGGGCGTGGTAACGCGCAAACATGTCGCGGGTTGCCGTCCACGCATCGATCGCTGAATCATCGAAGGAAAAGACCAGCGCGGCGCGTGGCGTCGGATCGTCGAGTAACTCGCGATAGGTCAAAAATGGCAAGCCACGTTCGGCAGCGGCAGCAAAGGTAAATTCGAGGTCGTCGCGATTGATGGTTGCGCCTGGGGTGTGGGCAAAATACTGCACCGCTTCGCGATTCGCGACGGCGCGATCAAGGCCAGCCGCGATGTTGGCATGGTCAACGCCAATGACGTCGTCGGTGTTGGCGGCGCATAACACGGTGCGGCCGTCCCACTGATAGTAGATGTTGTTCATGTCAGCGGTGGGCTGCGTGCATGCGCTGAGGGTAAGCGCTACGGGCACAAGTCCAGAACCGAGGCGCGCAGTGCCGAGGCGCGGCGCCGCCGTCGCTGCAAGGCAACGGGGCTGTGGTATCTTGTGGTCGCTTTGCGTCATGGCTCTACGATGGTTGCCGTTGGTGCGCTGATTGTTGCCAGCGCCGTGATGGCACGTGTTAGCGAGTGCTGGGCCGATGCTGAAGGAGTTGCGCGCGAAGCGCAAGCCCCGAGTGCACGACCAATCGTAGGCGTTTCGCCGAGCGACTCCGCATGGCGCAGCGCGCGGTGGCCAGCCCAGGTTGCACGAGCCCAAGACATCGTGGCGCGGCCGATCGTGCTGCCACGTGGTGTAGTTGCGTTCACGGCGAACGTCGAAGCGTGGCTGTTGCCGGGGCGGGCGTTCGACGCAGTTTCCGTAGCGCCCGATGTTTTTATTGGCGTGACTCAGCGGTTGACGCTGGGCGTAACCAGCAGCAATCGCGCGTTGTCGTCGGTGAGCGCAGGCGGTGGCGCTTGTTTTGGGTCAGTGACCTCGGGCTGTGTTGCGAAGCTTGCCAATGTTGGCGTCGATGCCACCTGGCAGGCTCGCGCCGGTGCTTTGGCGTGGGCGCCGCACGCGCGGTTGGTGATGCGGCAGTTTTCGCCGAACAAACCAGCGGTGATGTTTGGTGCACGCGTGCGCTGGCAGCATGGCCGGTGGGCGGTTGTCGCAGATCCATATGTGCAACTCGGCCTAGCGAACACGGACCGCGGCAATCGTCATGCGTTGCATGTGCCGCTGTGGCTGTTGGTGCAGCCAACTTGTCGGTGGAGCATTGGCCTACGCACTGGCTTCGAAAGCGAATTCGCGGTGATTCGAGACGGCTGGCACGGTGTGCTCGGCGGTGTGGTGACCGCAGCGGTATCGACATCGATCGATATCGAACTCAGCGGCGGCGTGCGCAGCGCGTTCGGCCCGCAGAATACATCGAAAGATCGTGCCCTGGCATTGGCGATCAGCGTGCGCCGCTAGCATGCGGAATGCCTACGTCGCAGCCTTCATCAGCGGGGCTTGTTCACGATTTTGCAAAAAGCGAATGGCTGGGAAGTCGGTGGCGGCGCGGTTGAGCTGCCAATCGTTGCGAGCTAAGAAAACTGTCGCACCCGAGTGATCTTCGGCGATGTTGTCGCGGTTGGCGTCAGCAAAACGTTTGATCAGCTTGGCGTCGTCAGCATCGACCCAACGGGCGCGTTCGAACGAGGTGTTTTCGAAGTGGCAAGGCAGGTCGTATTCGGAGCGAATGCGATCAGCGAGCACTTCAAACTGCAAGGCACCAACGACGCCGACGATGAAGTCGGAGCCAAGGAACATTTTGAAAACTTGCGCACCGCCTTCTTCGGCGATTTGCTCGAGGGCACGACCCAGATGTTTGGCCTTCATTGGATCATCGGCGCGGACGCGGCGCAGATATTCCGGCGCAAAGCTTGGAATGCCGGTGAAGTGCAAGGTTTCGCCTTCGGTCAACGCATCGCCAATGCGCAAGGTGCCGTGATTCGGAATGCCAATGATGTCGCCAGCCCAGGCTTCTTCGGCGATTTCGCGTTCGTTGGCCTGGAACAGCATGGCGTTGTGCACGCCGATAACTTTTTGCGTGCGTGGCACGGTCAGGCGCATGCCGCGGGTGAAGTGGCCCGATGCCAAACGCACGAACGCGATGCGATCGCGATGTTTGGGATCCATGTTGGCTTGGATCTTAAAAACGAAGCCCGACACTTTGGCTTCGGTTGCTTCAATTTTGCGTTCGCGGCACGGCTGGGCGCGTGGTGGAGGTGCCAATTTGCCCAAGCCCGACAACAATTCGCGCACGCCGAAGTTGTTGACGGCCGAGCCAAAAAACACCGGGGTTTGATAGCCCATACGATAGGCTTCGAGATCGAACTTCGGACACAACGCGCGCACCATGTTGATGTCTTCGCGCAGCTTGGTCAACGCTGTTTCCGGCAACAGCTCATCGAGCATTGGATCGTCGAGACCCTTGCACATGATGCCTTCTTGCAAGCGTTCGCCTTTGCTGCGCTCCATCAAGAACAACTGGTCTTGGAACAGGTCATAACAACCAAGGAACTCTTTGCCCATGCCGATCGGCTAGCTGGCCGGCGTGACTTCGAGTTGCAAATCGTTGGCAATTTCGTCGATAAGTTCGAACGGATCGCGACCGTCGCGGTCCATCTTGTTGACGAACGTGGTGATTGGCACATCGCGCAAGCGACAAACTTCGAACAGCTTGCGGGTCTGCGCTTCGATACCTTTGGCCGCGTCGATCACCATGACGGCGCTATCGACCGCAGTCAGCGTGCGGTAGGTGTCTTCGGAAAAGTCTTCGTGGCCAGGCGTGTCGAGCAGGTTGAAGGTGCAGTCTTCGAAATCAAACGTCATCACCGACGTGGTGACCGA